>DAITQH010000108.1:0-7119 GCA_036833175.1 Candidatus Dormiibacterota bacterium
ACGTTCTCGGCGTTCATCTCGCCGCTGTGCGAGAGGTTGAAGCTGCCGGTGTAGACGTAGTCGTCGGCGACCAGGATCTTCGCGTGCATGAAGTCATGCACCGTCCCCTTGGCGTAAGGCGTCGAACGCTTCGCGCCAAACCTGACCGCGGAGGTGATGGTGTGGAACGCTGTGCTCTTCCAGGTCGACGTGCCCTGGGATGCCCACTGGTGCTCGACCTCGTCCATCTGCGTCAGATCGTACACACCGCTGATATCGATGCCGGGATGCTCGCAGACCTCTGCGAGCGTGCCCAGGATCGGTCCGGAGGTGATCACCGGTGAGCAGATGCGTATGCGCTTTTGCGCGGTGGCGAGCGACCTGGCCATGGCGTGGACAAGCTTGTCGGCGCGCCCAGGGCAGAAGTAGGGCCGGACCTCGGTGCCGTCGGCAAGCGACGACCAACCCGCCGAGATGCGACCCGACGTGGCGACCACGGGCTTCTGCCACAGCTCTTCGAAGTTGGCCAGGTAGGCAGTGGTGATCTCGCCCGATGCGATCGTCAGGATGACGTTCTCCTCGCGGCTCCACGAATCGTTGGTCCAGTTCGTCGACCCGGTGAGGAGCGCCGCCGCCGGGGTGCCCGCGTCGCGCACCACGTACTTGTGATGCATCAGATCGGGGACGCCGGAGACGGGCTTGATCTGCACGCCGGCCGCCCTCAGCCGGTCGATGAAGGCCCAGTCGATCTCGGGCGGCGGCGGGACGGGGATGGCCTGCGCGTGGTCCTGGTTGAAGAGGAGCCTGATCGGCACCCCGCGCTTCAAGGCCCCGTCGAATGCGGCAAACAGGGTGTTGGACGGCGAGTCCGCCAGGCGCAGGTCGTACAGCGCGATGTCGAGCGTCTTCGTCGCGCCGTCGAGGAACGCGGCCATGCGCTGCGCGACGACGTCCGCGGTCTGGCCCCCGTCGTTGAGGAAGAACAGGTCGAGCGGAGGGTTCGTGGCTATAGCGGGTCCGCCTTGCCTTCCCCGGTCTGCTCGCGCGGTTCGTCGACCTTCACCGGAAGGGGGCGGGTCGCCATCTCGGCGGCCTCCTCCGGGTCGTCGGTGAAGCTCAGCAGCTTGAGGTCGTCCGCGCCAATTGCGCCGGCGGTCAGCACGACGTCCTTGAGCCAGTCCAGCAGCCCCTTCCAGTAACTCGTGCCATAGAGCACGATCGGAAAATGCTCGATCTTCCCGGTCTGGGCGAGTGTCAACGACTCGAACAGCTCATCGAGAGTGCCGATCCCGCCCGGGAAGATGACGAAACCGCGGGCGTACTTCACGAACATGTTCTTGCGTACGAAGAAATACCGGAACTCGACGCCGAGGTCGACGTACTTGTTGAGCGACTGCTCCTGCGGTAGCTCGATGTTGCACCCCACCGACAGGCCGCCGGCCTCGTGGCAGCCGCGGTTGACCGCCTCCATGATTCCTGGACCCCCGCCGGTGATGACCGCGAAACCGCGCCGGGCGAGCGCCGCGCCCAGGGCGATTCCCTGCTGGTAGTAGGGGTCCTCCGGCTTCGCGCGCGCCGAACCGAACACCGTGACCGCCGGCCCCACCTCGCCCAAGGCGTCGAAGCCCTCCACGAACTCGGAGAGGATGCGGAGCACGCGCCAGGGATCGGCGTGGTGGCTGAGCTCCTCGATGGCATCGCGCTCGAGTAGTGCCTTGTCGGCGGGCGCCTGTTGGTTTGGAACGACCAGGCGACCGGCTCTCCGGCGGTCGGACGTGGGACCTAGATCTCGGGTACGGATTCGGGGGCGGCGGTCTCCTGGCCGCCATTGGTCGTGATCGGGGAGGGAAGCCTGAGAGCAGGCTGGGCTATCACCTCGAGGGTGGCCCTCTTCGCGCGGTGATGAACCTTCTTCGCTCCGTTGGCCGGCTCAGCCTTGGCCACCGGCTCGAGCAGCGCGGAAGAAGCCACCTCTATGTGCGGCTCTGGCGTTTCGGCTGTCACGGCCTTTTGCGGAAGCCGCGAGGTGGAGTGGTCCGGCATGTCGAGCGCCTGGTCGAGGTGCGACCTGAGCGCCGCTACCTCCGCCTCGAGCTCGTGGACGCGGCGCCGGTGGCGCATGTGCTCGGAAAAGTGGTGCAGGCCGTCCATCCAGTGGTACACGGTACCGGCGACCAGCACGATGGCGAGGGGGATGATCGCGACGGTCCAGAGCGGGACGCCATCGACGTGGAAGACCGACCAGCGGACATTGACCGTGGCCAGGTTGCTGTAGCCGAAAACGGTCATCACCACGCCGATGGCGAGACCCACGACGAGCGCGCTCGCGAGAAGGAACCGCTGCCAGAGATGACTCAGATCGGGCACCGGCCGAAGGTTACCCGTTTTGAACGGCGTTTCGGGGGTTTAGACGGGCTTCCAGGCGACCCCGGCCGGGGCGGCACCAGGGCGGAGCCAGGCCAGCAGGTTCGCCGCTTCGTGTTCGACCGCGCGGCGGTTCTTGACCGAGAGCGTGGTGAACGGAGTCAACGACATTGAGGCGGGACCTCTAAGCGGGGCTTCCCAGGCCCCGGCCACGACGCCGTCGACCAGGAATGTGGGCAGCACGTCGCCGTTCTTCCTGATCACCGTCTTGCGGAGGGCTTCGGGGAGCACGCGTTCCCTCCGGTCATAGGCAAGCAGGAGGTTGTCCCACTTGGGAAGGAAGCGGACAGGCGCCGGCACGTCAGCGTCCGGGCGCGGGGCCTCGCGCAGGTCGACGAGCTTGCGGCCGTCCTCGGCCTGGAATGTGACCAGCTCGAGCGAATCGAGCGCCGCGGAGAACAGGCTGACGGAGCGCCCGAGCCACTGGGCAAGGTCGGCGCGAGTGGCCGGGCCAAAAGCGGCGAGGTAGGACTTCACGACCGCCCGCATCGCGTCGTCCGGATCCGCGACTGGAAGCGGCGCGCGGCGGTAGCGGCTGCCGGCGAAATGGCCGAACCGGGCGTCCTCGTGATGGTTGATCGCGGCCCCGACCGAGACAATGACGCTGAACGCCACCCAGTCGGGCAGGTCGGCCGGGACGCGGTGACGGAAGGCTTTCTCGAGCTCGGGCTTCTTCAGCGCCTTCGAGTCGAGCGCGACGAGGATCTCCTCGCGCAGTGCCTCCACGTCGACTCCGCGCTCGGCGAGCTGCCGGGGGCCTTCAGACCACACGTGCCGCGGAAACCTGGACGCCAGGCGGAAGAGATCGAACTGGCGGGCGCTGACCAGGTGCAGCGTCCCGCGCATCAGCGTGGCCTTGTAGACGAGATTCGCGGCGAGGGTGGCCTCGAGCTCCTCGCGCTTGAAGGCGCGAATCCTCGACCACAGGCCGATGTAGGGGGAGGGCGAGTACTGTGCCTGCATGCCGGCGAGCCGCTCGATCGCGGTCACGGCGTCGAGGTCGGCGCGCTCAAGGAGCATCTGGCGGGCGAGCGTCCACCGATTCAGTTCCCGCAGCGAAACGGATTGGTTAGCCGGCTGACGCTTCACGCGCCTCCGCGCTCACGCGTTCCAGCACGGCCGCGAGCTGTTGCGGCTGCGCCAGGAAGGGCGAGTGTCCACATGACATCTCGACCGGCTCGACGCCCAACAGGTCGCGGGACACGCGCCGGCTGTAATCGGAGGACACCATCCGGTCCTGGCTGCAAAGGATGTAAGCGGACCTGACCGCAGGCCATTCACGCAGGGGCGTCACCTCCTGGGTCACGCGCCAATGCTGCCTGCGCAAGCGGCGGGCCGCGTCTGTGGCGATCTGCGGATCGCAGTCGTGATAGAAGACCTCGATCGCGCCCGTCTCCGGCCACGACGCACTTCCGTCGGGGTATCCGACCGCCGGTTCCGACGGCTGAAAGCCGGTGCCGATGCTCGCTTGCAGCGCGTCGAAGCTGAGTCCTGGGACGGGAACCAGCGCACACAGGTAGACCGTCATCAAGGTTGGCGCCGATGAGGCCACGACGGGGATCGTGAGCCCGCCAAGAGAATGGCCCACGAGCACAGCGTCAGTGCCTTGCGGAATCTGGTGGATGACCAACTCCGCGTAGCGCTCGGCGCCTGCTTGAGGATCGTCGCAAGGTAGATCGGCGGCGCTTGTCGAGTGCCCGTCACGCTCGAGCTCGGTGCGAAGGCGGTCCCAGCACCAGGCGCCGTGATAGGCGCCGTGGACCAGGGCGAAGTGCATGCCCGAAGGCTAGTGGATGTGCTCCAGCACGATCACCGGGATCTTGCGTGTGGTCTTTTTGCGGTAGTCATGGAAACCCGGGTTGATGTCGGCGTGCTGTGTGTACAGACGCTCGTACTCGTCGCCTTCCGCGATATGCGCGCGGGCCTTGAACGTCTCCTTCCCCACCTCGACTGTAACCTCGGGGTGCTTCACGAGGTTGTGGTACCAGGACGGGTGCGTGGGTGCGCCGCCCTTGGAGGCGACGATCACGTAGTGGTCTCCGTCGCGGGTGTACACGAGCGGGTTCTCGCGGACGTCGCCTGATTTCGCACCCTTGGTCGTGAGGATCAGCACCTCGCGGCCTTCGAATGGGCCGGAGGTGGCCTTTCCGTTTGTCCGAAGGTCGTTGATCAGGTTGCGGTTGAATTCTTGAAAGGTTGTGCTCATTCCAGAGTGATACCGCTCTAGGCGGCGCGTCCATTCCGTGTCTTATAGTCGGTGGCCATGAGCCGTCTAGCATGACCAACACCCGATCGGCCGTCCTGGCGGAGCACTACGAGGCCGCTCACGATGACTTTGTACGTCTCGTGGAGTCGCTTGACGATGAGCAGTGGCATCTCATCGGTAAGAACTTTCCGCAGCGCATTGACAACGAAGACGAGGGCCGGCCGGTGGGCATCATCGCCCACCACGTTGCAACCAATGGCGACTGGATCACGGAGCGGATCAAGACCATGCTCGTAGGCGGGCCTTTGGCGCCGGTCAACATGCGCGCGATCAACTCCGAGCACGCAAAGTCCCACGGCAACGTGACGAAGGATGAGGTGTTGCGGCTCATGCGCGCGAGCCGAGGCCGAATCGCCAACGCAGTGCGCGCCATACCGGACGATCAGCTCGATATCCAGCGGAGCACGCCCGCCGGCCCGATGTCCGCCGCCGAGCGCGTCGAGAAGGTGTTGATCGGACACATGAAGCAGCACCAGGGGTCGATCGAAGGCGCCATTCACTGATCGCACCAAGTTCGGCTTGGTGGAGGTGGCGAGAATTGAACTCGCGTCCGAAGCAGAATCCCCCGAGATCTCTACGAGCGTGTCCAGGAATTTGGTTCTCGCCTGGCGGCTCCTCCTGACGGGATCCACTTCAGCCAGCCGCGGTGCATGTCCCGCCCCAGGGCCGCGACTCCCCTGGAGCGGCAATCCGGTCTATGTGATGCCGTACCCCAATCCGCCGGATTGACCGGGACGACACCCGGGATCTAAGTCCCGGGGCTTACGTCTCTACTGCTTACGCAGCGAGGGCGAAAGCGTTGTTCTTGTTGGCATTTGTAAAAACGCCTGCGCTGTAACGCGCGCGCCCTCGGCTCGCAATCCCGAAGCTCAACTGCCCCGTCGAAGCCAGACACCCCCACGAAGGCGAACTTGGTTGCGACTCAGATTCTACCCCGGGTGCGCCCCGCCTAAGCACAAGGACCGGCCGGCGATTCCGTGGAGCTCGGAACCGAGGACCGCGCCCGTGTGCGCCGTCCACCGGCGACCGCCTGGGAATTACGGCCCTTCTACACTGAGCGCGTCGATGGCAGTAGACCTTGACCAGATCGGCCGGGCCAGCCTCAAGGAGCTGGGCGACATCCGGATCGACGACGTGCTGTCGTTCATCGATCGCGGGATCGAGAATATGCCCAGCTACATGGACCTCTACCGGCGCTGGGAGTCCCAGCAGTGGGCGGTCGGCGACCTCGACTTCACGCTCGACCGCGAGGACTGGCTGAAGGCGACCGACCTCGAGCGAAAGTCGACCCTGTGGTCGCACCGCCTCTTCTTCAATGGAGAGGAGCGCGTCACGGCGACGCTGGCGCCTTTCGTGTGGGCCGCGCCCACGCCGGAGATCGAGATCTTCCTCTCCACCCAGATGGTCGACGAGGCGCGGCACACCGTGTTCTTCCAGCGCTGGTGGCAGGAGGTGGTCGGTACTGATGCCAAAGACCTGGGGCAGCTGCTGGCCGAGATCCGGCCGGACACCAACGAGGGTTACAACGAGCTCTTCTACGACCGCCTGCCATCGACGGCTCAGCGCCTGGCAAGCAACCCGAAGGACTTCGACGCCTTCATCGAAGGAGTGACGATCTATCACATCATCGTCGAGGCGACGATCGCCCTCACGGGGCAGCGATTCGAGCTCGAGTCGATGCGCGAGCTGGGGAGCACGGACCGCGGGTTCTATCGCGGGTTCACTGCGGTGGCGCGCGACGAGTCGCGGCACGTGAGCTTCGGGATCAAGGTGCTGCAGGAGGCGGTCCGGGAAAACCCGCAGCGCTTCGCGCCGCTGATCCAGAAGACGCTCATCGACTGCCTACCGCTCGTGACGGGCACGCTGGACCCGCCAGACCCGCGCTACATCACCGAGTTCGGGCACACCGAGAGCGAGATCCTCCAGTTCGCGTTTGATTCGCTGAACAAGCGGCTGCGGGCGATTGGAATCAACCTGGCCGCCTGAGCGAAACCCGCGCCCGGACGTCGAGATCGTGAGGATGGGACCGGACGATGCCGAGCGCGTGACCCAGGCGGCGCACCTCTTCGATGATGCGCTGCAGCCGGACGCGCTCAAGCGCTTCCTGGCCGACCCCACGCATCACCTTCTGATCGCGTACTCGGGGGGCGAGCCGGCCGGCTTCGTCTCCGGCGTCGAGATCACGCACCCCGACAAGGGAACCGAAATGTTCCTTTACGAGCTCGGCGTGGACAAGGACCACCGAAACCGTGGATTCGGCACCGCGCTCGTGCGAGCGCTCGCCGACCTTGCGCGCGAGCAAAGTTGCTACGGGATGTGGGTCCTCGTCGACGACGAGAATGCAGCGGCCGCCGCGACGTACCGCAAAGCGGATGGAGACGTGGAGAGCCAGCCGCTCATGTTCTCCTGGAAGTTCTAAGCCGCCCAGCGATAACCCGGCCCGCGCGCCC
>DAITQH010000109.1:0-7117 GCA_036833175.1 Candidatus Dormiibacterota bacterium
GCGAAGAACTGGCCGAGCGTGAAGGTCTGGCTGGCGGGCGACTCGATGTGAATCGCGTCCGGGTTCGCAGCGTGCACGTGCAGCCAGTAGAAGCAGCTCACGTTTCCCGAGGAGTCCGTCACGATGCCGAGGTTGGCGGGCAGATGGGTCTGGTTGCCCTGGTAGACGATCTGCAGGCCCGCGTGGTAATGCACCTGGGCGTGCTCCAGCTGGTCGCACGGGATCCCGCCCGCAGTCTGGGGGCTGGTGGGCTTGTTGTTCGCCGCGTAGTAGATGATCACGCCGATGGCGAATACCAAGAGGATCGCCCCCACCACGATTGGAAGGAGAGGGACCTCCCCTCGCTTCTTGACTTTGACCGGCGGCCTGCGCCCGCCTTTGCCGTAGCCCGAGCGCACGGCAGCCTTCGTTTTAGTCGCCATTACCTACGGTAGAATACCGACCTACCCTTTCTGGCTTCGGCCGGGGGCACTCTGCCACCGATCGACCGGGGCCTGAACCCATAGGAAGGAGGTCCCCATTGAGGGATTACGAAGTTCTGTACATCGTCCGCGCAGACCTGGATGATGAGAAGGTCCAGGACGCGGTCAAACGGGTCAACACCCTGATCGAACGATCTGGGGGTACGCTCGAACGGACCAACCTCTGGGGCAAGCGCAAGCTGGCCTACGAGGTCAAGCACCAGAAGGAAGGCTCCTACGTCCTGCAGGATTTCCAGTTCGATCCGAGCCGCGTGCCCGAGCTCGAAGCGGGCTTGAAGATCACCGAAGAGGTGCTTCGGCACCTCATCGTGCGCAAGCCCGAGAAGGTTGTAGTAGTGCCCCCCGTCGCGCCACCGCCGGCGGAGGTCGTGCTGGAACCCATCGCGGTGGAGTCGGAGCCTGTTGTGGAACCGGCGGCTCGTGCGAATCGGGAGGAGTCTTAAATGTCAAACCTGAACAAAGCCCTGCTCATCGGACGGCTCACGAAAGACCCGGAGATGCGCTACACGCCCAGCGGTACGGCGGTGACCAACTTCAGCATCGCGACCAACCGGTGGTCGTCCGGTCCCGACGGTGAGCGCAAGGAGTTCACCGACTACCACAACATCGTTGCGTACCCGATCGGCAAGCGAAACCTCGCAGAGACCGTCGCGCAGTACACGCGCAAAGGCGCCCTGGTCTTCGTCGAAGGACGCATACAGACACGCTCCTGGGAGGGCCAGGACGGACAGAAGAGGCGCGTGACCGAGATCATCGCCAACGACGTCCAGTTTCTCGAGCCCCGCGGAGCGGGCAGCGGCGGAGGCGCCGGCGCCGCCGCCGGCGCTCCGGCTCGCAGCGGCGGCGGCGCACCCCAGGACGACATCCCCGCTCCGGACGACGCTCCTCGTGACGTCGACCCGGACGAGATCCCCTTTTAGGAGTCCGAGATGGCATCCAACCGACCACAACGAGAGTCCGGCGGCAGCGGAGGCGGAGGCAGAGGGCCGAAGCGCCAGCACCGAAAGGTCTGCGGCTTCTGCGTGGAGAAGGTCCACTACATCGACTACAAGGAGATCTCCCGCCTGCGGCGATTCGTCAGCGACCGCGGGAAGATCCTTCCGCGGCGAGTGACCGGCACGTGCGCCCGGCACCAGCGCCCGCTCACGACCGCCCTCGAGCGCGCCCGCGCAATCGCGCTTCTTCCGTACACGACCGAGCAGCACTAATCAGGCTAAGGGGCGGTCAAATTGATCGCCCCTTAGAATCATGTTGCCGCCGCAACCCTTTATCGGAGCGCGCCCCATGACCTTCCAGACCCAGCTTCGAATTCCCGGCCCGACGCCGCTCCCTGAGCGGGTCGTACGCAGCATGAACCGGCCGATGATCGACCACCGCGGCCCCGAGTTCGCGGCGATTCTCTCGGAGATCACGGCGGGAGCCAAGCGTGTATTCAAGACCTCGAACGACCTTCTCCTGCTCACTTCGTCAGGGACGGGGGGCCTGGAGTCGGCCGTCGCCAACCTTGTCTCGCCCGGGGATGAGGTGGTCGTGGCGCTGTGCGGAAACTTCGGTGAGCGATTCGCGGCCCTGGCGGCCGCTTACGGCGCTGACGTCGCGCGTCTCGAATTCGAGTGGGGCCAGCCGGTGGACCCCGACGACCTCGCGCGCGTGCTCGAGCAGCACCCGAAATCCAAGGTCGTGCTGCTGACCCACAACGAAACCTCAACCGGCCTCACCAACCCGCTGCAGCAGCTCGCACGCGTGGCCCGCGACGCCGGGAAGATCGTGGTGGTGGACGGCGTGAGCTCGATCAGCTCGATCGACATCGAGACCGACGCGTGGGGCATCGACGTCGCGGTCAGCGGCTCCCAGAAAGGATGGATGGCGCCGCCGGGATTTGCCCTCGTCAGCGTTAGCGATCGCGCGTGGGCACAGCAGGCCAAGGCCCGCTCGCCCCGGTTCTACTTCGATTGGAAGGAAGCCAAGACCTGGGCGGAGAAGGGCATGACCCCGTTCACGCCCGCGGTCGGCGTGGCGTTCGCCCTGCAGGAAGGCCTTCGCATGCTCGAGGAAGAGGGTCTCGACAACGTTTACGAGCGACACGCGCGGCTGGCGCGCGCTACGCAGGCCGGCCTCGAAGCGCTGGGCTTTCAGCTTTACGCGCGCGAAGGCTTCCGGTCGAACACCGTCACGTCCGCGCTTCCACCTCCGGGGCTTGACGTGGCGGCGCTGCGCAAGCTGCTGGACACCAAGTACGGCGTGGTCATCGCCGGCGGACAGGCCAAGATGACCGGCAAGATGATTCGTATCGGCCATCTCGGCGCTGTCGCCGAGGGCGACGTGATCCAGGTGATCTGGGCGATCGAGCAGGCGCTGGAAGAGCTGGACATCGCGCCGGCTGACGGGCGCGGCGTCGCAGCGGCCAGCTCATCACTGCAGGGCGTCGCCGCCGCGACTCGTTGATAGTGGCCCGGGCCCGAGCCTCCTCGGATCTCGGGCACGGGCCATTAGTGCCTCGGATCCTGGTCGCCGACCCGCTGGCCGAGGATGGCCTGGAAAGGTTGCGGCGGGCGGGAGAGGTGACGGTCGTCAGCAAGCTGGGCGAGGCGGAGCTGATCAAGCGCATACCAGAGTTCGACGCCCTGGTCGTCCGGAGCGAGACCCGCGTCACGGCCCAGGTGCTCGAAGCGGGGCGAAAGTTGCGAGTGGTCGGACGCGCCGGCGTCGGCGTCGACAACATCGACGTTTCCGCGGCGACGCGCAAAGGAATCCTCGTCGTCAACGCTCCGCGGGGCAACATCGTCGCGGCCGCCGAGCACACGATCGCGCTGCTCGTTTCTCTGGCCCGCTGGATACCGCAGGCCGACGCATCGGTCAAGCGCGGCGAATGGACCCGATCGAAGTTCACCGGCACCGAGATCCGCGGCAAGACGCTGGGCGTGGTCGGGCTCGGCAACGTCGGCTCGGAGGTCGCCAAGCGCGCGCACGGGCTGGAGATGGAGGTCATCGCCTATGACCCTGTCGTCTCGACCGAGCGCGCCGAGCTGTTCAACGTCGAGCTCGTGAGCCTGAACGACCTCCTCGAGCGGGCGGACTTCGTGACCGTGCATGTCCCGCTGGTCGACGCGAATCGCAACCTGATCGGCGCGCCCGAGCTGGCGCTGATGAAAGCCGGCGCTCGCCTAATCAACGCCGCGAGGGGAGGCATCGTGGACGAGACAGCACTCTTCGAGGCGCTGAAGTCAGGACGCCTGGCCGCGGCGGCCGCGGACGTTTTCGTGAACGAACCACCCGTCGACAATCCACTGCTCACGCTGCCGAACTTCGTCGCCACGCCGCACATCGGCGCGTCGACGGTTGAAGCTCAGGTCTCGGTGGCCTTTGACGTTGCCGAGGAAGTTGCTGCGGTCCTGGCGGGCGACCTGCCGCGGTTCGCGGTCAACGCTCCGGCGCTGCCGCCTGAAGAGCTCGTCTACCTCAGGCCGTTCGCCGACCTGACCGAGCGCCTGTCCGCTCTTCACGCACAGCTCTTCGGCGGCCGCGTCAGCTCGATCGAGCTCGATTTCGAGGGCGAGCTGGCCGAGCATGACGTCAACCTCCTTATCGCATCGGCGATCAAGGGTGTCCTTCAGCCCTTCACCGAGGACCGCATCAACCCGGTCAACGCGCGCCTGATCGCCACCGGCCGCGGAGTGAAGGTCGTCGAGCGGCGCAGCCCGGGGCACGGCAGCTACGCGAGCCTGGTCACCGTCCGGATGTCCGGCCACGAGCTCGCCGGCACCGTCTTGAACGGTGAGCTGCGGGCGGTTCGCATCGACTCGTTTCGCGTCGACCTCGTACCCGAGGGTCGCTTCCTGGTGAGCCGGCACGAGGACCGGCCGGGCGTGGTCGGCCGCTTCGGCACCATCCTGGGCGAGCACGACGTGAACATCGCGAGCATGCAGGTCGGTCGAGACTCGCCGCGTGGCAACGCGATGATGATCCTGGCCGTGGATGACCGCGTGGCACCTGCGGTGCTGGCCAAGCTGCGCGAGGTCGACGGGATGGCGGATCTGCGGTACGTCGAGCTTTTGGGGCCAGGGGAATCCGATCGCTGACGTTCGCGCCCTGCCCGGCATCCGCTACCACCTCGCGCGGGCGGGCGAGCTAAGCCGGCTCGTCGCGCCTCCGTACGACGTGATCCCGGAGGCCGAGCTCGCGCGGTACGAGGCGCTTTCGCCCTACAACGTGGTGCGCCTGACCCGGCCGGGCCGCGACTACGACGGCGCCGCACGCAGGTTTCAGGAATGGCTGGCGGGAGGCATCCTGGCCGCGGAGACCCCGTCGATGTACATCCACGAGGTTCGATTCGGCGGCCGGCGGCGGCGAGACCTGCTCGCCCGGTTGCGGCTCCAGCCCTATGAGGACCGCGTCGTGCTTCCACACGAAAGGACGCACCGCGGGCCGAAGGAAGACCGCCTGGCCCTGCTCCGGGCGACGAAAGCGAACCTCGAACCACTGTGGTTCCTGTATGAGGGGCGCGGTAGGGCCCTGCCGCAGATCGTCGAGGTGGTCACTGGGCGCAAGCCGGCCGTCGTTTTCAAAGGTCCAGAGGAGACCGAGAACCGGCTCTGGGTGATCTCAGATCCGGCGCTGCACGCGGCAGTCCACGCCGCGTTCGAACCGCTGCCTGTCTTGATCGCGGACGGCCACCACCGCTACGAGACGTCCCTCGCCTATGCCGAGGAGGAGGGAGGCGACCCGGACGCCGACTCGCGTTTTACCCTGGCGCTCCTGACCGACCTGGACGACCCGGGCCTCGAGGTACTGCCGACCCACCGGGTGCTCAAGGCCGGCGTCGCCGTCACCGGCGGCGAGGAAAAAGCCTCGCTCGAGGAGACCTTGGCCGCCCTGCGCGGCCGGGTGGCGGCCGGCGCGTACCGGGACCACCGGTTCCAGGTGCTGCCTTTGGAAGGGAACCTTGCTCTCGTGGAGTTACACAGCCAGGTGATCGACAACATCCTGGGCAAGCGGAACCCGGAGGAGTTTCTCCTGTACACCCGCGACCCGGCGGAAGCGGTCCGCTGGGTGGACGAGGGGGTGGGCTCGGCCGCCTTCTTCCTCGACGCCCCCGACCTCCGGATGGTTTTGAAGCTGGCCCAAGAAGGGAAGACTCTTCCTCAGAAGAGCACCTATTTCCACCCGAAACCCCCTTCCGGAATGGTGTTTTTCAAGTTCGACCAAGACTCCCACTTATAGTTAGGAACCCAGAAAACAAGATGCCAACTTACGGTTACCGGTGTGGCAATTGCAGCCACCAGTTCGAGATCGTCCAGAGGATCTCCGACGACCCGCTCACCGCTTGCCCGAAATGCCAGGGCAAGCTCTCCAAGATGCTGTACCCAGTTGGAATCAGCTTCAAGGGCAGCGGGTTCTATACCACGGACTACAAGGGCGCGGGCAATGGCTCAACGGGCTCGAGCAACGGCTCTAAGTCGAGCACCGAAGGGAGCTCCGACAGCAAGCCCGAGGCGAAGTCAGAGTCGAAGCCGGACGCCAAGTCAGAGTCAAAACCAGATACCAAGACGGAGAAAACTTCCTAGATGTCAAATGTTCAAGCGGTGACCGACGGCGAGTTCGAGAGTTTGGTCCTCAAGTCGGACGTTCCGGTGCTCGTCGACTTCTGGGCGACCTGGTGCGGGCCGTGCCGCATGATCGCGCCGATCGTCGAGCAGATTCACGGCGAGCTCGGTGACAAGGTCAAGATCATGAAGATGGACATCGACGAGAACCCGGCGACGCCGATGTCGCTCGGGATCATGTCCATCCCGACTGTGATCATCTTCAAGGACGGAAAGCCCGCGGAGCGGACGGTCGGCTACCGCCCGAACATGAAGGGCGACCTGAAGGCCAAGCTCGAAGCGCTGATCAGCCCGGCGGTCTAACTCCGGAGCTGGCGGCCGATTCCTGCTCGGCCCGGCATCACGGTTGGCGACGACGGCGTCGCGCGGTGCTGGTGGTCGGGTTCCGACGAAATTTATCGGCGATACCACGACCGGGAATGGGGCCGGCCATCGGCCGATGACAAGCGCCTCTTTGAGAAGCTCGTTCTCGAAGGATTCATGTCGGGACTTAGCTGGCTGACCATCCTGCGCAAGCGGGGCAACTTCCGGAAGGCGTTTCGCGATTTCAAGCCGGCGGTGGTGGCGCGTTTCACCGCGCGCGACGTGGCGCGCTTGATGGGCGACGCCGGCATCGTTCGCAACCGCGCGAAAATCTAAGCCACGATCAACAACGCGCGGCGCCACGCGGAGCTGGTCGAGGAGTTCGGGAGCTTCGCGAGCTACGTGTGGCGCTACGAACCCAAGGCTCGCCGGCGCCTGCTGGACCACGCCGAGCTCATGCAGATTCGCGCGTCCGATGAGGCGACGGAGATGAGCAAAGACCTGCGACGGCGGGGTTGGGGATTCGTCGGCCCGACGACGGTGTACTCGTTCATGCAGGCGATGGGCGTGGTGAATGACCACATCCGTGGGTGCGCAGCGGGAGCCGATGTCGAGCGCCTGCGCCAAGACTTCGCACGCCCGCGGTAATCTACCGGCGCGCTGGGGATGTACGGGGGCTGGTGCCCCCCGCGGTCTTCAAAACCGTTTGCGGGGCGCTGTGAGGCGTCC
>DAITQH010000110.1:0-7108 GCA_036833175.1 Candidatus Dormiibacterota bacterium
CCACGCCCGCGGAGGGCGTCGATCATGTGGGAATCATAGTGGCGCAGGCTGGACCAGGCTGGCGCCTCAGAATCACCCAGCAGTGAGAGGCCGAAGTCGGCCAGCTCGCCGGGCAGAGGGCCTTCGGGCAGCGCCATGAAGTTCAACGTGTCCGGCCTCGCCCCGGAACCGCGCTCGGCCTTCACCCACCCGACCACCTCGACCCGGTCGACGACAAATTCCTGCTTGTCCGACCCGCGGGCGGCGAGCCGGCCGGTCCACTCGCCGCCATGCATTGCCCTCCATTCCCGGTACGTCGGCGCTTCGATCTGGGAGACGCCCTGGGGCGTCACCTTGCGGTACAGCTGGTAGAGCATTCGATTGTCGCCGCGCTTGACGGGCCGCAGGCCGTCGGGAAACTCCTCCGAGCGCATCGCGGGTTTGTCGGCGTAAACCACGACCTCGGTCGCGTACTGGCGAAAGCCGCGCAGGCGAAAGGCGGGGAGCAGCGGATCGCGCTCGGGCAGGCGCACGAACAGCCGGAGCGCGCCCCGCTCGAGCGCCTGGTTCGATAGGTGCTCTACCAGCGCCGGCGCCACCTCGTCGGCATCTGACCCATCCGCAACCTGGAGGTTGAGAACCTGGAGCATCGTCGCGCGTCGCAAGTCGAGCCCGAGCGGTTGACCTGAGGCCTGGATAAAGCCCACCACCTTGCCGTTGTCCTCGGCGACGTACATCAGCGTCTCCTGTGAGAGGGGCAGCAGCGCGGACAGCGTGGAGCTGAGCAGCGACCAAAGCCTCGCCGCGGGGGGCGCGGCCTCGCTCAAGCGGATGTCCGCCGAGCGATGCATCTCCTCTATGCGCGCCAGGTCCAGCAGGCCGGCTGCTCGAATCTTCAACTTGACGCCAGCCTCACGAACTCGCGATGCAGCCGGAGGTCGCTGGTCAGCTCCGGGTGAAAGCAGAGCGCGAGCATGCGGCCCTGCCGCACGGCGACTGCGTGGCCGTCGTGCCGGGCGATCACCTCAGTCGAGCCTGTCGACTCGACCAATGGCGACCGGATGAAGACGCCCGGAAATGACTTTCCACCCAAACCCATAACGTCCAGGTCGGCTTCAAAGCTGTCGACCTGGCGGCCGTACCCGTTGCGCCGGACGGCGATGTCCAGCAGGCCGAGGCCCTTCTGCTCGGCCATCCCATCCACGACGTCTCGCGCAAGCACGATCATCCCAGCGCAGGTGGCGAATGTCGCGAGGCCATGAGCGATTGCTTCGCGGAGGGGCTCCAGCAGCCCGGTGCGCTCCATGAGCATCGTCATCGTAGTGCTCTCCCCACCGGGCAGGACGATGCCGTCGAGCCCTTCGAGGTCTTCACGCGTGCGCACCAGCCGGGTGTGCGCGCCGGACTGCTCGAGAGCACGAACATGCTCGGCGAAAGCACCCTGCATCGCGAGGACCCCGATGAGAGGGGCTTTCTTGCTCCTCCGGGGAGCGGACCTACCAGCCTCGGGCAGCGAGCAGCTCTTCCTTGGGGATGGCGGGGATCTCGAGACCGTCCATCGCCTTCCCCAGTCCCGCGGACACCTCGGCCAGCTTCTCCGGCTGGTCGAAGTACGTGGTGGCCGCGACGATCGCCTTGGCACGCTTCAAGGGGTCCTCGGACTTGAAGATGCCCGACCCGACGAAGACTCCGTCCACTCCGAGCTGCATCATCAGCGCCGCGTCCGCCGGCGTGGCGATGCCGCCCGCAGCGAAGTTGACTACCGGCAGCCGGCCGAGCCGCTGGCACTCCTGGAGGACGTCGACGGGGGCGCCGATCAGCTTCGCTTCGTGAACGAGCTCGGCGTGGTTCAAGCCCTGCAGCTTGCGAATGCCGGCGTTGACGGCGCGCGCGTGGCGGACCGCCTCGACCACGTTGCCTGTGCCGGCTTCGCCCTTGGTCCGGATCATGGCCGCGCCTTCTGCGATCCGGCGAGTCGCCTCACCCAGGTCGCGGCAGCCGCAGACGAATGGCACCTTGAACGGGTGCTTGTCGATGTGGTTCTCTTCGTCCGCTGGCGTCAAGACCTCTGACTCGTCGATGTAGTCGATGCCGAGCGCCTGCAGTATCTGCGCCTCGACGAAGTGCCCGATGCGGCATTTGGCCATGACCGGGATGGTCACCACCTCCATGATCGAGCGGATCAGGTCCGGGTCGGACATACGGGCCACGCCGCCTTGTTTCCGGATGTCGGCGGGCACGCGCTCCAGGGCCATGACGGCGCAAGCGCCGGCTTCCTGGGCGATACGGGCGTGCTCGGGCGTGACGACGTCCATGATCACTCCGCCCTTCAGCATCTGGGCCAGGCCGGCCTTGACCTTGAAGGAGCCTTTCACGGCGCCGTTTCCATTACGCGATCCGTTGCGTTCGGCCACGAACGGAATTCTACGCCGGGGCTTCTTTCTTACTGGGTAAGTGCTAAGTGGAGCCTTAGGCCGGATTTACTCCGGCAGTCACCCAGGCGCCCGCCTTCCAAGCGCCTCCAGGCGTCGCCGAGGAGAGGAGGGGGTCCCGCGGGGGAGAGCAATCAGTAGGTCCCATCCTCCTCGCGCTTGCGGGCGACAACTGTCCTCGCCCGCGCTTTTCTACGCCGGGGCTTTGAGACCCTAGTGAGCCTTAGAGCCGCTCCAGGACCAAAGTCCGCTTCGAGGCGTACTCGCCATCGGTCAGTAGCCCGTCGCGGTGCAGGCGGGTCAGCATGTCCATCTCCTCGAGCACGTCCAGGAGCGGGGCCATGGTCCGCCGCGCCAGGTAGGCGTCGGACGCGGTCCCGGCCTCCTCGCCGCGCGCATCGAACTCGCGGATGAAGAACAGCGCCTTCACGGCCGAGAACGGGATCCCGAGCTTACGGATGGGGCTGTCGGACTGCTCGGCGTGCAGGTGCAGGACCACGCCATAGCGGTGGCGCTCGAGCGACCCGTCCAGGTGACCCCGCAGCACCTCGCCGTCGAGGAACCGGATGGCGACCTTTCGGGTCGGTGTCTCGGAAGCGAGCTCCTGGTCGCGCGGAAGCTCGACCCACTTCACCGCCGTGAGCGGGATCCAGGCGGTCTCGTTGTTCTCCAGGCCGCCCGCGTCGTCGACTTCGACCAGGAAGTCAGGCTCGTCGAAATCGAGATCGCGAGCTACCCCTTCCAGGGTCTCATCGTCGAAGAAGCGGACGACTACCTTGGCCATGTCACACCTACTGTACTAACCATCATGTCTCCACACTCCTGCGCGCGCGGCGCCGCCCGATTCGCCGGGCGCACTTCATACAGACGGCAATGTGCTTGCGAACAGCTTCAGCCTGGTTCCGGCGAAGCTTGCCGGCCAGGTACGGCGCCAGGAGCGGGACGGCTTCGACGTGGCTCAGCTCTCCCTCGCCTTCAGCGACGATGTACTCCTCTTTGAAGCGCAGGCGCGCTCGGTAGAGCAGCGTCTCGACCGCGCTCTCGGACATCTTGAGCGTATGGGCGATCTGCCGGTAGCTGAGGTCCTGCAGCTCGCGGAGGGTCAGCACGAGCCGGTACTTCTCCGGCAGGCGCTGGGACACAGTCCACACCTGGCGGCGCATCTCGTTCGACTCCTGGACCAGCACGGGATCGAAGCTCTTGCTCGTCGACGGAAGGTTGGCGAGCAGCTCCCCCTCGTCAGCCTCGACACCATCGTCGGCACGCAGGTCGCGCTGGCGTCGACGCAGCTCGTCGAAGCACAGGTTCCGCGCGACCGTGTGCACCCACCCGCCGAAGTTGAACGAATCGTCGACGCGATCCATCATGCGCAGCGCTTTCATGAACGTCTCCTGCGCGATGTCCTCGGCGAGGAGCGCGTCACCCAGCTTGCGGCGGACGAGCCTGTAGATGGACGCGACGTAGCGTCGGTGCAGCTCCTCGAACGCGTGGATGTCGCCGGCGCGATACGCCTTGACCAGCTCGACGTCGGTGGGCTCGATGCCCTCTTTCGTCGGCGGCGGCTCTTTCTCGTCTATTCCCAAGCGCGCTCCATGCAGGCCCGAACAGCGGCGCGCCTCAGCATTTCGCCGGCATCTCCCATGAGCTGCTGCAGATTGTCACCTTCCTCGTCCAGCGTCACCACCGCGGTGACGCCGAGATCGCTCAACGCCTCATAGCCGGGCGCTTTGCTCCCGGCTATGAGGAGAACCGGGATTCTAGCCGCTTGCGCACGTTTTGCCACCTCGCCAGGCGCCTTTCCGTAAGCCGTCTGGGAATCGACCCGCCCTTCCCCGGTGATGACGAGGTCCGCGCCGCGGATCTTTTCGTCGAATCCGCTGGCGGTCACGATGAGCGGGGCGCCGGGGACCAGCCTGGCATCGAGAAAGGCCATCAGCCCCGCACCAGCCCCGCCCGCGGCGCCTGCACCAGGCACGTCGGCCACACGCTTTCCCAGGTCGCGCTCGATCACCGTGGCGAAGTGCGCGAGCCCGGCGTCCAGTTCGCGCACCGCCGCCTCGTCGGCCCCCTTCTGCGGCCCGTAGACCGCGCTCGCGCCCTGTGGACCGGTTAGCGGATTGATCACGTCGCAGGCCACCATCACCTTCACCGCGAGCCAGCCGGGATCGAAACTCGCGGGGTCGATCCGGTAGAGCCGCGCCAGCGCCGCCCCTCCCCTCGGCAGGTCATGACCGGCCGCGTCGAGCAGCCGGTAGCCGAGCGCCTGGACCATTCCGGCGCCGCCGTCGTTCGTGGCGGAGCCACCGATGCCGGCGATGACCTGCCCGACTCCGGCCCGGCGCGCGGCCTGCAGAAGCTGTCCAAACCCGTAGGTCGACGCCATGCGCGGGTCGCAGCGATCGGCGGGGATCAGCGCCAGCCCGCTGGCGGATGCGAGCTCCACCACCCCGGTCTGGCCCGCCTGGATCGTTCCGAAGACGGCCTGAACCGGGTCACCAAAAGGCCCTTCGACCTCGACTGACGAGAATTTGCCGTGGTGGGCGCTGACCAGCGCTTCGACGGTTCCGTCGCCGCCATCCGCCACTGGCACTTCCAGCACCTCGGCTTGGGGAAACACCTCGCGGACGCCTCGCGCGATCGCGGCGGCGGCCTGGGAGGCGGTGAGAGTTCCCTTGAAAGCGTTGGGGGCGACGACGACCTTCATCGGCGTCGCGAGCTTACGCGACCCTAATAGACGGGGATCGTCCAGTCCTTGAACTTCTTCGAATCGCCCCGCACGGCGCCGAAGTAGATGCTCTGAAGCTCCTGCGTGAACTCGCCGACCTTTCCGTTTCCCACCGTGCGGCGGTCCACCTCGACGACCGGCGAGATCTGCGCCCCCGTGCCGCAGAGCAAGAGCTCCTCGCACGTGTAGAGCTCGGTCCGGTCGATGCTCCGTTCGACGACCGGCATGCCCAGCTCTTCCTTGATCAGCTTGAGGATCAGCGTCCGCGTGACGCCTTCGAGGATGTCGTCGGTGACCGGCGGGGTGAAGAACGTCCCGTCCTTGAACATGAACAGGTTCTCGGCGGAGCCCTCGGAAACGTGCCCATCGACGGTGAGCACGATCGCCTCGTCAAAACCCGACTCGACAGCCTCCGACTTGGCGAGCGCCGACTGCGCGTACGAGCCAGTGATCTTCGCGCGCGCCGGCAGCGACTGGTCCGGTACCCGCCGCCACGAGCTCACCATGCATCGGATTCCGGACTCGACCTCGACGTAGTTGCCGAAGGGAATGGCATAGATGAAAAAGCTGTGCTCCAGGTTGTGCAGGCGCACCCCGATCTCTTCGCTCGACGCATATAGGAGAGGGCGGATGTAGACGTCGGACTTGAACTGGTTGCGTCGCAGCAGCTCCAACGTGAAGTTGACCAGCTCCTCAGTCGAGTGAGGAAGAGTCATGCGCATGACGTTCGCGGAGCGGCGCATGCGCTCGTAGTGTTGGGCGGCTTCCAGGAGAAAGAGCTGTTCCTGCTTTGGGTTCCAGTAGGCGCGCAAGCCTTCGAAGACACCGGTGCCGTAGTGAAGAGCGTGTGTCATGACGCCAAGCCTGACGTCGTTGTAGCGGGCGAAATCCCCTTCGTAGAAGACCCAGGTGTTCGGGTGAGGCGCGCGTTTCTTGGCCGCGGATTTCGATTTCGTCTCCACGCTCATCGAAATAAGTGTAGGCCGCGACCGGTAATACGCTGCACCGAGCGCCCGGCATCTGTTATGAATCCGGATTGTGACCCTGTACGGCATCATCGCCGACCTCCGTCGAGAGCATCCGACACCTGCCGCGACGCAGACGCTCGACCTGGTCGTGGCCCAGCTCGGCAGGACCAGAGACAACCTCAAAGAGGCCGTCGTCGCCCTGAGCGACCAGACGCTGCCACCAGTTGGAAAGCCGGTGCTCGACGAGCTGGTCGCGCGGGCGCGAGAGGCGGGAGTGTACGACCTCGACTACGGGCCGGATCCGTACGACAAGCCGCCCGTCGAGACGCTGGACGAGGGAACAGCAGGCATCGGAGCCCTGCTGGCGATCACCTCGATCCTGGGCCTGGCCCTCGCAGTCGCCGCGGTGTGGATCGGCCTCAACGCGATCTTTCACACCAACAGTGGCTGAGTCCTCTTTCGACGTCGTCTCGGAGTTCGACGCCGCCGAGCTCACCAACGCGCTCGACCAGGCCCGCCGCGAGGTCGGCACGCGCTATGACTTCAAAGACACGGCCACGGTGTACGACCTCCAGGAGAACAAGATCCTGATCGACTCGGCCAGCGAGGAGAGGGCGAAGGCGGCCCTCCAGGTTCTGCGCGAGAAGGGCGCCAGGCGGCAGCTGTCACCCAAGCTTTTCAAGTCTGGCGATCCGAAGACGGTCGGCAAGGGTCGTGGCCAGATCGAGATTCAGCTGAACGCGGGCATCACCGACGACATCGCGCGCGACCTCCGCAAGCGGATCCAGTCCGTGTCGCCCAAGGTCCAGGTGCGGATCCAGGGCGACCAGCTTCGGGTGGTCGGCAAAGACAAGGACACGCTTCAGCTTGTGATCAAGGCGCTGCGCGAAGCCGAGGACATTCCCGTTCCCCTTCAGTTCACCAATTACCGGTAGAGAAATGAGCGAAAACCTCGGCGGTTTTCGCTGCGCGCCAGCGCGTGCAGGATGGGACTTACTGATTGC
>DAITQH010000111.1:0-7084 GCA_036833175.1 Candidatus Dormiibacterota bacterium
GGCGATGACCATCCTGGAGGAGATCGGTGTCGACTTCCTGCACGAGAGGGCCCGCGACATCTTCCAGAAAGCGGGCATGCGGATCGAGGAGAACAGGGTCCGGTTCGACCGGGCCTTCATCCTGGAGCAGGTTGGCAAGGCGCCGGAGACCTTCCCGCTCCAGGCCCGCAACCCTGCGCGCTCAGTCGTGCTGGGCGGGGACAACGTCGTCACCGCACCGGTCTACGGTCCGCCCTTTATCACCGACCTCGAGCGAGGCCGCCGCGGCGCAACGATCGAAGACTTCAACAACTTCGACAAAATGGCCCAGGCCATCGAGCAGATCCACTGCGCGGGTGGCACCACGGTCGAGCCAGAGGACCTGCCACTCGGGACGCGCCATCTGGACATGGTCTACTCCCACATGCGCTGGACCGACAAGCCGTTCATGGGAAGCGTCATCTCATCCGAAAATGCGCGCGACACGATCGCGATGGCGGCGATCCTCTTCGGCGGCCGGGACAAGATCGAGAAGACTCCCGCCATCATCAGCCTGATCAACGTCAACAGCCCGCTGCGCTACGACGACCGCATGCTGGGCGCGCTCCTCGAGTACTCGGACGCGGGCCAGCCCGTGATCGTGACGCCGTTCCTGATGGCCGGCGCCATGTCACCGATGGCCCTGGCCGCTTCGGTCGCCCAGCAGACAGCCGAGGCTCTGGCCGGCATCGCGCTGGTGCAGCTCATCCGGCCTGGCACGCCGAGCGTCTACGGATCCTTTCTCACCAACACAGACATGCAGTCGGGCAGCCCGGCATTCGGCACCCCGGAGTCCGCGATGGGAATCCTCGCCAGCGCGCAGATGGCGCGCCACTACAAGCTGCCCTTCCGCGGCGGCGGCGCGATGACCTCGTCCAAGGCGCCGGACGCGCAGGCCGCGTACGAATCGATGATGTGCATGTGGCCGACCATCCTCGGTCGCGTCAATTTCGTGCTGCACGCGGCCGGCTGGCTGGAGAGCGCGCTGCTCGCGTCCTACGAGAAATTCATCATCGACGTCGAGGCGCTGCGGATGTTCGAGTGGATCCTCACGCGCGGAATGCCGGTCGATGAGGAGAACATGGCGATGGACGCCTTGCGTGAGGTCGGTCCGGGCGGGCATTTTCTCGGAGCCGAGCACACGCTGCGCAATTACCGCACCGGCTTCTACCGACCGTGGATCTCGTCGACCGAGAACTTCGATCGCTGGAACCGTTTCGGCGCGCGCACCGCGGACGTCGTGGCCGCGGAGAAGTGGAAGCAAGTGCTCGCGGAGTACCCCGATCCAGGCATCGATTCGGGTGTCGACGAGGAGCTGAAAGAGTTCATCGCCAAGCGCAAGGTGGAAATCGGCGCTGACTGATTCTGAGCGCCCTGCGCGCGCCCGGCCTTCCGACAGCAGCCTGGCCCGCCTCGCCTACCTGCTGGAAAAGATCGCGTCGAAAGATCCCGCTCCCGCCAGCGGCTCAGCCTGCGGCGCGGTGGTTGCCGCTGCGGCGGCGCTCGTCGAGAAGTCGGCGAATCTCTCCACGAAGCACTGGGACGGCGCGGCGCGCGCGCTCGAGCAGGTACGCGCGTTGCGGCTTGCGAGCTTCGAGCTCATAGAAGAGGACGCGCAGGCATACCTCGCGCTCGTTGCGGTTGTGCGTGTGGCCAAAGAGCAGGAGCGTGCCGAATCGAGGGAGGCAGTCGCGGTCGCGCATGCGCGCACGATCGACGTGCCCTTGCGGATGACGCGGGCCGCAGCCGACGTCGCCGAGCTTGCCGTCCAGCTTGCGCAGCACGGCAACCCAAACCTGCGCGCGGACGCCGTGGTTGCGGCGATCCTGGCGGCCGCGGCCGCGGAGTCCGGGCTGACGCTGATCGAGGTCAACCTCGGCGATGCGGTGGACGATGCCCGGCTTGCGCTTGCCCGGAAGCTGGCGCGGAAGGCGAGCGGCTTGGCTCTTTCGCTCAGGCCTCAGGGTTCATGAGCTTCGAGCGAGGGTTGGCCGCGGTCAGCTCCTCGACCAACGCATTCAGCACCTCATCGGGCGCGCCCGGGCGCTGCTCGATCGGTCCCCTCCGCCAGCCCTCGAGATAAGCGTCCATCTCGGTCGACCCGTCCTTCATCGCATAAGCATCAATAGCCGCCTGGAAGTAGTCGGGCAGCATCCGCTTGGCCCTGACCTTACCTTCCCAAGCGATTACCTGCGAAGGAATGTGCTTCCAGTAAAGGACCTGGTACTGCGCCACGGGATATTTACCTCCCCACTCGCTGGGGAGGTGGCGCGAAGCGCCGGTGGGGGGCTGGAGCCTCGATTAGCTCAGCAAGTCGGTCCTCCAGTTCCCCCAAGCCGACGTCAACAATCTCCAGAGGAAGACCCAGGTATTCCGAGATCTTCTCCGCCTTCTCGGCGAGTCGGGGATTCGGCACCTGCCTCAGATACATCAGCGCCTCGTAGTTGCCAAACACCATCGTCTTCAGCTCGGGGTCGCGGTCGAGCCCGAGGCCGCGGACCACGGCGCGGTCGAAGTTACGCACCAGCCAATCGGTGAGAAAGAACGTGCCAGGCTTCTCGTCCGACACAACGCGGAACCGTTCCTCGCCCGCGAACATCTCGTAGCAATGCGGGCCGCGCAGGCGCGATGCGCCGACCTCCTCGAGCAGGGGCTCCAGCTTTCCAGTTGTCCCACAGTCGCCGTAAACGACGACCAACTTTTCGTAACGCGGTCGCAGGTCGTGCAGCTTCACGCGCAGCTCGTCGACGATGCGCGACGGATACAGATGCAGGAGAGCGGACACGCCGTAGACGTCGACGTCCCAGCCGCGGCGGTCGACGATCTCCTTGACCTCGCGCCCAAGGGCCCCGCACATGACAAGCGCGGTCCTGTTCATCCAACCAGCTCCAAATGCGGGAAGCCCAGCACGGACACGAATGCATCGTTGAAGTCCGTGCGTCCCGACAGCTCGACGTACTCGATGCGTGCAGGCAGCTCGAAGGCGACCTGCCGTTCGCGATACGACAGCAAGGCGATCTTCGCGCCCTCGCCCGCCGAGTTGCCCACCGCGATGATCCTGTCCACGTCGACTGGCGGCACCAGCCCGATAACCTTCGCGCTCTCGGGATTCAGATAAGAGCCGAACGAGCCGCCCAACAGCACCTCGTCCAGGTCCTTGGTCTCGATCCCAAGGATGTCCATCAGCACCTTGATCCCCGTGGCGATCGAGCCCTTCGCGAACTGCAGCTCGCGGACGTCTTTCTGCGTGAGGTAGACGCCGTCCGCGAGCAAGAACGCCCGCACACCGTCCACATCGATGAGCCGGTCGCGCAAGGGATGACCGGGCACGTCTTCCGCCGTTTTCATCCGGCCAGAGTGGTCGAGCAGGCCTACGAGGAGAAGCTGGGCGACGGCGTCCACCAGGCCCGACCCGCAGAGGCCCTCGGCCGGAATGTCGCCTCCGATGATCTGCAGCTCGACGGTGTCGCCGAGCTGAACGCCTTCGATCGCCCCGTCCGTGGCTCTCATGCCGCAGCGGATCTGGCTCCCCTCGAAGGCCGGGCCGGCCGGGGCAGCTGTCGACAGCGCGCGCTGGCCGTTGCCCAGCACGATCTCGCCGTTCGTACCCACGTCGACGAAGACGCGCAGCTTGTCCTCGCGCACGATGCCGGTCGCCAGCACCCCCGCCACTATGTCGGCGCCGACGTACGCGCCAAGCGCGGGCAGCGTCTGGATGTAGCCGCGCGGGTGGATGTGCAGGCCGATCTCGCTCGCCACGACGCTCATCGGCTCCATGAATGCCGGCGTGAAGGGCATCACCGCAAGCGGGCTCGGGTCGATGCCGAACAACAAGTGCAGCATCGTGGCGTTGCCGACTACGACGGCCTCGTACGTCCGCTCGGGCGACACGCCCGTCTCCTGATAGAGCGACGCGAGGATCCCGTTCATGGTCGAGACCACTGCCGTTTGCAGCTCGAGCACCGAGTCAGGGCCGTTCATTCCGTGGCTGATACGCGAGATGACATCTGCGCCAAACGGCGCCTGTCCGTTGAGGGTCGAGAGGACCGAAGCCGCCATCCCGGTGCGCAGGTTCATCAGGGTGCCCACCACCGTGGTGGTTCCGACGTCGAACGCGACGCCGAAGCACTCGCCTGTGGTGTCCCCTGCCTCGACCGCGACGAGGTGCTCGCCCGCGAGTACGGCCGTGACTGCAAACCCGGCTTCGCGGAGCACGTGAGGGAGCGTGCGCAGGACTGCGACGCCGGCCACCATGTCGTGGCCCTCCTCGGTCAGCGCCTCACGCACGCGAACCACGTCGCTGCGCTGGTCCTCTAGCGACGGCTCGGCCAGCTGGAGGAATACTTTGCGCACGTTGGGGTCGAGGATGACCAGCCGGCCGAGCCCCATGGTCGCGGCCTTCGGCACGCGCAGCAGCTGCGGTACCTCGCAAACCATGTCCTCGTAGATGCGCGCCTGGCAGGAGAGCCGCCAACCCTCCTCGATCTCGGCCGGTCGCAGCAATCGGTGGTCGGCTGTTTCGGCATCCGTCCGTCCTTCGATCACGCGCACCTTGCACTTGCCGCAGGTGCCGCGCCCGCCGCAGGTCGAGTCGATGGGCAGCCCGATCCAATGCGCGGCGCTGAACAACGTGGTGCCGGGCGGTACGCGCGTGGTCCGGTCGAAGGGCAGGTAGCGGACCTCGAGCTTGCGCTGGATCATTCCGACTAACTTTCTGGTGCGCCCTGCGCGCGCCCGGCGTTCGCTGCCGCCGCCACCTCGGCCCGATAGCTCGCGATCCATCGCATCGCGTACTCGTCGTGGCCAAGCAGCAGGTCGCCGGCCAGGACCGCCCGCCGGACCTCCGGTACCATCGGGTTCGTAATCGCGCAGGTGAGGCCGGCGTGCATCGCCAGCGGAAGGAACGCAGCGTTCACGGTCGCCCGGTCGGGCAGCCCGAACGAGACGTTGGAAGCCCCACAGATCATGTTGTTGCCGAGCGTGTCGCGGATCAGGCGCATCGTCTCAAGCGTGATCACGCCACACGTGGGGTCCGCGGCGACCGTCATCGCGATGGGGTCGATGATCACGTCTTCTTGCGGGATGCCGTAATCGGCGGCTCGCTCGATGATCCGCCGGGCCAGGGCCAGGCGCTCCTCGGGAACCATCGAGATGCCCGTCTCGTCGTTGGCCATGCCGATCACCGCAGCGCCATGCTTCTTGACCAGCGGGAAGATGCGCTCCATCCGCTCTTCTTCAGCGGTGACGGAGTTGACGAGCGCCTTGCCTTGATAGGCCGACAACCCCGCCTCGAGGGCTTCGATGATCGAGGAGTCGATGCAGATGGGCAGGTCGCTGACCTCGCTCACCGCTTTGATGGCGGCCACCAGGAGAGCAGCCTCGTCCAGCGCGGGGATACCGGCGTTGACGTCCAGCATGTGCGCGCCGGCCGCGGCCTGGGCGATGGCGTCGGCGCGGACGCGGTCCATCTTGCCTTCCTTCATCTCGGCGGCGAGGACCTTGCGCCCGGTCGGGTTGATGCGCTCACCGATGATCACGAAGGGACGGTCGCCGGAGACCACCACCTCGCGACCCCGCGAGCTGAGCCGAGTTTCCACTAGGAGTGGCCCGACTTCGACTTCCGCCGCATATTCGCGGCATCGGCGGCCGGAGGCAAGGAAAGGGTGGCGCTAGGAGGAGCGCATCCGTTGATGCGTGACGACGCGGCGCCGGGCCCCTTGACGCAGCCTTCAGCGCCCTCTCGGGGCCCCGCGGAATCGCCAGATTCCGTGGGGTGAGACGGCGCCCGGCCGCCTAGGCCGCGAAGATGCAAGGAACGTCGAGGGCGGGCCACTCCAGTTAGCCTTTCTTCAGCGTCTCGTCGATCAGCTTGACGGCCTGTTCGAGCGCCTGCGCCCCCTGCGACGTCTGGCTTCGATCGCCGACGAGCTGCTTGGCCATCCGGGTGGCCATCGAGGCGTCAGGCGCGTAGCTGTCAGCACCCACGTGCTTGGCGTACTCCTGCGTCACGGGCGCTCCGCCCACGGCGATGTGCACCTTGTCCCGCAGCCCCGCCTTGGTTAGGGCATCGATGTTGACCTTGAACATAGGCATCGTGGTCGTCAGGAAAGCGGAGAAGCCGACGACGTCCGGCTTGTGCTCTTCCACCGCCGCGACGAACTTCTCAGGCGGCGTGTTCACGCCCAGGTCAAAGACCTCGAACCCGGCTCCCTCGAGCATGATCACGCACAGGTTCTTGCCGATGTCGTGGATGTCGCCCTTGACGGTGCCGATGACGTAGCGGCCGACCGGCTGGGCGCCGGTCTCTGCGATCAGCGGCCGCAGGATCACCAGCGCGCCTTGCATGGCCCGCGCGGCGATCAGCATCTCGGGGACGAAGAAGTCGCCCTTCTCAAACCGGCGGCCAACTTCCTCGAGCGAGGGGATGAGCGCCTTGAACAAGATGTCCATGGGGTCCATGCCAAGCTTCAAACCCTCTTCCGTGAGGGCTTTAACCTCGGGCGCGTGTCCGTTGAGCGTGTGTTCGAACAGTTCGGCCCGGATCTCTTCTTCTCGGCTCATGCTGCTCCTTCCTGTTGCGCAATGCTCAACAGATGCTCAGAGTCCAACAGTTTATCGCCCTTCCGGGGCCCTCGCAAGCGTAATGTTGCGCTGTGAGCAACGAGACGCCACGCGATCCGGGTGTCCGTTCCGTGGAGCGGGCGATCGCGATTCTCGACGTGCTCGCGCAGGGTGGCTGGCGCACCGGGGCCGAGATCGCACGCGAGCTTCACGTGCATCGCTCCACCGCCCTCCGCCTCCTGGGCACGCTGGAGCGCCACGCCATGGTCGAGCGCGACCCGCGCAGCGCCAAGTACCGCCTGGGGCGCCGCCTGCCGCAGCTGGCCAGCGTGGTGACTGGCGAATCCGACCTCCGCTCACTGGCCCGACCGGTCTGCGAGAGCCTCGCCGGCGCACTCGGCGAGACCGTGACGCTGGACGTGCTGGTGGCGGACGAGATCGTACCCATCGAGCAGGCGACCGCCTCGACCTCGGTGGTGGCGGCGGTCAACTGGCTCGGCCGCCG
>DAITQH010000112.1:0-7069 GCA_036833175.1 Candidatus Dormiibacterota bacterium
CGTGATGACGAACGGGCGGATGGTGTCGCTCGCCGAGTTGGAGTTGCGGTCGAAGGCCTGGAACACGAGGACGGTGCCATAGAGGAGGACGGCGAGGGCTACGCCAACTCCAGCCGACGTTGACCACTTCATGCGACGGTCAACGCCCGACTCGGGAGGCCGGTTACGGAGTGTTCAAGGATGCTCGTAACGTTCCTATTCATATGAATGCACTTTTCGGTTTCCACATGCCCAATTTCACGTTTCCCGGTGTCCCCACCGACCGCCTCTTCGAACGCGTTGTTCATCAGGCGAAGGCGGCTGAGAACGCGGGGTTCGACCTCGTGACGGTCATGGACCACCTCTATCAGATTCGTGGGATCGGTCCCGAGACCGAACCGATGATGGAGGCGTACACCACGTTGGGAGCGCTCGCGGCGAGCACGACGCGAGTCAAGCTGGGCACGCTCGTCACCGGGGTGACGTATCGCAACCCGGCGATTCTCGTCAAGCAGGTAACGACGCTCGACGTCATTTCCAAGGGCCGCGCCATCCTGGGCATCGGCGCCGCCTGGAACGAGGACGAGCACAAGGGCTACGGGGTGGAGTTCCCGCCCATCGGCCAGCGCATGGATCGCCTGGACGAAGCGCTGACGATCGCAAAGCTGATGTTCACGCAAGACCGGCCCTCGTTCGAAGGCAAGTACTACAAGATCGATCGCGCGCTGGACGTCCCGCGCCCGATCCAGCCGGGTGGTCCGAAGATCCTCATCGGCGGGTCCGGCGAGCGGCGCACGCTGCGGCTTCTCGCGCAGCACGGCGACATCGGCCACTGGTTCGGCGGCGACATCGCGGAGCTCCAGCGCAAGAAGCAGATCTTCCACGAGCACTGCGAGGCGGTCAAACGAGATCCCGCCGAGGTGCAGCTGACGCTCGGCGCCGCGCTCGTCCTCGTGGATAACGAAAAGGACGGCACAGCCATCCTCGACACCCTGACTCCCGAGCGGCGCGCCATGGCGAAGGTCGCGACGGTGCCGCAGGCCGAGGAGCTGATCGGCAAGTACATCGACGCCGGGTTCACGGGCTTCACGTTCAACAACAACGTCTACTCGACAGACGAGTCGATCGCGCGCGTGGGCGAGCTGATCAAGCTGGTGAACAAGACCCACGCCAGGGTCTAGCTCTTGTAGTTCATCTCCCCCGCCCGCACGGGGACGGTCATGTAGTTCTCCGGTGGGGCGAGCGGGCACGCCCAGAGGGGGCTGTATGCGCACGACGCGTTGTAGGCGTAGTTGAAATCGATCGTCACGTCGCTCGAGCCGGGAGTGATCTCGAGCACCAGCCCGTCGGTGTCCTTTGCCGTGTCGAAGAGGTAGCGTCCGCCGCCGTACGTCTCCCGACCCGAGGTCGCGTCGCGAAACGGCACGAAGACGCCACCGGCGTACTGCACCAGGCTGAGGACGGTGAGCCGGCACGGTTCACCATGCAGCTTGAACACGAGGTGGCCGGCTCGCCGGTAGCGCACCGCGCCGTCCTCGCCGCCTGTGTCGATGAGCAGTTCCGACCCCTCGCCGGCCTCGAACCGCGCGCCGACCCGGTAGGCCAGATCGCCGGGAAAATATTTAAGGCCAGAGAACGTGCTGCGCTCGTCCGGTTCGATGGGCGACTGCGGATGCGACTTGAACAACCGGTCGCGTCCCTCGCGGAAATGCGTCAGCGAGTCGGGGCCGCCTGTCCTGTACAGGTCACCGACCCTGCGGCGCCAGTCGACGAGGTCGAGAAGGCCTTGCGGGTCAGCGGCCGTCAACTGGCAGCGCGCCCGCGTCGGCGTGAGTGAGCTTGTAGGCGGCCTGGGGTGGCAGGTTCGCGAGGGCCTGGTGCACGTCGTCCTCGGTGGCGTCCGTCACCGACAGGACGTAGCGACGGGTGTGCGGATCAGCGACCTCCACCTCTACCGCGGGCATGACCACCGGCAAAGCCGCTGCGACCGTGGCGGCGACGGCGACCGGCTCGGCCGCGACCTTCGGCGTCCGCGCAGCGGCGTCCGCACGGAGCACTCGCCAGTGGTAGAAGCCGACACCTGCCGCCACGATGATCACCGCGAGGTAGTGGCCGAAATCCAGGTTGGCGTTGTCCGCGAGCGTGGGATGCGCGCTGAACAGCTGGCGCAGCAGAGCAGCGAGCATCCCCACCCCGCCCCCCAGGATCACCAGCACGCTGGCCAGCAGCGCGCCCCAGACGTAAAGGCGTCGCGGCAGGGCCTGGCGATCAGCCGCCCACGGCGCCTGCCGCCAGTGCGCGAGCCATACCGCCAAACCGACGACCAGCAGGGTGGTCCAGAGGCTCACCGGGTCTTTCCAGTCGCTTGGGGTGACGCCGATGATCGGTGCTTCAGCCTGCTCGGCGAGGTTCCACAGCAGGCCGCCGGCGCCGATCGCCCATGCCCCGAGCGAGACCAGCGTGACCAGGTTCGTGTAGAGCCGGCGAATGCCGGCCTGGCGCTCGGCCTCCTGCAAGCTCGCGTCCTGAGCGATGCGCCGCCGCGTCAAGAACCACGCGATCCCGTACACGACGACAGCCGAGGCAGGCGCGGCAAGTGCGGCGATGATGTCGTCGCCGACGCCGCCTGGGTGTTGGACCCCCAATGCCTTGGCCAGGCCGAAATAGAGGATCTGGCTTGCGCCGACGAGGGCGGCCACGATGCTGACCGCGACCACGATGAATCCCTCGAGCGCGCGAAGCGTGGAGTGGCGGTCGTCCGCCGCGTGGCTCTGCGCGATCGTGCGCGCGTGGAAGCCCCACACCACCAGGCCTGCGAGCAGAAGGCCGGCGGAGTCTCCCATGAACCGGCCGTCGGAGAGCGAGCTGTTCCTCGCTTTCAGCCAGGCGATCTCGATGAGGCTGCTTGCGCCCGCCAGCATCACGAGCAGCCCGACGAGCAGCGCGACGTACATGTACCAGCGCCGCAGGGTCGCGGACGCACCCTCCTCGCCCACGGCGGCGCGATCGCGAGCTGCAATCCGGAAATGGAAAGCCCAGATGGCCAGGAAGACGAGCGCGACCCAGCCCGCCTGCGAGGTCGCGAGCCAGCTGCTCGATGGACACGAGCTGGTGGTGATCGCTGCTCCGCCTTTCTGACCTGGCAGGGTGTTAGTGACGGTGGTGCAGGTGTCGATCAGGGGGCGTAGGAGGTCGCCCACCGTGATCGCCAGCGCGATCAGCGCGCCGATGGCGCTCGCGAGGCACGCCCAGTAGAAGTAGAGGCGCCTCAGCGCGGAGGCGCGCTCGTATGGATCGCGCATGGCGAAGCGGCGCGCGAACCAGAAATGCACACCCCACACGGGCAGCGCGACGAGGGTCATCGCAGTGAATCCCGCCAGCTGCGTCCGGCTGTCCTGCGCCGACGGATCGTTGAAGAGGAAGAGCAGGACTGTGATGCCGAGGAGGGCCAGTCCCGCGGCCAGGAGGCCGAGGCCGGCGGCGCTCACCAGGTACAGGTAGAGGCGCCGCAGAATCATGGCCCGAACCGTACTACCATGCGCGGGTGATCTCTCAAGAACTGCTCGAAATCCTGGCGTGCCCGAAGTGCCACACAAAGGTGGAGTTCAAGGAGCCGGACCAGCTCCGGTGCCCGAACTGCAAGGTGCTTTATCCGATCGTCGATGGCATCCCCGTGATGCTGATCGAGGAAGCGAAACCGGAGGCACAGGCTTAAGCGAATCAGGAGTCAGGGCTTACTTCTTCCCCGCCCCTGTGCGCAAGCGGCAATGACGATGGGACTTACTGATTGCTCCCTGACCCTCCCCCCTGAACGGGGGGAGGGGTCCTACGCGCTGCGGCTCGCCTTAAGCCACTGGTTCTGGTTCCACTTCTTCCACGGCGTGGCTTTCATGCTGCGCAGGCGTAGCCGCTTGTGTCTGTTGGCGTTGGGTGTGCTTCTGCGTTCTGTATATCGCCCGATATCTCGCCGACGGTCAGTGCGTATGCCTGGTTTGGGTCTCCGGCCGAGGTTGCGAATACCAGGCCGACCACATGACCGTCGAGGTCGACCAGCGGGCCGCCTGAGTTTCCCGGGCGTACCTTCGCCTGCATCACGAGGATCTGCCGCGTGACCAGGTTGGCGTTGTAGATGTCACGCCCTTGCGCCGTCACCTCGCCGTCCACGATGGCCGGCTCTGTCACCTCCCGGCCGCCGCCGGGGTAGCCGATCGTCGCGCCCGTGGTTCCGCGCTCGGCGGTCCCAAAAGTCAGCACCGGTCCTCTGTACTCGGGCACGTGGAGGACGGCCACGTCTCGCTCCGGATCGAAAAAGATGACGGTCGCCTGCATCTGGGCGCCGTCGGGCGTGAGGATCGTGTGCCCGCTCGTCCCCGAAACGACATGCGCGTTGGTGACGAAGTAGCCAGGGGCAACCGGAAAGCCACTGCCGGTGACGAGGCCGCCACACCCGAGACTCGACACCTTGGCGACGGTCGCGGCGGCGTGAGCGATCCCGGCGGTGTCGACCGCGCTTGGGATGGGCAGCGGCGCCGGCAGCGATGGCTCGAGGCCTGCGAATACCGGAGGGAACGAGACACCGGAGAGGATGCCTTCGACGCTCGCGAGAAAGGCGGGCGGCCTCGGGGCGGCTTGGTCCAGCGTGCGCACGATCGCCGAGCGCTGGATCTGCTGAGCGATCTCGGCGCTCGGGCCGCGCGAGAAGCTCAGGCCGAGAAACCAGCACATCGCCAGCACTGCGATCGCGGAGAGGGTCGCGCCCCCGATCGAGTCCGTCGTCGTGTGCACGCCCGTGCGCAGGATGCGGCGTCGGATCGGTTCGCCCGCTGCGAACCCGATGCTGGAGCCGAGGCTGCCGCCGATGACGAGCACCAGCACGGCGCCAAGGGGCCGCGCCACCGAGTTGTGGATCCCGAGGTAGTTGAGCACGGGAGTCGCCGCGGTGGCCCCGAGCAGCACGCCGATCACAAGACCCGCGTATTGCGCGGCCGAGAGCCAGAACCCGCGGCGGTAGCCGTTCGCGAGCCCGATCAAGGTCGCGGCGAGGACAACAAGGTCCACCAGGTCGAAGCCCATCAGCCCTGTAATACCCCGTTCAGATCGACCATTCGAAATCTTCGGGCCGCGCTTTGCCGATAATTGCAGGCGTGGTCTTTCTTGCTGGCGAATGGGTGCCGGCCTGGCTGGGGATGAGCCTCACGTTCCTCGTCGCCGGCCTTGGCGTGGTGGGCCTCGGCTGGTGGGTCCTGCGCAAGGACAAGGTCAACCGGGCTGCTGAGGAAGCCTCGCTCGAGTCTCAAGCTAAAGAAACGCACCACTAGTTCTGGCTCCGCGCCTGCGGGGAGGTGATCAGGCCGGTAAGAGTGCTGGCTCCGGTTCCACTAACTCCCCCGAATCCTTCAGGTCGCGCAGCGGCATGAAGCTGCGGACCGGCGGCACCCGCTCGAAGTTGTAAGGCGGCGGCGGTGATGTCGTTGCCCACTCCAGGGTGTTGCCTCCCCACGGGTCGCTCCCCGCAATCTCCCCGCTCTGCCAGCTCCGGACGATGTTGATCAAGAACAGCAGGACCGAGAAGGCGATCAGGAACGACGACACCGTGATGATCAAGTTTGTGGTCGCCCACGAAGCGTTGGTGTACGTCGCGATGCGGCGCGGCATGCCTTCGAGCCCGAGCGTGTGCATGATGAGGAAGGTTCCGTTGAACCCGACGAACAGCGTCCAGAAGTTCCATTCACCGAGCGTGCGGTTCAGCAAGCGGCCGGTGATCTTCGGGAACCAGTAGTAGATGCCCGCGAAGATCGTGAACACGCTTCCACCGAAGAGCACGTAGTGGAGGTGGGCCACCACGTAGTACGACTGGTGCAGCTGGGTGTCCACCGGCACTGACGCGAGGTAGACGCCGGTGATGCCGCCGATAAGGAACGTCGCGAGGAACCCGAAGACGAACTTCATCGGCACGGTGAACTCGATGGAACCCCACCATGCGGTCGCGATCCAGTTGAAGAACTTGATGCCGGTTGGCACAGCGATCAGCATCGTCATGACCATGAAAAAGCCCTCGACGTAGGTATTCATGCCGACGGTGAACATGTGGTGCGCCCACACGGTCATCGAGAGGAAGACGATCCCGAACAGGGCCATGACCATCGACATGTAGCCGAAGATCGGCTTGCGCGCGAAGACCGGGATGATCTCCGAGATCATGCCGAAACCGGGCAGGATCATGATGTAGACCTCGGGGTGGCCGAAGAACCAGAACAGGTGCTGGTACAGGACGGGCCGGCCCTGGGTTGTGAAGAACTGCGTCCCCAGCTGGCGGTCGAACTCGAGCAGGATCATGGCCGCGGCGAGCGGGGCGCCCACCACCAGGAGCAGGATCGAGGTCGAGATCTGTGCCCACACGAACAGGGGCAGGCGGGTCAGCTTCATGCCGGGAGCGCGCAGGGCGATGATCGTGGTCAGGAAGTTGGTCGAAGCCATGATCCCGGAGATCGCCCAGACGATGATGCTCAGCGCCCAGAAGTCCACGCCGAGGCTGTGCGACTGGTAAGCCTTCTCGGTCAGCGGCGCGTAACCCGTCCAGCCCGCGTCGAGCGCGCCGCCTGTGAAAAAGCCGCTGTAGTAAAGGATGATCGAGACCGGTATGAGCCAGAACCCGAGCAGGTTGACGCGGGGAAAGGCCATGTCCCGGGCGCCGATCATGATCGGGACCATGTAGTTGGCGATCCCGGTCAGGAAGATCGTGACGAAGAAGAAGATCATCGTCACGCCGTGGGCTGAGATCAGCTGGTTGTACGTCTCCGCGTCGACGATTGTGGCTTTGGGCTGCGAGAGCTGAAGCCGGATGACCAGCGCGAAGATGCCGCCGACCACGAAGCTCAGGACGCCGGTGACCATGTACATGATCCCGATCAGCTTGTGATCGGTCGTCGTCAGCCAGAGGCTGATGGGCCTGAAGAACGAGTCGTCGTATGTCTTCGGGCGGGGGAGGACAGTGGTGGCTGCCATCGGATTCCTATCCTAACTCGGGCTGGCCGAGGGGCTGGCCGAGGGCGAGGCCGAGGGCGAGGGAGACGGGGAGGCGGATGGGGAG
>DAITQH010000113.1:0-6986 GCA_036833175.1 Candidatus Dormiibacterota bacterium
CCGAAGATCTCCTCGCGCGCGGCGCGATCCGTATTCGCCGCCGGCGAGAGCACGGTCGGGGGAAACCAGTAGCCCGGGCCGCTTGGCATCGAGCCGCGGAAGGCGACCTTCCCGTCCTCCAGGTAGGACGCGACCTTCTCCCGATGGCCGGCCGAGATCAGCGGACCCATCTCGGTCTTCTCGTCGAGTGGATCGCCAACCTTCAGCGCCTTGACCGACGACTCGAGCGCGTGCAGGAACCGATCCACGGCGGACCGCTCGACGAGTATCCGCGACCGCGCGCAGCAGTCCTGCCCGGCATTGCCGAAGACCGCCAGAGGCGCCGCCAAGGCCGCCTTCTCGAGGTCCGCGTCCGCGAAGACGATGTTCGCGGACTTTCCACCCAACTCGAGCGTGACCCGCTTGATCGACGCCGCGGCGAGCTGCCCGATGCGCTTCCCGACCTCGGTCGAGCCGGTGAACGCCACCTTCGCGACATCCGGGTGCTGGACGAGGCGCTCGCCGACAATCCGCCCCGCGCCCACGACCACGTTGAGCACGCCCTCCGGGATTCCGGCCTCCAGCGCTATGCGCTCGAGCTCGATCGCGGTCAGCGGGGTCAGTCCGGCGGGCTTGAGCACGATCGTGTTGCCGGCCGCCAGCGCGGGCCCCAACTTCCACGACGCGATCGCGATCGGGAAGTTCCAGGGCACGATCAGCGCCACCACGCCGAGCGGCTCGCGAAACGTCATGTCCACGCCGCCGGCGACCGGGATCGTCTTGCCGAAAAGACGCTCCGGGGCGCCCGCGTAGTAGTTGAAGACGTCCACCACCATGCCGACCTCGCCGCGAGCGTCGCTGATCGGCTTGCCGACGTTGCGCGCCTCGAGCACGGCCAGCTTCTCGGCCTCCCGTTCGACTGCGGCCGCCAGCCGCCGCATAAGGTTCGCCCGATCCTTGGGAGCCATTGCCCTCCAGGCCGGGTAGGCGGCCTTGGCGCGGGCCACCGCCCGGTCGGCTTCCTCTATGCCTGCTTCCGGAACCTCAGCCAGAACCTTCTCGGTCGCCGGCTCGATCACCTTCAACGTGGCTGTTGCCGCCAAGGGACTTAAACAATAGCGGCCAAAAAACTCACACCCGATTCCAAGGCCCTTTTGAGCTTGCGAACCGACCATGGGCGTATGAACAAGACCCGCAGCCTTATCTTCGGTTCGGTTGTGGTCGTATCGATGATCTTCGGGGGGATCGTCAGCGCCACAGTCTTCGCCAGATCGCAGTCGCCGTTCAACGTCTTCGCCGCGTCGAGCGCAGCGTCCCCGACCCCGAGCCCCAAGTCGAACGAGGCGACAACTCACGAGTCCGGCGAAAGCGCGGCCCAGGAGACTGCCGAGAACAACGGCACCTTCCACCCGGGCGGTCCGGGAGGCCCCGGCGGCGGCCCGTCAAACGAGACCTCGGCCCACGAAGCCACCGAATCGGCGGCGCGTGAGTCCGCTGAGAAGACCTAACCGAAGAAAATAGGCCTCGTGTCCCACGAGGCAAAGACCGACGTTCGCGTCTACCTGGAGGTCGGCGGCAAGCGCACGTTTGCGAGTGCCGCCGACTGGCCGGGCTGGTGCCGTTCCGGTAAAGATGAGCAAGCCGCACTGGCCGCACTGGCTGCATATGCGCCCCGATACGCCGCGGTGGCAAACCTGGCGAAGGCTCCATTCATCAAGGGCGAGCCCCGCTTCAAGGTCGTCGAGCGCATCAAGGGAAACGCCACCACGGATTACGGCGCACCGGGCGTCGCGGCCAAGGACGAGAGCAAACCGCTGACCCCAAAGCAGGCGACACGGATGCGCGACCTACTGGAAGCGAGCTGGGAATACCTCGACAAGGTGATCGCAAAGGCCCCCTCATCCCTGCGCAAAGGTCCGCGCGGCGGCGGCCGGGATCGCGACGCGATGTTCGACCACGTGCTGGGCGCGGAGATGGAGTACGCGAAGCGGATCGGGGTGCGCCAGAAACAGCCAGACGGAAAGGACCGACCCGCGGTGCGCGCTTTTCGCAAGGCCGTTCTCGAGGGCTTCAACAATCCGAACCGCGAGGAAAAATGGCCGGTGTCCTACGCCGCGCGCCGGACCGCCTGGCACGCCCTTGACCACGCCTGGGAGATGGAGGACCGAAGCACCCCTTAACCTGGCCCGGCTATCTTGGCGTGATGGAAAACGGTCCTGGCCTCCTCGTCGTGATGGCCCACCCCGACGATGAGTCGATGGGTTGCGGAGGCCTTATCCTGCGGCACACCCGCGCCGGGATCCCGGTCAACCTCATCTGCGCCACGCGCGGAGAAGCAGGCTGGCAAGGAAAGCCGCTCGGCGCCAGGAAGGAAGACCTGGGGCACATCCGCGCGGCCGAGCTCGAGGAGGCCGCTGCCGCGCTTGCGATCACGGGGGTCGAGCTCTGGGACTACCCGGACGGCGGCGTCGAGGCTTGCGACCGGCAGGAGATCGTGCAGCGGATCTGGGAGCAGATCACGAAGCTGCGCCCGAAAGCTGTGGTTGGTTGGGGCCCGGACGGCGTGTACGGGCATCCCGACCACATCGCGATGGGCGCGTGCACAGACATCGCTGTGACGTCCATGGCGGAGGGCGACCGGCCCGCGCTGTACCACCTCGCGGTCGACCAGAAGGTTGCGGACTTCTACAAAGAAGCCCTGCGGCTGGCCGGCGGAAACCAGGAGCTGCCACTCGTCGTAAAGGACAAGGTCGACGTCGCGTTCGACCTCGATCCCGACGAGGTGATGATGAAGCTGCGCGCCATCGACTGCCATCGAAGCCAGCTAGAGGAGTGGCGAATCGCCATCCGCGACCACCCGCGGCTGATGCAGGAGGGCTACGGCCACGAGCCGTATCTCGCGATCGCATCGCGCGCGACGGGTCTGAGCGACAAGGGTTTGCTGGGCGAGTTCGCTTAAAGCGGCTCCTAATGGTTGCCTGGCAAAGCTGACATCGTCGTCGCCGAATTGCAGCCGGTGGAAGGTAACCTTTAGCGCCTGATTCCTGGCCCACTTGGGGCCTTATCAAGTCGGGGGTATATAGCTGATGGACGTTCAGGAGGCAGTGGCGGAAAGCACGCACGTGGCTTCCGCCGAAGAGAACGGCGACGCGAAGCGCGACGGGTCGCGCAAGTTCACGATGGGGCCGAACGACAGCCTCGAGGGCAAGCTCGTTTACGACGGCAGCGTGCACGTCGATGGCCATGCCGAAGGCGAGTTCAAGATCACCGGAAATCTCGACGTCGCGCAGGGAGCGACGGCGAGGATCTCGATCGAGGCGGCCAACGTGAATGTGAAGGGCCAGGTCGAAGGCGCTGTCAACGTGCGGGACAAGCTCACGCTGGGCAAGAACGCACGGCTCAACGGAGACATCGTCGTGCGGAGACTTCAAATTGAGGACGGCGCCAGCCTCAACGGCCACGTCCGAATGGGAGACATTGAGCAGCACGGCTCCGGCGGCTAGAAACCGCCCGTCGGCGCCGGCGGGAAACGGCTCCGACGGCAGCCACAGCTCAATCGTCCTGGGTCCGCGGGACCGGCTGGTCGGACAGCTCTACGTCGAGGGTGACGTCCGCGTGGCCGGAACTGTCGAGGGTGGCCTCGAGGTCACCGGCAGCGTCGAGATCGACGATGGTGGTCGGGTCACCGGACCCGTGACGGCGCAGGACAGGCTTGTGGTCGGGCGCGCGGGCTCATTGGTGGGCGACGTGCGCGTGGCGCGCCTGGTCGTGCAGGACGGCGCAACCTTCAGCGGCAAGGTGTCGATGGGCAAGCAGGTCGAGGCCCCGCCAAAGCCTGTGGAAGCTCCACCACCGCCTGTCGAAGCAACGGTGCAGGTAGCAAAGCCGGTGACCAAGCCGCCGGAAGCGAAGATCGCCGAACCGGTCAAGCCCGCGAAGTCCTCGCAGGCCACCAAGCCACCCGAACCGAAAGGCAAACGCCGCTAGCGCTTCGAGAAGCCGGCGCCCCACTGGGGTCCCCAGTAGTCGATGAAGACCTTGGCGGATGTCTCGATCGTCCCGCCGTGCGAGACGAGAAGCGAGCCTCCACCCTTGTGATGAGCCGCGTGCGCGCCCTTGACCTGCAGGTAGTGGACGCCCGCGACGTGGGCCGAGGACGATCCGGCCGTGGCCAGCAGAAGGACCAGGACGGCGAGCGCGGACAGGCCGAGACGCTGGGTGCGACGCACGCAAACCTTCCTCCCGATGGGTGCGAGGCTGATGGCGCCGGTTGGCGCCGCGCGTAGTTTTAGAGTCCAAGCCCCCGGCCGTCAATCCTTTAGGGACCGTTTCTTCAGGGACCTGCGTTGGTAGTTCGTAATGGTGTGGTGAGGGGCGCTTTCGACCGTCTTGGGATGGTCGGAGCGATTGTTCTCGCGAGCGCGGTTATCTTCGCCGGTATCGCCGGCGGCGTTGTCGTACACAGGCTCGACGCGGCGCCTGCGGCCTCCAGCGTCCACGAGCAGGGCAACAACTCGGATGAGCAGGGAGATGGACCGTCACACAAAACGCCCGGGAAACCCGGGAAACCCGCCAAACCTGCGAAACCCGCGCATCCATCGCCCGAGCCGGATGAGTCACAAGACAAGGGTACTTGACATACTGCTAAGCAAGCTTTACTATGCGGCGCGATGACCGACCAACCTCAAGGCCAACCCAACCCCGCCGAAGCCCCTATCGATCCGCAATCCACGCACCCGGCCTCGCCGTTCCTGCGGACCGAGGCGCCTGCCCCGGTTGCATTCGCATCGCCGCCCAGCCCGATCCAACAAGCGCCGATCTACTCGACGTGGGTCCTCTACCGGACGCAGATCGAGTTCGGGCTCGCGATGCTCGCGTACCTGATGGTCCTGGTCGGTTCGGTCGTGGTCGTGCAGGCCAACCGAGAGGCGTCCTGGCGGTACTTTGTGGTGGCGCTGCCGGTGGCGCCGGCGGCCTTTGTCGTCTGGCTTTTCCTGCGAGCGCTGGCTCGCCTGGACGAGATGCAGAAGCGGATCCAGATGCAGGCCTTCGGGTTCTCACTGGGCGCGACCGCGCTCGTGACGTTCGGTTACGGCTTCCTGGAAGGCGCTGGCCTGCCGCACCTCAACTGGATTTACGTTCTTCCCCTGATGGCCGTGCTGTGGGCGCTCGGCGCGGCGATCTTCACCTGGCGGTATCGGTGAAGAACCGACTGAGAGTGCTGCGGGCCGAGCTGGCCTGGTCCCAGGCGCAGCTGGCAGAGAAGCTCGGCGTCTCGCGGCAAACCGTGAACGCGATCGAAACTGGAAAGTACGACCCCAGCCTCCCACTCGCTTTCTCGATGGCGCGAACGTTCAAGCGCCGGATCGAAGAAATTTTCGAAGCCGAGGCAAGCTCTAGCCTCCCCGCCTAGCCTGGCCTTCCCACCTTGTGGGGAGGTCGACGCTGCCCGGAGGGCACCGTCAGGTGGGGTCGTGCCGCTTAGACTCACCGCGGGGATGGGAGGCAAGCGCCAGGACCTGATCGCGTTCGCCGCAATTGGTACGGTCATCGCCGGCGTGATGCTCAGCGCCCGACCCATCGCCCAACCCGAAATAGGCGCTCCGCCGTCCTCCTCCTCTCCCAATGTCTCGGTGGCGCCCGTCCCCACCTCGAACGCTGGACCTGACTTCGGCAGCCTCCAGGAGGACATCGGTTCCGTCCTCGTCGTTTCGTGGCAGGGCACGGAGATCTCCCCGAGCCTGCGCTCGTTGCTGGACGACGGCCGGGTCGGCGGCGTCCTCCTCTTCGCCTCCAACTTCAACGGTCCGCAAGGTCTTCGGGCGCTCAGCGACGCGCTGCAGACGATCGCCTCGACCGCGTGCCTCGACCATCCGATCCTCGTCATGCTCGACGAGGAGGGCGGGCAGGTGACGCGGGTGCCGGCCGATTTCGCGCCACCTTCCGAGCTGGTGACCGGAGCCGGCGGCGCAGACCATGTCCGGGCCGTGGAACGTGCCTCCGCCGCGGGCCTCCACCAGCTCGGCGTCGGGCTGAACCTCGCACCCGTGGCCGACGTCCGGACCAACCCGCGAGACCAGGTCATCCTCGACCGCTCGTTCGGCTCCACCCCAGGCCGGGTGGCGCCGCTGGTGAGCGCAGCGGTGCAGGGCCTGCACGACGGCGGGGTGGGTGCCACGCTGAAGCACTTCCCAGGTCTTGGAGGGGCTGCCGGCGACCCGCACGTTGCGATCCCGACCGACCCTGAATCGGAGGCTCAGTGGGAGCAGGTCCAGATGCCGGCGTTCGCGGCTGGGATCGCCGCGGGCGCTGACGCCGTGATGACGACGGCCGTCTACGTGCCCGGGCTTGGCGGGGGCGATTTGCCGGCGATGTTCTCGGCGCCGGTGGTCGGCCGCCTGCGCACGCAGCTTGGCTTCGGTGGGGTGATCATCTCCGACTCCGTCAGCATGGCCGGCATCGGCGCCCGTTACTCGCTGCCCGAAGCGACGGTGCTCGCCCTGGGCGCGGGAAACGACATGGTGCTGCTCGGGAACGGCGATCCCGCCTACGAAGGGGATGCGATGGCGGCGGTCCGCGCGGCGGTCCTCTCCGGGCGCCTGGACCGCGCCGCCCTGCACGCGTCGGCGATGAGGGTCAACCGCCTGCGCGACACGTGGGGCAGGAGGTTCGTGCACTGCCGGGCGGTGAAGGGAGCCTAGCTGCCCGTCAGACGGGCCAGGGTATGATCTGTCCTCTGGCCGAGCGGGAGTAGCTCACTTGGTAGAGCGCGACCTTGCCAAGGTCGAGGTAGCGGGTTCGAAGCCCGTCTCCCGCTCCAGTACCAAGCTTTCAAAAAACGGTCTCCAAGCTTCGCGCGGAACGGCCACCACGCGGATAGTGCCTTCCGGCAAAGCCTCGGCCTCCAGCTGTTCGAAGATTCCGGCGACAAGACGCGACCGTTGACCGGAATCGGCGGCCTCCCATGCGGACACCAGGTCCAGGAGCTGTGATTCGCACCACTCCAG
>DAITQH010000114.1:0-6918 GCA_036833175.1 Candidatus Dormiibacterota bacterium
AGATGATCGCGCCGCTGGACCCGGCCCAGCTGGATCTTGCTGCTGCCCCTCATCTCTGGTCGGTGCGGACGCTGGCGTGCCACATCATCGCGGCCCGAGCCTGGTGGATGCAGTCGTGGATGGGGGAGGGGTCGGCGGAATTCGGTCGGATGACCGATTGGGACGAGGACGAGGCGCTCGCCACCCGGCCTGCCGCCGAGATCGTCAGGGGGCTCGAGGAGAGCTTTTCGGTGATCAAATCGGGCATGGAGCGGTGGTCGCCGGCTGAGCTTGTGCAGGAATTCGCCCGACCCACGCCCAATGAGGCCGGCAACCGGCCGGCTCGCTCGCGCCAATGGATCATCTGGCACCTGGTTGAGCACGACGTCCACCATGGCGGCGAAATCTCGTTCAGCCTTGGGATGCACGGGGTTCCGGGGTTGGATCTCTAGCCAGCTCCTCGGGTCCGGTTGCCATCCGTGCAACCAAACCGCTGGTTAGTGCATCCAATGGTCGAGACATGATTGGTGTTGTGGTTGAGCAGCGCCCTCAGATGATCGCTCGCGCCGCGGCGGGCGATGCCCACGCTTTTGCGGCTCTTATCGAGCCGCTGCTCAATCCTGCCTACCGGCTCGCTGCCGTCATGCTCGCGGACCGTTCGGCTGCCGAGGATGCCGTGCAGGAGGCTTCGATCAAGGCCTGGCGCAAGTTCGGCCAGCTTCGCGGTGACGCCGGCTCGCTGCGCTCATGGTTTCTTTCGATCGTCGCCAACGAGTGCCGCATGGTCCGCAGACAGCGCTGGTGGACGGTGGTCAAGGTCGCGGAGGTACTGCCGCTTCAAGGCTCGCGCGATCATTTCGATGAGACTTCGAGCGACCTGAAGACGGCGCTCCTGAGGCTTCGCCCCGACGAGAGGCTTCCGCTCGTTCTTCACTTCTATCTCGACCTTCCGCTCGACGAGGTTGCCCGCACTCTGGGTCTCTCGCCTGCGGCAGCCAAGTCCCGAATTTACCGAACAGCTCGCAAGCTGCGATCGGACCTGACCCTCGAGGAGGTGTTCTGAAGTGACCCGCGAAGATTTCCACCGCGAGATGGGCGACGCGTTCGACTCGATAAGCGGGTCGCCGGACCCAGCCCTTCCCGCGCGCGTGCGCGCGGCCCTGGTCCACGCTCCCGAGCAGCGCGGCCCGGTGTGGATCGCCGCCCTGGCGGCCACCGTGATCGCTGTCATCCTCGTCGGCGTCCTTCTGGTCGGCAACCCGCTTAACCGCCCGCCGACAAACGCTCATGGCCCCGGCCCCTCACCGTCGGCAGCGCCATCTCCTTCACCGACTCCAAACCCAACGGCCACTCCGTTGGTATGCGTAACCGGTCCGTCAACTTTGACCCACGAGACGGCGCCGCCATTGGCGCTCATCGATGCTGTCCGCACGGGCACCCACGCCGGATACGACCGGCTGACGATCGAGTTCAAGGACGTAAGGACGGGCACCATCACAATCACCCCGCAGGCAAACACGAAGTTCGTCACGGATGGACAGGGGAAGACCGTCACGCTCGCCGGCAATTACGGCCTGTTGATCAAGATCACCGGCGCTGACAGCCACACGGCGTACACGGGACCGACTGACATCAAGACGCCGAGCTATCCGGGCATCCTCGAGGTGCGCAAGGTAGGGGACTTCGAGGGGACTGTCCAGTGGGCAGTGGGGCTCTCGTCGAGTGCGTGCTACTACGCGCAGATAATGACCAGCCCGACCCGCCTCGTAGTCGACCTCCGGACCAACTAAGAGTGCCGCGACAGAGATTCGGCGCTAGTCCGGTCCGCGCGGAGAAGGACCAAAGGTCACCGTCGGCGGAATCGTCACGATGCGCCCACCATCGACGTCCAGGCTGACTGATCGGCCCTCATTCGAAAGCGACAGTTGGGGCGATCAGGAGATCCCCACTTCTGGTCGACTCTTGGCCTGGACGGGGCTTGGGTAGCCCGAAACCGTAGAGTGAGTTGATCCCATCGATCCAGACCAAGGAGTCAGCTCATGACGAGTCTCGCCTTCGATCCCGAGGAGACAACCCATTGGGAACAGGTTCAGCCACGGACCATCAGCCCTGAAAAGTGGAAGAAGTTCGAGGGCTACGCCGCTGAGATGTTCCAAGCCTTTGGGATGGACCTCGACACTCCCGGAACCCTCCAGACGCCAACCCGCTTTGTGCGGGCCCTCTACGACGCGACCATCGGCTACGAGGGCGACCCCAAGCTCCTCACCGCGTTTCCCACAGAGTGCCGCGGGGGCCCCGACTGCAGCATCGCGCAGGTCATCGAAGGGCCGATCGAGTTCTTCTCCCTGTGCGAGCACCACGTCCTTCCGTTCCACGGGCACGCCTACATCGGCTACATCGCGCACGAGGAGATCATCGGCATCTCCAAACTGACGCGCCTGGTCAGAGTGTTCGCCCGCCGGTTCACGGTGCAGGAGAGGGTTGGGGTGCAGATCGCTGACGAGCTGGTTCGCGTCCTACAGCCTCACGGTGTCGCGGTGCACCTGTCGGCAATGCACCTCTGCACGCAGATGCGAGGCGTCCGCGAGGACCACTCGCGCACCATCACCTCATTCTGGCGCGGCAATTACGAGTCAGATCCCCAGCTGCGGACCGAGTTTCTCCAGGCCGCTTTGCAGATCGGCCACTGAGTGCTGTCGCCGTTCGAGGTTTTGTTCGAGGCAGACAACCTGCCCGAGTATCCGCTGCCGGTTGACCTGAAGCACCTATACGGGCGCCTCGGCTTTCCGAAGCACGTGGTGTATGCGAACTTCGTCTCGTCGATCGACGGTGTCGTTACGCTCGGTGCGAATCCCTCGGCTGGCTCGGTGATCAGTGGCAAGTCACCCGCCGATCGCTTTGTGATGGGGCTGCTTCGCGCTTGCGCTGATGCCGTGGTGCTTGGAGCCGGCACTCTTCGCGCCACTCCTGGTCACCTGTGGACGCCGGCGCATGTGTATCCCGCTCTCGCCACCGAGTTCACCGCTTTGCGCAGCGCGCTGGGGCGCAGCGCTGAGCCGGCGCTGGTGGTGCTGACCGGGAGCGGTGAGCTTGATTTCTCTCATCCTGCCCTTGTGCGTGGCGCGATCGTCATGACCACCAGCCCTGGGGCGAAGAAGATCGGGTCGCGGTTGCCCGCGTCGTGCGAGCTCGTGGTGCTGGGGAAGGGTAAGAGCCTCGATGTCGGCAAGGTTGTGGGCGAGCTTCGCGAGCGTGGGCTCGATGTCCTGCTCAGTGAGGCTGGGCCGCACGTGACCGGCCAGCTCGTGGGGGAGGGGTTGCTCGACGAGGTGTTCCTCACCCTGTCGCCCGTGTTGGCCGGGCGGGACAAGGAGAAGAGGTTGGGGATGGTCGAGGGAATCGAGCTGCTCCCCGAGAACGGCGCCTGGAGCAAGCTGCTCAGCGCACGGCAGCATCGCGACTATCTATTCTTGCGCTACAGGGTCGGCAAGACCGGCTAGGCCGGTCGGGCGTTGAAGACGCGAGCGCGCAACGCCCGCTTGAGGTCGTCCTGGGATTCGAGGAGCGAGCGGCGAATTGGGCCAGGCACCTCCGCGGTGCCGGCCAGCCAGGAATCGGTGAGGTCGGCCACCGCCTTGGTGACCACCATATGCGGGTACATGGACCCGATGAAGCCAAGCGCCTCTTCGATCACAAATTCGTTCCAGATCGGAAGGAGGCAGTCGAAGTAGGGCTTCACATACTCGCTGAGCAGATCCTCCTGGTCCGCGCGGTGGAAACCCGACGCAATCGCCCGCTTCATGGCCAGCGAGGCGTCCTTGCCGGTGACAGCTGCCCACGCTTCCGCTTTCGCCTCCGCCAAGGGCCGAGCGGCCCGGGCTGCGGCTGCGGCGCGGCGGCCCTGGTCGGTTGGATCACGCTCGACCTCGGCGTCGATCAGGTCCTCGCCGGCCTCGCCGATGGTGGCGAGCGTGTTGACAACGCTCCAGCGCACCGCGAAGTCCACCTCGAGCCCGTCGAGCCGGGTCGTGCCGTCCAGAAGGCCGCGCACCCAGACAACGTCGGCGGGCTGCCGAGCCGCGCCGATGAAAGCCGAGGTCCAAAGGAGCTGCAGGTCCGTGCCCGGAGCGACCCGGCTCATGCGCTCCTTCGCTGCCTTCGCGACATCTGCGCGAAAGGAGGCACGACGGCTGGGATCCGCATACCTCTCAATTGCGCCGGTCATCCGGCCGATCAGCGACCCGGCTATCGCCGGGTCGGTTTCGACATCGATGTTGGAGAGCGAGATCTCGAGGTAATCCGCAACCCGCAGCTTCGCGTCCCGCACCATGTCCCACAACGCTTCCCACAAAATCGCGCGCGCCAGCCCATCGTCGATCCCGCTCAGGTGGGTCTTGATGGTGGCCAGTGACCGGTCGTCCAGGTCGATCTTTGTGTACGTGAGGTCGTCGTCGTTGACCAGCACGAGGTCGGGTATCGCTTCGCCGGCCACCTGCGGAACCGGTGTTGAAGCGCCTTCGATGTCCAGCTCGACCGAACGGCGACGCACCAACGAGCTGCCTTGAATGTCGAACAGGCCGACGCGGAGCCGGTGCGGCCGCAGGGTGGGGTGCTCGGCCGGCGCCTCTTGCTTCAACGTCATGGACTTGATGCGACCGCCGTCGGTGGCGATCCTCGCGCTGATGGTGTTGACCCCGGCCTGCTCGAGCCAGGTTCGTGACCAGGACTTCAGGTCGCGGCCAGAGGACTCCTCGAGGGGCGCCAGGAAGTCGGCCAGCTCGGTGTTGCCGTATTCATGACGTTCGAAGTAGGTCGCCACTCCGCGAAAAAATGCGTCCTCGCCGACCCAGGCGACCAGCTGCTTCAGCGCCGCCCCGCCCTTCTCGTACGTGATGGCATCGAAGTTGAGAAGCACCGACTCCACGTCCGGAATCTCAGCGACGATCGGGTGGGTTGTGGGTAGCTGGTCTTGAGCCTTGGCCTTTGCCTTGTAGCTCATGGCGAACGTGGTCCACGAGTTCTTGAAGCGCGTGGCTTCAACGTTGGCGAGGTTGCCCATGTACGTGGCAAACGTCTCGTTGAGCCACAGGCCGTCCCACCAGCGCATGGTCACGAGGTCGCCGAACCACATGTGAGCCATCTCATGTAGAAGGGTCTCCGAACGTCGCATTCGCATCGCCTCGGTGACGCGAGACCTGAACACGTAGTACTCGGTGAAGGTCACGCAGCCGGCGTTCTCCATTGCGCCGGCGGAGAACTCCGGCACGAAGAGCTGGTCGTACTTGCCAAAAACGTATGGATAGCCGAAGCGCTCTTCGAAGTAGTCGAGCCCCTGTCTCGTCAGCTCGAACAGCTCGTCAGGGTCGAGGTATCGCATCAGGGACTGCCGGCAGTAAATGCCGAGCGGAATGCCGCGGTGCTCCTCGTGAACCGAGTGGTAATGGCCGGCGACGATCGCGGCCAGGTACGTCGACATCGGCTTGGTCTTGGGAAAGCGCCACGACGCGCCGGCCCGCTTTCCCGGCGTGTTCGATACGACCACCCAATCCGACGGCGCCTTCACCTCGAACGTGTAGGTCGCTTTCAAGTCGGGTTGGTCGAAGCAGGCGAAGGCGCGGTGCGCGTCGTAGCTGGCAAATTGACTGTGCAGGTACACGCGTCCGTCGATCGGGTCCTCGAACCTATGAAGGCCGGTGCCGTCGTGCATATAGCTCGCGGTTCCGGACACCTTCAGCGTGTTCTCGGCTCCCAGATCGGTGAGCGCCACACGTCCGCCATCAAAGGCGCTCGCCGGCAGCTCCTTGCCATTGAGCACCGCACGCTCAACGGCGGGGCCGATGAACTCGATGAAAGTGTCCGAGCCAGGCGTGCGGCATTGAAAGGACACTGTCGTGTCGGAGCCAAAGCTGTCGTCGCCGCCCGTGAGATCCAGGTTGACGTCGTAGTGGATCTCGGAGATGAGCGCAGCCCGGTCGTGCGCCTCTCGGCGCGTCAGGTTATTGCGCAGGATGATGTTTGTTTTCTAACAGGTGTCGCTGCCCAGCAGCAATGGTGCTGAGGCTGCGGCTGCCGGGGTCGTTGACACAGCCACCAAGGCGGCGGATTTCGACCCGGTCGGCAGAGTGACGGTTTGGAACCCGGGGTCGGCTCGGATGAACCCTGACGGAGGTTTGAACGACCTGCCTGGCAGAGACGTGGTGGTGCCAGTGCACCTGTCAAAGAACTTGAGGACGTAGCCGAGCGTGCCGCTCTGGGCGCTCGAGTACTTTATTTCCACGTCCACCCGGCAAGTGCTGTTCAGCTTGCATGTGGTGTCGGGCAGAAACACCACGCCGGTGACCGGGGGCGCCGAAGCCGGAGCATAGGTCGGGATTGTCTGGGTCCCTCCGCTGTTGGTCGGTGTCGGCGACGTCTTTGCGGTGGGCTTGCCGCTCGGTGAGGGCGTATGCGAGGCCACTCCGCCGCCTGAGCTTGGTCGGGTCAAGAGGTAGATTCCGCCACCCCCGACCAGCAGCAGCAGGATCACGACCACGATGATCGCCGGGAGTATCCAGGCCGGCCGGTCGCTGGAAGACTCGCGGTCGGGCGGGCGCGTCGTCGACGGCTTGCGTGCCGGCGCCGATGGAGGCGCTACGGGCGCCGCGGTCTCAGCCGACACCACGAGGTCGGGCGCGACGTTGGGCGTCCAGGCCGGAGTCGCGACCGGCGTCCAGGTCTGCTGGGCGGGCGCCGGAGCCACCGGCGCCGGTGGCGAGGACTGATAGCTCGGTGGCTTGGCAGGGGGCTCGTACGCCGGCGGAGCCGGAAGCGGTGGCGGAGCCGGCGGAGCCGCGGGGGGAGTTGAGGGGGCGGCGGTGTCCCAGGTGGGAGGCGCCGGTGCATTGGTCCCAAAAGGAGAGGGCGGGGGCAGGTTGGTCGAGTAAGGCGATGGGGCCGACG
>DAITQH010000115.1:0-6904 GCA_036833175.1 Candidatus Dormiibacterota bacterium
CGATGCGGGAGAGCTCTACCTGGTCGACCTCAGCGGCGCGGTCTACCGGTTCGATGCCGCCTAGCCCCCCTGCTACTTGGTACGTGGGAGAGGCCTGGGGGGTAGCACCAGGCCCCTCCGGGGCGTGACCTCTAGGGGGTTGGCGACACCTTCGCGGCAGCGTTCTCAGCAGCCTCGCGGGCAGCCGTCTCGCCTTTCTCGTGGGTCGGGTCCTCGTTCGAATGACCTGCCCCGCCTCCGAAGGGACGCTGGCCGGAGTTCTCAGCGGCCTCCCGAGCGGCACTCTCGCTCTTCTCGTGGGTCGCGTCTTCGTTCGACTTGAAGCTGGGGGCCGGCGAGGTCGCAGCGGCAGCCGCGCTAGCCGGAGTGAGCGTCGATTTCGCCAGAACTGTCGCGCCGAGGAGAACTCCGAAGATCATCGCGGCAGCCACCAACGATCCGAAGAGCAGGGTGCGGTTCTTGTTCATGGCCCAATCTTCTGGGCCGAACCTCAAAACTGGCTGTGAATGGGGTGTGAGTTTTGGCCAGGCAAGATCCTGGCTCGGAGCAAGGTATTGCCCCTGTGCCCGTTCTCCAATTCAACCGCCCAGGCACGGCTGGTTCGGTGTGTCTGGATAGCAAGCAAGACTCAGATGGCACGACTACATCGCGGACAGGAGCTTTACCGGCGGGCGCTGGCGATAGTGGTCGCCGCCGTTGCACTTGCTAGCACCTCCTGTGGCTCCCCTGACGCCGTCGCCTCAAACCCAACCCCAGGCCCGGTCACGGCCGACTCGGTCCGCATGGCCTTCAGCAACTCGACGATGAAGAATGCTCACTTCAGGCTTCACGGCACTTTCATCGTGAAGCGGAACTACTTCCCCTTGACAGGCGATGGGGTTCTTCAGCTCGCGCCACGTGAAGCCGTGGCGATGACCTTTCGAATCCAGACCTACTCCACCTTGGGTGTGGTCAAGTTCCAAGTTGTGACCGTCGGCGGCAGGGCCTATATGCGAGTGGGTAGCGGCCGTTGGACATCGAAACCCTCGACTGGATCCATGGTGACGATGACGTCCTATGTTGGCGAGGAGATCATGAGCGGAATCGCCGTCTGGCATGTTCGCGCAGTGTCTGGCCGCGACACCAACGACATCTGGATACGCGAGGCCGACGCCTACATCGTGCAGCTTGTCGACGTCAGCACGTCCGGCACCCTCACCATGAACTTCGACACTTACAACAAGAGCCGGCCGATCGCCAAGCCCTAAGGGCTCACGCCTGGGTGGTTACAGGTGGGTGGTCGCCTAAACTTTTCCCCCACGGACAGGTGGCCGAGTCCGGTTGAAGGCGCGGCACTGGAAATGCCGTACAGCTGCAAGGCTGTCTTGGGTTCAAATCCCAACCTGTCCGCCAACCTGCCCTACAGGCTCGCTGCCGCGCCCGACTGCCTCCCCACCACCAGCGGGCCGTCCGGGCCCGCCACGATGCACGTGTCGGTCATGCCGATGAACAGGCCGTGCTCGACCACTCCGACCATCGCCTTGAGCTCAGCCGCGAGCGCCGGCGCGTTGGCAATGCCGTCGGCGAGCGTGAGGTCGAGGATGAGGTTGCCGTTGTCCGTGATGTAGGGCGACTCTTCCCCACCTCTCACCGTCAGGCTCGTCGCAACCGAAGCCAGTCGGTGGGCGGTAGTGCGCCATAAGAACCCTGACACCTCGACCGGCAGCACGCCGACTCCCAGTTTCTTGACCACCTTCGATTCGTCGATGACGACGACGAATCGTTTTGACGCTGCTGCCACCAGCTTCTCTCTGAACAGCGCGCCGCCCCTTCCCTTGACCAGGTTCAGCGCCTGGTCCACCTCGTCCGCGCCATCGACTGTGAGGTCGATCTGGCCGATGAGCTCGGTGACGATGGGGATGCCGTTGGCCGCCGCCAGGTTCGCCGTGAACCTCGAGGTGGGAACGCATCTCACCTTCATGCCTTCCTTGACGAGCTGTCCGAGGCCCTCTGTGAAGTAGTTGGCCGTGGAGCCGCTGCCGAGTCCGATCAGCATCCCGTCGCGAACCAGCTCCAGCGCCTTTTCGGCGGCCGCTCGCTTGAGCTCGTCCTGCTCAGACAACTGCGCTTCTGATCGCTCTGATTCCCGCGGCAATCCCTTGCTTGTGGCCGAACACCGAGCTGCCCGCGACCAGCACCGTGGCGCCGGCCTTGACCACCAGCGGCGCGGTTTTGGCATCGATGCCGCCGTCGACCTCGATCTCCACGTCTGCCGACATCGCCCGCACTCTTCGTATTTTGTCGGGGCTCTGGGCGATGAACTTCTGGCCCCCGAAGCCAGGCTCGACGGTCATGACGTTGACGGTCGAGATGTAGGGCAGGATCTCGCGCAGCGTCTCGACCGAGGTCGCCGGGTTGATGGCCACTCCCGCTTTCGCGCCCAGCTCTTTGATACGCATCACGGTGCGATACAGCGAGGTCGTCGACTCGACCTGCACCTCGATCAGCGTGGCGCCGGCCTTCGCGAACGCTTCGATGAACAGCTCCGCGTTGTCGATCATCAGGTGCGCTTCGATCGGCAGGTCGGTGACGCGCCGCACCGCCTCGACCACCATCGGGCCAAAGGTGAGGTTGGGCACGAAGTGGCCGTCCATCACGTCCACCTGGATGCGGTCGGCGCCCGCGCGCACCGCCTCCTTCACCTGCTCGCCCAGACGCGTGATGTCGGCGGACAGGATCGAGGGAACGACCTCGACCCTGCTCACCTGCCTGCCGCCGCGCGGTCGATCAGCCATCGTGCGCCCGCAATCATCCCCGATGGCACCTCATGCCGTTTCGCCAGGGCGACCGCCTTCGCCTTGCCCACGCCGGTCGCCAGGATGATCACCTGCCGCGCTCCCTGCAGGACGGGCAGCGTGAGCGTCACGCGCTCCGGCGGCGGCTTGGGAGAGTTCCTGACGCCAGCGACCAGTCCTTTCGCCTCCAGCACGGGGTGGCCGGGGAACAGGGACGCGGTGTGCCCGTCCTCGCCGATGCCGAGGACGACCACGTCCAGCGGCACGAGGGCCTTGATGGTTGACGAATACTCGGCGGCGCCTTCGTCGGGGCCGAGCTCGGCCGGCATGCGGTGCACAGTGGCCGGGGCCACCTTGTCGAGCAGGGTCGCCCTGGCCATCCTGTAGTTGCTGTCCGGGTGGTCAGGCGGCACGCACCGCTCGTCGCCGAACAGCACTGTGACCCTCCCCCACTCGACCTCGAACTCGGCCAGCAGCTCGTAGCACCGTGCCGGCGTGGTGCCTCCGGCCAGCACCAGCGTCCTCGAGCCTTCCTGGAGCGCCTGCGCGATCGCCTTCGCCCCCGCCTCCGCGACGTCCTCCGGCGTCTCCAGGACGGTGAACTCGCTCACCGGCTACAGGGCGCGCATGAGCTCGGCCGCCGCCGTCAGCGAGCGCATGTACACCGGGTCGTGCGCGCCTGTCGACAGCAGCTTGAGCAACAGGGTGGCCTCGTCCTCGATGTCGACCCGCTGCACGTGTCGCAGGGTCTCCGCGCCGCCGATGTCGATCATCGTCAGCAGGACGTGGTTCTCGCCACGGCGCCGCTCGCGGGTGAGGACAGTCGAGCTGTGCCGCCGCTCATCGCCCGGGAGCTCGCCTGTCGCCATATGGTGGAGGGCCTCGAGGTTGCGCTGGAGGACCTCGTGGTCCCGGGTGGCTGTGCGAAGCGCCACCTCCCGGCCCGCGTCGTCGTCGCCGCCCGGGCGGTGTCGATGCTGCAGCTCGCTGGGGCCGACCTCTGAGGTCAGCCGGTGATGCCGCTCCGGGTCGCGCTGCACGCTCAGCTGGAACGTGCGGCCGGCAGACGCCCCGGTGATGCGGATCGCGCTCACCTCGCCCTGGGCGAGGCCGGTCTTCAGCACGGACCTGAAAGCAACCTCCAGCTGCCGGCCCCCCTCCATCTCGAAGTGTGCCGCGAGCACGCCGCCCTTCCCACCGACCGCCCTCTTGACCTTCCAGCCCAGCGCCGAGGCGAGCCAGCCGATCAACAGGGCGGCCGCGATGCGGTTGCCCCGACCCTCCCCGACGTAGTCGACTCCGACTTCGGCGATGCCCTTCATGTAGTCGCGCCTGTCCTTGGGCTCGAAGAACTCGGCGATCGCCTCGCGCCAAGCCTCGAGGCGGGCCCACTGGAAATCGGCCACCCCCAGCGCACGGTGCGCGCTGAGGGCGAGATCTGCCAGGCCGAGGAACGACTGGTAAGGCCGGTCGAAGCGCGCCGAATCGACGACCAGGGCGTCGCAGATCCTGATGGCGTCGAGCAGCTCTCGGGTGCCGAGGGGCGGCGTGTCCAGCCACCAGAGGTACACCGGCACTCCGCTCAGCAGGAGCGGGTCGACGAGCGCGGCCAGGTGCTCCCCTGCCGCGCCGCGGACGTGCAGCCCGACGACCTCGCACTGCGCGTGCACGGTTGAGGACGGGCTCAGCGGGTGCGTGGCGATGCTGGCATCGATCCGTCCGGTGCGCACGTTGACCTCTTCGCGGACGATGATCGCCATGTGCGGGTGATGTGCCGCGATCGCGACGCTTGCGCGCTGCGCACGGGCCTCGTCCTCGCTGTCGGTGGCGACCGCCACCAGTGTCATCACGCAGTTTCGGGCGCGAGGATGCTCGTCGTCCCCGACGTCGCTCTGGGCGAATTTCCTGCGGATGCCACTGAGGGCGCCCAAGACATCGCCGATCGTCACGGCCTCACCTTGCCACGCCACATCTGGCACCAGCACGGAGCTCACGGTCTGTGCCATTCCCTTCCGTCTGCCTGAACGAGCTGGTCGGCCTCGGTCGGGCCCCATGTGCCCGATGGATAGAACGACAGCGGTGGGCGGTCGTCGCGCCACGCGGCCTCGATGGGATCGATGAAGGTCCACGCGGCCTCCACCTCATCGGCGCGGGTGAACAGCGTGGGGTCGCCGATCATGCAGTCGAGTAACAGGCGCTCGTAGGCCTCGGGGGTTTCGACCAGGAACGAGGACATATACGTAAAGTCCATCGACACGTTGCGCAGGCGCAGGCCCGCGCTCGGCACCTTCGCTCCGAAGCGGAGGGAGATGCCCTCCTCCGGCTGGATGCGCAGCGTGATCGCGTTCGGGTCCAGATCGCGGGCTGCCTCGAACGTGTTGTGAGGCGGCCGCTTGAACCTGATGTGGATCTCGGTGACGCGCTTGGGCATTCGCTTTCCAACCCGAATGTAAAACGGAACCCCCGACCACCGCCAGTTGTCGACGAAGAGGCGCAGCGCGGCATAGGTCTCGGTGAGGGAGCCGGGCGAGACATGTTGCTCCTCGCGATATCCGACCACCTGCTCGCCCAAGACCCAGCCTTTGGCGTACTGGCCACGCACGGCCGAGGTCGCGACCTCGCCATCCTGGATCGGCCTGATCGCGCGCAGCACCTTCACTTTCTCGTCGCGCACGGCGGTCGCCTCGAAGGTGATGGGCGGCTCCATCGCGACCAGGGCCACGAGCTGGAGCGCGTGGTTCTGGACGATGTCCCGCAACGCGCCCGCCTTCTCGTAGTACCCGCCACGCAACTCAACGCCGATCTCTTCAGCGGCGGTGATCTGAACCGAGTCGATGAGGTTTGCGTTCCACACGGGCTCGAACAGGGAGTTGGCGAAGCGGAACGCGAGGATGTTCTGGACTGTCTCCTTGCCCAGGTAGTGGTCGATGCGGAACACGGAGTCCTCGTGGAAGACGCGCTGCAGGATCTGCGTGAGCTCGCGGGCCGACTTCAGATCCGAGCCAAACGGCTTCTCGATGACGATCCGGTGAAAGCCCTTGCTCTTTGTGAGGCCGGCCTCCTTCAGCTGCTCCACGATGGTCTCGTAGGTCGGTGGCGGCGTGGCGCAGTAGTACACGCGGTTGCCGCCCAGGTGCCGGGTGCGGTCGAGCTCCTCGATCTTTCGCTCCAGCGACCGGAAGTCTTCGAGCTTGCTGAAGTCGACCCTGACGTAGAAGAGGCTTTGCAGAAATGCCTGCAGGACCTGCGGGTCGACTGGCTGGGTGCGCGAGAACTTGGTCACGACGTCGGATGCGTGCTTGCGGAAGCCGGCGTCGTCGAAGTCGTCGATCGCGGCGCCGACGACCGCAAAGCCCACGGGCAGCAGGCGCTGCTTCATGAGGTTGTAGATGGCAGGCAGGAGCTTGCGGGCGCTGAGGTCTCCGGTCGCGCCGAAGATGACCATCAGCGACGGGTCGCGGACCTTGAAGTCGAGAAGACCCTCCGCGAGGGGGTTATGGTCTAACGCCCTCGCGGGTGGCGTCACTTCTTCTCGGTGACTACGGCGTGGCCCCCGAACTGGTTGCGCATCATCGCCAGCATCTTGTCGGCGAACGTGTCCTCCATCCGGCTGCGGAACCGGGCGAACAGCGACTGCGTGATGACCGGCGCCGGCACCGACTCCTCGATCGCCGCCTCCACCGTCCAACGACCCTCCCCCGTGTCCTCGACGTAGCCCCTGATGCCCGCGAGCTGCGGGTCCCTCGACAGGCCGTCTGCGATGAGATCGAGCAGCCACGAGCGCACGACGCTGCCGTAGCGCCAAGCCTCGGCGATCGCGTGCATGTCCATGCCCGGAAACGACTTGGACAGCTTCATGATCTCGAAACCTTCCGCATATGACTGCATGAGCCCGTACTCGATGCCGTTATGGACCATCTTCACGAAGTGCCCTGATCCCTCTGGGCCCGTTCGAACAAGGCCTCCCACCTCGGGCGCGAGGTCCTTGAGCAGAGGCATGCAGTGCTGGTAAATCGATTCCTCGGCACCCACCATCAGGCAGTAGCCGTTGGCCAGGCCCCACACCCCACCCGATGTGCCGGCGTCCATGTAGTGCAGGCCTTTTGCCTTGACACGCGCCGCGTCGTCGA
>DAITQH010000116.1:0-1843 GCA_036833175.1 Candidatus Dormiibacterota bacterium
TCGAACCAGGCCTGGTGGTTCGCGGCGATGATGAACGGAGGTGCGGGCATGTTCTCGAGGCCGGTCACGTTGACTCGAAACAGGTGCAGCACCAGCCACCTGACCAGCCGGCGGATGGCCCGGTAGAGACGCGGCGGCCGCATGGGATAGGGGTGGACGAGCGGGTCGAGCGGACCGGCGACAAGCTCCCGGTACTCCGGGCTTGTGTAGTGCTTTCGGTCCGAAGCCGACCCTTCAGGCTTCGAGGAATCTGCGGAGGACGCGGTTGAACTCCTCTGGCCGTTCGGCCTGTGGCGTGTGACCGGCGCCCTCGATCACGGCGAGACTCGAGTTGGCGATCAGCGAATGCGCCCGAGCCGCGTGTGAAACCGGGAACAACGGATCGTCCGCCCCCCAGATCAGCTGGACAGGGATCTTCAGCTCGTTCAGCCGCTCGGTCACGTTGTGGTGACCGCCAAACAGGGCTTTTGGCGTCACCAGGGAGCGGACCGTCGCGAGGTACGCGTCGTGGTATCCCTCCGCCGAGTAGAGCTCGCGAAGGTTGTCCAGATACGCATCATCCATCGTCCTCTTGAGGTCGTGGCTGGCCCCGGAAAGCCGGCCGGCCACCCGCCGGATCAACTGAGACGGAGCCCAGTGCAGGGCGTCGCGCGCCATGTTCATCACAGCCTCGCCGAGCCGAGGGATCGTGACGAGCCCGTAGGACACGTGCACGTTTGGACGTCCGAATCCGAGCGAGTTGACGAGCACCAGCCGGCTCACCCGGCGAGGATGCTCGAGGGCCAGCTCGAGCGCAATGCGGCCGCCGAGCGAGGTCCCGACGACCGCCGCCGAACGCAATCCGCGGGCCTGCATGTAGCGCTCGATGAACCGCGTGAAATACGGAATGCCGTAGCGAGCGCGAGGCTTTTCGCTGCGACCGAAGCCCGGGAGGTCCGGGGCATAGACACGGTGCCGCTCCGCTGCCGCCTCGAGGTTGAACCGCCACTCGATGTAGCCCGACGAGCCAAGACCGTGGATGAACAGCACCGGCGACCCGCGACCCCCGTGCGTGTGGTGCACGCGCAGGGAGCCGAGCTCCGTAAACCCAGAGTGGAGCGTCTTACGGGAGCCTCGCGTCACAGAACCGATCACAGGTCAGGAAGCATACGGACGGGCGCCGGCAGTCCCAGCACCTCGGATCCCGATGGAAACTGAGCGGTCTTCGAGCCCTTGATCACGGTCACCGATCCAGGGCCGGCGGCTCGCCACCTGTCGTTGATCCACACCGCCGCGCTGCGCTCGTCGATTCCCAGCAACGTGTGTCGGGGCACTGCCGTCTGCGCTGACTCGATCCACTTATGGCCAAACGTTTCGAAGTGCGGAAGTACCACGGTTTTGGGCATGAGGCCAAGGGCGTCGATCGCTCGGCGGTTGAAGCGGTTCGGCCAGCTCGCGCGCACGAGGGTCTGGCTGCAGAGGGCCATCGAGCCGGCTGACGAGCCGGCCAGTGCGGCCCCTTCTCGCCAGGCTTCGAACATCGCCTTCCATACGGCCGACCCACGCAGCACCTGGGCCACCAGCCCGGGGTCGCCGCCGACCAGGTAGAAGAATCCGCCCTCGCGCGCCCGCTCGGCCAGCGAGGGGGATTCGGCGTCCTTGCGCTTGAGGACTGGGAGCTCCTCGAGCTGCAAGCCGAACTGCTTGAACCATGCGGTCGCGTGCTCGACCGAGCGCTTCGGCTCCTGGCGCGCGGCGGCGGTTGGCACCACAAACGCGGGGCCTCGACGGGCCGCCGCAGCCAGCATGCGGTCCTGCTCCTCGTTGCCGGGATTGAACTCATCGCCTCCGACCAGGGCGAGCA
>DAITQH010000116.1:1943-4225 GCA_036833175.1 Candidatus Dormiibacterota bacterium
CAGCCATCTCCGTAGCATATGGCCGTGCCCGAAGCATCCAAGGTTCGGGTGCGAATCGCGCCCAGCCCCACCGGCTTCGCTCACCTGGGCACGGCCAGCACCGCCCTCTACAACGTCCTTTTCGCCCGCGCCAACGGCGGAACTTCCGTCTTGCGCGTCGACGACACCGACCTGGAGCGCAACCGCCCGGAGTACGAGCTCCTGATCTATGAGTCCCTGCAGTGGCTCGGCCTGGACTGGGACGAGGGCCCGGACAAAGGCGGCCCCGACGCGCCGTACCGGCAGTCGGAAAGGCAGGACCTCTACAAGCAGCACGCCGCGCGCCTGCTCGTAGAAGGCAAGGCGTATCGCTGCTACTGCACGCCGGAAGAGCTGGACGCCGAGCGCAAGCAGGCACAGGCCGAGAAGCGGCCGTACAAGTACTCGCGACGCTGCCTGGGGCCGGACGTGCACAAGGAGCGGACCGAGTTCACCGTGCGCTTCAAGGTCCCGGGCGGCGAGGTGAAGTTCAAGGACATGATCCGCGGCGATATGAGTTTCGACTCAGACCTGATCGGCGACTTCATCATCGTCAAGTCGAACGGCTATCCGGTCTATCAGTTCGCCAGCCCGGTGGACGACGCAGTCATGAAGATCAGCCATGTGATCCGCGGCGAGGAGCATCTTTCTAACACCCCTTACCACCTGATGCTGATCGACGCGCTCGGCTACGAGCGACCGGTCGCGTACGCACATATGCCTCTGATCCTGGCGAAAGACGGGACAAAGATGTCGAAGCGAAAGCACCCAGAGACCAACCTCGCGCTGTATCGCGAGCAGGGCTACCTGCCGGAAGCGCTGATCAACTACCTGGCCCTGCTCGGCTGGAACCCCGGCACGCCACAGGAGATCTTCACGTTCGACGAGCTGGTGCGGACGTTCTCCTTCGAACGCGTGCAGCACGCGGGCGCGCGCTTCGACTGGGAGAAGCTGAACTGGATCAACGGCGAGTACATCCGCCGGCTCGACGATGACGAGCTGGCGCGGCGCCTCAAGCCGTTCCTGCCCAAGCTCGACGACGACACGATCAAGCGCGCCGTGCCTGCGCTCAAGACGCGCATGGCCAAGCTGGCGGACGCGGCCGAACTGCTCGATTACTTGTGGACGGACCCGCCGGCCCCGTCGATCGACCCCGAGTCGGTGGAGCGAATCCGTGCCGCCATCGGAGCGCTGCAGAACGTGGAATGGGAGCCGGCGCCGATACACGACGCTCTCATGAGGGTGGTCGACGAGTCGGGGAGCAAGCCCAACAAGGTCTTCATGCCCATCCGGCTTGCGGTGACGGGCAAGAAGATCTCGCCGCCCATCGACTACACCCTCGCCCTGTTGCCCAAGGACGTGGCGATGTCACGCCTGCAGCGCGCCATTGCTGGATCCGCATGACGTTTCTCACCATCGTCATCGACCTCAACCCCAATCTCTTTCGCATCGGGCCATTCCTGATCACCTGGCACGGCGTGTTCGCGGTGCTCGGAATCCTCGCCGGGGCGCGCCTCGGCCTCTGGCTGCTGGAGAAGGACGGGGTCGACACGACACGCAGCGCCGACGGCGTCGCCTGGATGGTGGGGCTGGGCCTGGTCGGCGCGCGCCTTCTGTACGTGTGGGAGAACTTCAGGCTCTTCGCCGGCGGCCAGATCCTCCGAGTGTTCGCGCTGACCGAAGGAGGCATCAGCCAGTGGGGCGGGCTGTTCGGGGCCATGGCGGGGGCTTACGTGTGGGCTCGGCGCGCTCGATTCTCTTACTGGAAGCTCATCGACGCCAGCGGAGCGGCCGCGATGGTCGGCCTTGCCGTCGGACGGATCGGCGACGTCATCAACGGCGAGCATCACGGCACACCGACCGTCGCGCCATGGGGCGTCGAGTACGTGAACCCCGCGACGCTGGGTGAGCCCGGCGTGGTCGTCCATCCCGAGGTCGCGTACGAGATGGTCCTGACGCTCGTGCTGCTTGGCGCCTTGCTTCCATTCCACCAGCGCCTGAAAGCGCGCCTGCCCGACGGCGTGCTCGGCCTCATCTATCTCGGGCTCTACGCGATCGGCCGGTTCTTCCTCAGCTTCTACCGCACCGATCCCGCCGTCTTCGCCGGATTGCGACAAGCACAGCTCGCGTCGCTGCTCATGGTGGCGCTCGCGGCGATCGCCATTCCTTTGCTTTACCGGCACGCTCGCGCCGCGGGCAAACCTACCGTCGCGGAGCCGGCCGAGGTCGAGCCGCAGATTTCTGCACAGCCGGCTCACGCTGAG
>DAITQH010000116.1:4325-6759 GCA_036833175.1 Candidatus Dormiibacterota bacterium
CGCGGAGCCGGCCGAGGTCGAGCCGCAGATTTCTGCACAGCCGGCTCACGCTGAGATGGAGATTGCAGACGAGACGGTTGACGTCGAGCCAGCGATTCCAGCAATCGCAGAGCCAGAGCCGGCGACTCCGGATCGTGCTTCAGATACACGTGGACCTCGTCGTGCGAGGCGGCCGCGGACGCGACCTCCGCAATCCACGACCTGAGCGAGGAGCTCGTGTAGCCGCGCCGGAGGCGAAAGTACGCCACCGGCCCGAGGTCGATCAAAGGCGCCCGTGGCCACTTCTCCTCGTCGGTGACCACCAGCGCGCCGCCGTGCGCGCGAATCACCTTGTAGGTCTCGTCGCAGAACCACGATTCGTCGCGGAACTCGATCGCCGCCGGACGGCCGAGCGCGCCCAGCAGAGAGTCGAGAAGGCCGATGTTCAGCTTGCGCGCCGGCGGAAACTGCAGGAGGATCGGGCCCAGGTGCTCACCCAATGGCTTCAGCCGCTCGCCGAAGATTCGGGCCAGTCCCACCCGATCAAAACCCTCAGCGGAGTACGTCAGGCCGCGAGCGGCCTTCATACAGAACCGGAAACCGGGCGGCGTGGCGGCAGCCCAGTTCAACATCGCCTTCTCGGGCGGGGTGCGATAGAAGCTGCCGTTGAGCTCCACCCCGTTGAGCCGCTCTGCGTAGTACGCGAGCATCCGCGAGCCCGAGAGGTTGGCGGGGTAGAAATTTCCTTTCCAACCCGGATAGCTGAACCCAGACGTCCCCGCGTAGACCGCGCCGCCTATGTGACAGCGACCTTGCCGCGCATTACGCGCTCGTGCAGCTGGCCGCACGCTGCGTCAGCCTCGCGCCCGCGCGTATCTCGGACCGTGACGTTGAGGCCCTGGGCCTCGACCATCTCCTTGAACTTCCGGATCGCGGCGCGGTCCGGCGCTTTGTAAGGCGTGTCCTCAACAGGGTTGAACGGGATGAGGTTCACGTGCGCGAGCTTTCGGCGCAACAGGGTGCCCAGCTCCTTCGCATCGCGCTCGGTGTCATTGACGCCGGCCAGCAGCACCCATTCGTAGCTCACTCGCCGCCCGGTCTTGGTGGCATATCCCTGGGCCGCGCCGACGAGGTCGCGAACCGGGTACTTGCGATTGATCGGCACGAGCACGTCACGCAGCTCATCGCGGGCGGCGTGCAGCGATATGGCGAGCGTCACGTGGAGCCGTTCCTCGGCCAGCTGCTCGATCCTTGGAATCAGGCCGCTGGTTGAGACGACGATGCGCCGCGGGCTGATGCCCAGCAGCTCGGGGTCGGCCATCTGGCGCCCCGATTCGATAACCGCCGCGTAGTTGGCCATCGGCTCGCCCATGCCCATGAAAACGACATGCGACAGGCGCCGGTCCTCGGCTCCGAGAATGCGGACCGCGTCGACCGCCTGCTCGACGATCTCGTGCGCCTTGAGGTTGCGCCCGAAGGGAAACTTGCCGGTCGCGCAGAAGGGACAGCCGATCGGGCACCCGGCCTGAGACGAGATACAAAGCGTCGAGCGGTCGGTGTAGCGCATCACGACGGCCTCGACCGAATGCCCGCCGTCGAGCTCGAACAGCGTCTTGGTCGTGAGCGACCCGTCCGCCTGGCTGACCGCGACCGGTCGCAGCGACGAGATCCTGAAATCTCGCTCCAACGCCTCGCGAAAGGCCTTCGGCAGGTCGTGCATGGATTGGAACGAGGCCGCGCCGCGCGCGAGCCATCCGCGCACCTGCCGCCCGCGATAAACGGGTACCTCGTTGGCCACGAGCCACGCCTCGAGGTCGGCATTCGACAACGAAAGAATCGGCCGCCTGGGCGCCGAAGATCCGTCGAGGATCCCCGCCCGGGGCTCTGTGATCACGGAGAGCAGGCTACGTCAGACAATGCGTGGCACGTAGGCCGGGCTTCGCCCGGCCGTCTCCATCAATCCACTTCCAAACGCGTCCCAAGCGTTGTGAGGCGAAACCCCCCGCGGGGAAATCGTCAGATTTCCCGGCGTTTATACCGAGGCGTCGAACACTTCTCGGTCGGCGGCGCCGCTGGACCGCACCGCGCCGTCGTCGACCAGCTTGCGCAGATGGGCGCGCAGGGTCATCTCGGCGGCGACCAGCAGCTGCTCATCGAGCGCTCCATACACGCGGCGCGTCAGCTCGTGCGCGGTGCCGCTGCCACGCCTCACCTCCGCCAGCACCTGTGCCTCGCGCTCGAGCCTGTGCGCGCGGTACTCCTCGATCTTCGCCATGGCCTCCTCGACGGGATCCCAATGGCCAGGAAAGAGCAGTCGGGGGTTCAGCGCGGCGACCCTGTCGAGCGATCGCAGATAGGCGGCCACATCGCCTTCCGGGTAGGTGACCATCGAGCTTCCCTTGCCAAGGATCAGGTCGCCGGTGAAAAGCGCCCGGTCGCCGGCCAGCCAGAAGCA
>DAITQH010000117.1:0-6691 GCA_036833175.1 Candidatus Dormiibacterota bacterium
ATCGATGGCCGGCCCGAGCCGGTTTGCGGTGCCTACCGGCGATCCGCGCTACCTTTCATCACTGGCGCGGTGAACACCGGCCGGTTCAAGGCGGCCGATCTCGTCGCCGAGCTCGACGTCACCTGGCTCGAAGGCCTTGACCCGCAGCTCTTTCTGAGCCTCAACACCCCGGGCGACCTCGAGCGATTCCGTGCCGAATTCGCGTCGGAGCGATAATTGACGAGCACTTTGAAAATCGTCGTCACGGTCAAACAGGTCCCGGATCCCAATTCCCCTCTCGCCCTGGAAGCGGACAACAGCCTTTCGCGCGAGAAGGAAGTGGTCCTGGACCCCGGCGACGAGTGCGGAGTCGAGGAGGCTCTGCAGCTCAAGGAAGCCCACGGTGGAGAGGTCATCCTCGTTTCGATGGGCCCTGAGCGCGCCAAGGACGCCATCCGGAAAGGCCTCTCGATGGGCGCGGATCGCGGCATCCTCATCACCGATCCCCAGCTGGCCGGAGCCGACGCGTTTCTCACGGCCCGCGCTCTGGCGGCTGCGATTAAAGCTGAAGCGCCCGACCTGGTGATCTGTGGAACCGAGTCGTACGACGGCAGCACCGGGATGGTGCCGCCGATGCTCGCCGAGCTCTTGGGCCTGCCCCAGGTGAGCTTCGCCAAGAAGATCGAGGTCGACGGCTCGAACCTGAAGGTCCACCGGCAGACGGCCGACGGATACCAGGTGGTCGACTCTGGGACGCCCACCCTCATCACCGTGACCGCCGGCATCGCGGAACCGCGCTACGCGTCGCTCAAGGGCATCATGGCCGCCCGCTCGAAGGAGATCAAGCAGGTCGGCCTGGGCGACCTCGGCATCGAGCGCGGTGAGGTGGCCGAGACGATCGAGGGCCTCTCCGACGCCGAGACACGCAAGTCCGGCGTCGTGATCGAGTTCGATGGCACCGCCGTCGATCGCATCATGCAGGTCCTCATCGAGGCCAAGGTCGTCTAGTGAAGATCTGGGTCTACGCGGAGATGAACCAGGGCACGCTGGCGCCCACCGTGCTCGAGTTGCTGGCCAAGGCCCGCGAGCTGGGTGACGTCGAGGCCATCGCGCTGGGCGGCGGGGCCAAAGCAGCCGCCACAACGTTGGGCAAGCACGGCGCCAAGATCGTCCACGTCAACGAGGACGCGGCATTCGACGATTTCATCGCTGAGCCGGCCACCGATGCGCTCGCATCGCTCTACAAGGAGCAGGCTCCCGACCTCATGCTCTTCGGCTTCACGCCTGACTCGCGCGACGTGGCCGGCCGTCTCGCCGCCCGGCTGGAAGTTGGACTCATCTCCAATGCGGCCGACATTGCCGCGCAGGACGGCGGATTCGTGGCCAAGGTCCCGTACTTCGGCGGCGCGAAGATCGCCTCGATGAAGGCCAACAAGAAGCCCGCGATCATGCTCGTGCGGCCCAAGTCGTTCGAGCCTTCCGAGGTTGGTGGCACCGCCGAGGTCAAGGAGCTCACCGTCACCATCGGCGACGGCTCCAAGCGAGCGCACATCGTGGAGCGCGTAGTCGAGGCCTCGGAGAAGGTGAAGCTCGAGGACGCGAAGGTCGTGATCAGCGGCGGGCGCGGCATGGGCGGTCCCGACAATTTCCCGCTGCTCGAGGACCTCGCCGGCGCGCTTGGCGGGGCGGTCGGCGCGAGCCGCGCGGTGGTCGACGCCGGCTGGGTGCCTTACTCGATGCAGGTGGGGCAGACGGGCAAGTCGGTGCGACCAGGCGTCTACATCGCGGTTGGCATCTCGGGCGCGATGCAGCACACGGTCGGCATGAAAGCCTCGAAGGTGATCATCGCCATCAACAAGGACGCCGAGGCGCCGATCATGAAGATGGCCGACCTCGGAGTCGTGGGCGACGCGCTCAAGATCGTCCCCGCGCTCACCGCCGCGGTGAAGGCCAAAAAGCGCTAACTCGGCGTTCTCGCGGGCGGCGCCTTGGATAGGGGCGAGGCCGAGGGCCTACTTCGCGCGCGCGTGCGTTTCAGGCTCAACAAGGAGTTCGACGAGGCCGACACCATCCGCGAACGCCTGCGCGCCGGCGGCTGGGACGTCGTGGACAGCGCCGATGGAAGCGAGCTGCACGCGCTGAAGGCGCCTCCGAGCACCGAGCGGCCAGCCCCGCGCGCGGTCACGTTGCTCACTGTCGTCCAGGGATGGAAGCCAGACGCCGAGCGCTGGCTCCTCTCTGTCTTCACGCACTGCAAGGCCGACTTCGAGGCGGTCATCGTGGACAACTCCGGCGACACGCGCATCGCGGCCTGGCTCGAGAGCCGTGCCGCCGAGCGGTTCCGCTTTATCAGGCTTGACCCACGGCTCGGGTTCGCATCTGCGGTCAACGCCGGCATCGACGCGGCGGCAGGCGACGTGGTGGTCCTGTTCGACCCGAGCATCGAGCTCACCGGCGACGCGGTGACGCCGCTCATCGAAGCGCTAACAGATCCCGCGGTGGCCGTCGCCGGACCTTATGGGCTTCGCGGCCAGGGCACGCTCAAGGAGTTCGAACGGAGCGCCGGCCCGGAGGTCGACGCGATCGAGGGGTACTGCATGGCCTTCCGGCGCGCCGACGCGGAGGCGCTGGAAGGCTTCGATCCGAGCTACCGCTTCTACCGCATCGCCGACATCGAGTTCAGCTTCCGGCTCAGGGATCGCGGCGGCAAGGCCATCGCCGTTCCTGATCTGCCGCTCGAAAAACACGAGCACCAGGTCTGGGAGGCGACCGACCCGAAAGAGCGCAACCGGCTCTCGAAGCGCAACATGTACCGCTTCCTCGACCGCTGGGGCGATCGGGCCGACCTTCTCGTGCCCAAATAGAATTCCCCCGGTGGGCGATGACTACGGGGCCCGGCTCTCCGACCTGAAAAGTAGGCGGACCAAGAACCTCGCCATGGGTGGCGAGGAAAAGATCAAGAAGCAGCACGACCGCGGCAAGCTGACCGTGCGCGAGCGCATCGACCTCCTGTTCGACAAGGACTCGTTCGTCGAGCTCGGCCTGCTCGCGCATCAACAGCCGGTCCGTGGCGGCGAGTCGGACCCGGACGGGACGCCGGCCGACGGCGTAGTCACAGGCCACGGGCTGGTCGACGGGCGCCAGGTCTGGGTCATCGCCTACGACTTCACAGTCATGGCGGGCTCGATGGGCGCGGTGGGGGAGCAGTTCAAGGCCGCCCGCATCCGCGAGCTCGCGCTCCGCTACCGCAAGCCCATCGTCTGGCTGCTGGATTCGGCCGGGGCGCGCATCCAGGAAGCGGCCGGCTCGACATTCGCCGGCACCGGCTACCTGTTCGCCGACCAGGTGGTGATGTCGGGCGTCGTCCCGCAGGTCGCGGCGATGCTCGGGCCCTGCGCCGCCGGCACGGCCTACATCCCGGGTCTCGCCGACTTCGTGCCGATGGTCAAGGAGACGTCGTCGATGTCGCTCGGCGGCGCGCGGTTGGTGAAGGCGGCGACGGGGGAGGAGGTGACGGACCACGACATGGGCGGTTCGCAAGTTCATTGCTACGAATCCGGCGTGGGCGACAACGAGGTCGCGGACGACCGCGAGTGCATCGACATGGTGCGGAAATTCCTCTCGTACCTACCATCGAGCAACACGGAGGCGGCGCCTTTCGCGGAGACGGACGACCCGGCGGACCGCGCGGTCGAGGGCCTCGAGAAGATCGTCCCCGTCAGCCCGCGCGCGGCCTACGACGTCAGGCGCGTGATCAAGGCGGTCTTCGACCACGACAGCTGGTTCGAGGTCAAGCCGACGTGGGCCAAGAACATCGTCATCGGACTCGCCCGCGCCGCCGGCCACGCCGTCGGGGTGGTGGCGAATCAGCCGATGCAGAAGGGCGGAATCCTCGACTCGGACGCGGCCGACAAGGCGGCGCGCTTCATCCGCATGTGCGACGCGTTCAACGTGCCGCTGGTCTACCTGGTGGACGTGCCGGGGTTCCTGGTGGGGTCGCAGGTCGAGAAGGACGGCATCATCCGCCACGGCGCCAAGATGCTCTACGCCACAGCGGAGGCGACGGTGCCGAAGGTCACGGTCATCATGCGCAAGGCCTACGGCGCCGGGTATTACGTGATGTGTGGCAAGGGCTACCAGCCCGATGTGCTGGTCGCTTGGCCGCAGGCCGAGATCTCCGTGATGGGACCCGAGGGCGCGGTCAACATCATCTTCAACAAGCAGATCGAAGCCTCCTCCGATCCCGAGGCCACGCGCGCGCAGATGATCGAGATGATCCGCGCGCAGATCAACCCGTACCTCGCCGCGGGCTGGGCCATGATCGACGACGTCATCGACCCGGCCGAGACCCGCCGGGTGATCGTGCGGGGAATCGAGCAGGCGAGCGACAAGCGGATCGACAGGCCCTGGCGCAAGCACGGGAACATCCCGGTCTAGATGGGCAAGGTCATCGTCACCGCGGCGCTCACCGGCGTGCTCGCGACGCGGGAGCAGTGCCCCGCCATCCCCTACACGCCAAAAGAGATCGGGGAGGAGGCGAAGCGAGCGGCCGATGCGGGCGCGGCGATCGTCCACATCCATGCTCGCAACCCCCAGGGCGGGCCCGACTGGAGCGTCGAGACCTTCGCCGAGATCTTTAGCGAGGTGCGCGCCCGGACAGACGTGATCGTCAACTTCTCGACGGGTGCTGTGGGCCTCGTGGCGGAGGAGCGCATCGCGCACATTCGCGAGCTGAAGCCAGAGATGGCTGCGCTGAACATGGGCTCGATGAACTACGCGATCTACTCCGAGAAGAAGAAGGCCTTCTATCACGACCACGTGTTCGCCAACCCGTTTCGCGACATCCAGCTGTTCCTCGAGACCATGAAAGCGGCGGGCGTACGGCCCGAGATGGAGTGCTTCGACGCGGGGCACATCGGCAACACCCGACCGCTCATCGACATGGGGGTGCTCGACGCGCCCTACCAGTTCAGCCTCATCATGGGGGTACTTGGCGGCATCCCCGGCACGACGCGCCACCTGGTCGACCAGGTCGATTCGTTGCCGCAGGGCTCGCACTGGCAGGTGATCGGCATCGGCCTCAACCAGTGGCCGCTGGTGGCGGCAGCGCTGGCGATGGGCGGCAACGTGCGGGTGGGCCTGGAGGACAACTTCTACGTGGAGCAGGGAAAGATGGCGAAGAGCAACGGAGACCTGGTCGAAAAAGCGTGCCGCCTGGCCCGCGACCTGGGCCGTGAGGTGGCAAGCATCGCCGAAGCCCGGGAGCAGCTAGACCTTCCCTTTCCCCGCAGGGGAGAGGGTTAGGGAGAGGGTCGAGGAAGAATGACCGAAGTAAAGGCAGAGCTGGTCGGCAGCGTCTGGAAGATCACCTCGAAGCCCGGCGACCAGGTGGCCGAGGATGACGTCCTCCTGATCCTCGAGTCGATGAAGATGGAGATCTCGGTCACGGCGCCACGCGCGGGCACGGTCAAGGAGATCCGCGTCAAAGAGACGGACGTGGTCAAAGAGGGCCAGGTGCTGGTGGTGCTCGATTGACCCGACCCGCCCAGCTCCTCCTCGATCACCAGCGCCTGGTGGAGCGGGAGCGCGGACTTCGCGACAACATCGAGCGCGCCAACTCGCGCCTCGAGTCAGACCCCGAGCTCGTGGTGCGCGAGGAGACCCTGGTGGAGGCCCGCGCGGCGCAGGAGGTGACCTCCGCCCGAGTTCGCGAGTCGGACCACGAGCGCGAGGCGCACCGCACGCGGCTTCGCACCCGCGAGAAGGAGCTGATGAGCGGCCGTATCCGCAGCCCGAGCGAGCTGCTGCAGATGTCCGAAGAGGTGAAGCACATGAAAGAGCGCTTCGCCGAGGAGGAGGATGCGGAGCTGAAGCTGATGGAGGACGCGGACGCCGCCGACCAGGCCGTCCACGAAGCCACGAACCAGCTCGAGCAGGCTCGCAAGCAGTCCGCGACCGAGGAACCTGAGATTCGGTCGGAGCTTGAGACGTGGACGAGGGAGCTGGCGGAGGTCGAGTCCGAGCGCGACGCGGTCTGGGAGCAGGTTCCACCGGCGGCGCAGGCGGCCTACTCGCGCATGCGGATGAAGCCGGCGGTGGCCCAGGTCGTCAACAACCAGTGCTCCGCGTGCCACGTCACGGTCACGTCATCCGGTATGCAGAAGCTGCGTGCGGGCGACGAGCTCGTGCACTGCGAGAACTGCAGCCGCATCCTGGTCCGCGACTGAAAACCCTTCGCCTGTACACAGACGGCGGGGCCCGAGGCAACCCGGGACCGGCAGGCCTCGGTGTTGTGATCGAGGACGAGAACGGCATGCGCCTTCGCGGTTTGCACCGCTTTTTGGGTAAGGCGACCAATAATGAAGCGGAGTACGAAGCCCTGATCGAAGGCCTCAAGGCCGTTTCTGAATGGAAACCTGATCGCCTCGAGATCCTCCTCGACTCGAAGCTGGTGGTGGAGCAGGTCAATGGGCGGTGGAAGGTCAAAGAGGCCCGCCTGCAGTCCCTGCTGATGAAGGCGAAGGAGCTACTGGCCGGCTTCCCCGAGGTCGAGATCAAGCACGTTGAACGGGAACGCAATAAGGGGGCCGACGCGCTAGCCAACATGGCGATGGACGAGCACGTTAAGAAAACCAAGGCGGCTGGGTAGACTTAACCCGGGCCGAGGCGGACGGGTGACCGCCGACCACCTAATAAGCGGTTGGAGGAAAGT
>DAITQH010000118.1:0-6627 GCA_036833175.1 Candidatus Dormiibacterota bacterium
GAATCGGCACCCGAGACGCCTGAGCTCGCGGCTCCCGTCGAGGCCCTCGAGCTGGCGGCTCCGGTCGAACCACTCGAGCTGCCCGAGGTTGGGACCGCAGATCACCCCGACGAGGCGCCGGCGGCCGCGCCTCAGCGCAAGCCGCGGCGAAAGCGCGAAACGAAGCCGCCCAAACCCACGACGGCCCCGCATGATGAGGAACCAACCTGATGGATTTCGCATTCTCGGAAGAACAGGAGATGCTCCGCCGCTCCGCTCGCGACTTTCTCGCTAAGGAATGCAGCCCGAAAGTCGTGCGCAAACTGATGGAAAGCCCGGACGCCTACGACGCTGCACTCTGGCGAAAGATCGCGGAGCTCGGCTGGACTGCGCTGGGCATTCCCGAGCAGTACGGCGGGGTCGGCACGTTCCTCGACCTGGTCGTGGTCCTCGAAGAAGCCGGCCGCGCTCTGCTGCCGGGGCCATTCTTCGCCACGATGGGCCTCGCCGTCCCGGCTCTCATCGAAGCCGGTACGGAAGCCCAGAAGAAAGAGGTGCTGGGAGCGATCGCCAGCGGGTCGGCTCGAGCCACGCTGGCGTACACGGAGCCGTCTGGCAAGTGGGACGCTGGTTCCGTGACCTTGAAAGCGGAACCCAGCGGAGGCGGCTGGCGGCTGGATGGCGTGAAGCTCTTCGTGCCGGATGCCGAGGCGGCCGACTACATCGTGGTCGCCGCCCGTACGCGCGGCGAAGGCGAGGATGGGATATCCCTTTTCCTGGTCAAAGGCCGGCCCCACGGCATGACTGTGACCTCCCTCAAAACGCTCGACATGACGAGGCGCTGGTCTGAGGTCCGGTTCGACGGCGTGAAGCTGGACGCCGGCTCGCTCATGGGCCAGACCAACAGCGCATGGCCGCATCTCAAGAGAGCGCTGGAGTGGGCAACTGCTGCGCTTTGTGCGGAGATGGTGGGTGGCGCTCAGAAAGTGCTCGAGACCTCGACCGAATATGCAAAGACACGCCACCAGTTCGGCAAGCCGATCGGTATCTACCAGGCCGTGTCGCACAAGCTCGCCGACATGCTCGTGCTGTCAGAGAGCGGACGGTCGGCCACCTATTACGCGGCCTGGACGGTCGACGCGGACGCGCCTGACCGGTCGCTGGCGTCGTCGATGGCGAAGGCCTACGTCTCCGACGCCTATCGGAAGGTGGCAGGCGACGGCATCCAGGTGCACGGCGGCATCGGGTTCACCTGGGAGCACGACATGCACCTGTACTTCAAGCGCGCCAAGTCCTCAGAGGTTACTCTCGGCGACGCGACCTACCACCGGGAGCTGGTCGCACAGTCGCTGGACCTGTAAGCCGCATTAACCTCCCGCGAGGAGGCGGAAAACGACCAGGCCGAACAGCGCGCAGGCGGGGATGACCAGTCCTCGAAACAGCGTCCAGTAGCCCGACCAGGCTTCGCGTAGGCGGTCCAGCCGCCTGCCTGAGCCGAACACGAGCGACCAGTAGATCGGCAGCGCGGCGCCGATGTTGACGGCGAGAGCGAGCAGGGCGACGCCCCCCGCGCCCGCGAGCCACGCCTCGAGCGGAGCCGCGCCGCCAAAGCCGGCCTGCATGCCCCACAACGTGCCGGCTGCGATCAACCCGAGCAGCGCGGGCAGGCCGAGCAGGAAGAAAGCGGAAAAGCTGACGATCACCATGAGCAGCATCAAGGCGAGGGTCGCGACGATGCCGGCCAGCGCGGCGGCCGCGACGGTGATCCCGCTCGCGGATGAGACGCCCACATGCAGCGGAGCGCTTGCGGCCGGGACAGGATCGGTCGACGGTGTCCCTGTCACCGCTGCCTGGACGTCTGTCCAGGAATGCCAGTGCGCGCCCGACGTGATCGCGCCGGCGACGCCGGCGGAAAACCCCGCGATGAGCACGCCCGCCGCGATCGCGGCCGCATTGCGACGCAGAACCGCGATCGGAATCCACGCCCGGCGGCGGCGCGTGCGACCCAGGCCGGTCTCCATCAAGCGCTCGCGGTCGAAGGTCGTGCCGCACAGGATGGTCAGCGCAAAGCAGGCGGTGATCGGAAGCAAGAGGGATGCGATGGCAAGAGGCGAGCGGAAGACGAAGAGCGCGAGCGGTAGGTCTGCGACTGCGGCCGACACCGGCGAGAGCAGGAACGACCAGGCGCCTCCCGCCGCGCCCTCGCGCGGAAACAGCATGAAGCCGAGCATCCGGCCCATTGCCGCCCAGTAGGCGGTGACGGCGGCAACGAAGGCGAAGACGGGAAGTAGGTCCCAGGGCGCCGGCTGGCCGAACAGGCTCAGGAATGCCATCCCCGCCGCCATCCACAGCGTGACCCAGACCGTGCTGACCACGGCGCCGGGCAGGACCTCCAGCCAGATCAGCGACGGATCGTCGACTGGCGTGTAGAGCAAAACCTCTAGCGACCCCTGCGCCTTCTCCCACCAGATGCCGATCGAGCTTTTGATCGATTCCAGCAGCGCGAAGGACATGAAGAAGAGCGGGAGGAGGAGACCCGCCTGCAGGGCTGATCCGCCCGCCAGTTTTTGCGCGACCTGACCCGCCGCACCTGGCAGCTGTCCGAAGAGCGACGTCGCAGCCACCAGCAGCAGCACGAACGCGTTGAGGTACATGACCCAGCTCAGGTCGCCGCGCCGCCACCACGAGCTCACATAGAAAGGAAGCACGTGCCGCAAGAGGTCGCCCTGCGAGCGCACCGAACCGAACATGCGCGCCGCGGGGATTCCGGACTCGAACGGCGTGTTGGGCGGCGTCGGGGTATCGGACTGCGTCGCAATCGGCTCGTCCATGGCCTTGATGTAGATCGACTCGAGGCTCGTCCTTTCTTCACGAAGCTGGTGGAACGGGGCCCGGTGAGCGGCGAGCCGTGTCTGCAGCTGCGCAGCAAAAGCCGCGCGATCGCTCGTGGTGGCCTCCCACGGCAGGGCGTATGTGAGGCGCTGTCCGTCGAGCTTGTGGGTAAGCGCGTGCTCGCCCAGCCATTGTTCGAGCGAAATGTGATCCGTTGGACTAGCCGCAAGCTCGGCTGTGAACGTCCGGCCATCGCCCGCCTGGCGCCGCAGCTCGTCGATCGTGCCGTGGATCACAATCACGCCCTTGCGCATGATGGCGATGCGGTCAGCCATCAGCTCCGCCTCACCCAGCACGTGGGTGGTGACGATCAGCGCGGCACCTCGAGCCCGCTGCTCGCCGAGGTAGTGGCGCATGTCGGCGGCGGCGACCGGGTCAAGACCTGCGGTCGGCTCGTCGCAGAAAATCCAGTCGGGCTCGTGCAGCGTGGCGCGGATCAAGGCCACCTTCTGCGCCATGCCTCGCGAATAGGCGGCGAGCACAGTGTCGGCGCGATCGGCCAGCTCGAAGCGCTCGAGCAGCGCGGCGATGCGCGCCTTGCGAACCGCCTCGGGGACGCCGTAGAGGTACCCGAAGTGGTCGAGGTACTCGGGAGCTGTGTTGCGGCCATAGAGGCGGGCCTGGTCGGGCACTACGCCGAGCCGCGCGCGAACCTCGTCCAGCCGGTCAGGCAACCGCAGCCCGTCGAGCTCGATCAGACCAGAGTCAGGGTGCAGGATTCCCCCGAGACAGCGCAGCGTGGTCGACTTGCCGGCGCCGTTCTGCCCGAGGACGACCAGCAGCTCGCCGGCCTCGACGTGCAGGTCGACGCCATTCACGGCGCGCACGTCGGCGAAGCTCTTGCGAAGGCCCTGGACCAAGATCACGAGAGGCTGGAGTGTACCGGTCTAAACGCGGCTTTTAGATCATTCGTGGCCGGCAGGCCGGATTTACTCCGGCCGTCCCCGTACGGGCATGAATGTCACCGCGCATCGCGGGGAGTAATCGCTTAGATAAGTCGCAACGCTATACCGGAATGGGAGCAGGCCCGCCGGCGCAGCCGGCCGGCCGATGCAATCAGTAAGTCCCGTCCTCACCGCCGCTTTGCGCGCAGGGAAAACCATCCGGGTTTTTCCTCATATCTTTTCGAACGAGTCCACTGGCACCACGAAAACGGTGGCACCGCCAACCTGCACTTCCACTGGGTACGCCATGAAAAACTCACCCGGCTCGGCCATCGGAGGTACGGGTGTCAGATGACGGCTCCGCTCGCGGCAGTTCTCGTGAATGATCTTCAGCGCATCCGGAACGCGGTCGTCCTCGACTCCGATGAGAAGCGTCACGTTGCCCTTCTGCAGAAAGCTCCGCTGGTCGCAATGCGCGTAGAACCCAGCCCGGCGTCGGTCAAGGCCGCCCCTGCACGCTGCGCGTCCTCGCCCTGAACGACCGCGATCACGAGCTTCACGGTTTTGGCTCGATCAGCGGCGCAAGGCGGTCCCGGACCTCGAGATGGATCTTCTCGCGCGAGCCGGTGGCGTCGAGCCGCACGAACCTTTTCGGCTCTGCTGCCGCCAGCCGGTCGTAGGCAGCCGCGACCTTCCGGTGGAAGTCCAGAGACTCCTGCTCCATGCGGTCCATGGCCTTGCCGGCCGCGACGTGGCGTTCCAGCCCATTCTCTACCGGCCCTTCGAGGAGGAAGGTGATGTCCGGGCGCGGGAACGTGGACGGCCAGATCGCCGGCACTCCCCGGGCGCCGCCCTGGTAGGCCAGCGTCGAGTCGTGATAACGATCGGCAACGACGATCTGGCCCGCGGCCAGCGCGGGCGCGATCACCTCGGCGATCAGCTGGCGCCGGCCGGCCATGAACAGGTACATCTCCGCTTCGGCGTCGATCTGGAGCCCGGCATAGAGGACAACCTCGCGCACGCGCTCCCCAAGCTCAGTGCCTCCGGGCTCGCGCACGACCACCGGGTCGCGCGTAGACAGCCACTCGCCCAGGAGCTCGACCTGTGTCGTCTTCCCGGAACCCTCGGTGCCTTCGAACGTTATGAAGATGCCCGGCACGTCTATGTGGGTTCTTCGGGCGACAGTGTGATGCGCAGCCGGCGCTGCGGCTCCTTACCCATGCTGCGAGCGGAGAGCTCGTTCTCCGCGACCATCTGGTGCTGCAACCGCCGCAGGTAGGCGTTCTGTGGAGAGATCTCGACGGGACGGAGCGTTGACTTCACGGCCTTGATCGCGTCCGCGGTCTCGGCAAGAGCGCGGGTCGTGGCCTCGTCATGACGGTCGACGCCATAGATGCGGGACAGCGCGTCGCGTACCTGCGTCACGGAGTTGCTCTTGAGGATATGGATCGGGAGGCCGCGGCTCTCAGCCTGGCGCAAGCTGTCAGGCCGGCGGCGATAGTGGTTCTTGAGTGTCAGCACCGCGCCGGCGCCATCGAGGTTGCCAAGGACACGAACGGGCAGGTCGAGCTCTTTGATCGTCTGCTCGACGTGGTGGCGGCTGACGCCATACGGAAAGATTCCGAGCGGCTTGCTCGGGGTCGGAGGCGCCGGCGGTAGTTCAGGAGTGACGACAACAGGCGAGGCGACATTCGAGATGACCCGTCCCTCTCGCGTCCGCATGCGGACCTTGGGCGTCAGCAGCGGCCCGCGCAGCGCGGTGTCGACGATGTCCGCGAGCGGCATGTGGATGGCAACGCGGTCGCGGTCCTGGATCTCAACAAGGACGTCGAACGTCGGCGGAGCTTTGCGCTCGAGCACGGATTTCTGCGTGCCTCGACGGCGCGCCTCCTCGTCGGAAAGGGTCACGCTCTGGATGCCGCCGAGCAGGTCGTTGAGGGTCGGGTTTACCAGCAGGTTCTCGAGCGTCTGGCCGTGCGCGGTGGCGATGAGCTGGACGCCGCGCTCTGCGATCGTGCGGGCGGCGGCGGCCTCGAGCTCGGTGCCGATCTCGTCGATGACGATGACCTCCGGCATGTGGTTCTCGACCGCCTCGATCATCACGGCGTGCTGCAGCATCGGCGTCTTCACCTGCATGCGCCGCGCGCGGCCGATGCCCGGGTGCGGGATGTCGCCGTCGCCGCCGATCTCATTCGACGTATCGACGATGACCACGCGCTTGCGCAGCTCATCGGCGAGCAGCCTTGCGCATTCGCGCAGCATCGTGGTCTTGCCGATGCCCGGCCGGCCGAGCAACAGGATGCTCTGGCCGCTGACCACGATGTCGCGGATGATCTCGCCGGTGCCGGTCACGGCGCGGCCGACGCGCATCGTCAGGCCCGTGATTCGACCCGACCGGTTGCGGATGGCCGATACGCGGTGCAGCGTGCGTTCAATCCCGGCGCGGTTGTCGTCGCCAAACTGACCGACGTTGTTGGCGACGTGCTCCAGGTCGGACGCCGAGACCGGGTGGTCCGCGAGCAGCACCTCGCGTCCGGGCACGCGCGCCTCAGGCTCGCGGCCGAGGTCCAGCACGATCTCGAGCAGCTCGCGCGGGTCGGTGCGTTCGTGCAGCGCCTGAGCGAGGTCGGGCGGCAGCGCCCGGGCGAGTAGCTCGATCTCCTCGTCCCATTTCGGGTCTTGCGTTCGCGCGGCGACCTGTCGAGCGATACGTGCCTCAGAGCTCATCCGAACGATGGCACCAGTCCCTTCTCGCGTATCGGTACGCGGACAGCAAGTTCCTTGACCAATAACAGCTGCGTCAACAGCACGCTGAAACCACGCCCGCGGAGGGCGTCGATCATGTGGGAATCATAGTGGCGCAGGCTGGACC
>DAITQH010000119.1:0-2733 GCA_036833175.1 Candidatus Dormiibacterota bacterium
GATGGGCTTCGCGCGCGTCCTCTATGGACTGCTCGAGCAAATCTCGGCGCCGGACAAGCCGGTGCCGCTTGTGACGGGCGCCGATCGCGAGCAACGGTACTGCGTCAGCTATCTCGACCATCCCTTCGACAGCTGGGCGATGGTCGTCACCGCCCTCGCTGTCATCGATCCGGCGCTGACCGTGATGTGTGAGGTGGCCGCGCGATCGCCCTACAACCCACTGGCTGTGCGTGCCGGGCGAATCCTGGATGAGGAAAGCTTTCATGACCGTTATGCGGTGGGCCGCCTCCACGATGCGGCGAGTCGTGCCGAGGTCGCCTCTCGAGTGCAGGCCGGGATCGATGAGGTCTGGCCGGAGATGGTGATGTGGTTCGGTCGCGAGGACAGCACGCGCTGGCCGGCGCTCACCCAGGCGGGGATCATTCCTAAGCTTGACGGCCCGGCCGAGACCTACGAGAGCCGCGTCGCCGCACGCCTGGAGGAGACAGGCTTCAACGTTCCGGCAGAGACGATGCGCAGGCCCGAGGAGCTCAGGTGGGACCTTTGGGACCCGGTCACCCGGCGGCTGCGCATTCGAAAGGGTGTCGAGGCGGGCTCATAGTGCTCACGGACATCGAAGGCAAGATCCTTTTTGAGCGGCGCATCAAGGCGACCGCAGTACTGAGGGAACAGATATGACCGTTGAAAGTGTCCTTGTCGAGCGTGGGCCGGTCACCGTGCTCACCCTCAATCGCCCGGAGAAGCTCAACGCCTGGAACGCGTCCATGCGTGCCCGGCTCCGAGTGGTGATTGAAGAGTGCGCGCGTGACCCTGACCTACGCGTACTCATCCTCACGGGTGCCGGTCGCGCCTTCTCGGCCGGCGAAGATGTCGGCGAGATGGGGGAGTTGACCGCGATCGGTACCCGCGCCTTTCGCCTCGAGGCCCGGACCATACATGACGTCTTCGATCTGATCGAGTCGATCGAAGTGCCCGTGATCGCGGCCTTCGACGGTGTAGCCGCCGGCGGCGGCTTCGAGCTGGCGCTCTCCTGCGACTTCCGAGTCCTCGGCGAGAAGGCGCGGTTCGTGATGCCAGAAGCCAAGGTCGGGCTGATCCCCGGTTCGGGCGGATGCTCGCGCCTGGTGCGTCACGTCGGTCTCGGCCGGGCCAAGGAGCTCGTCATGCTGGGAGCCGCCGTGCCGGCAGAGCGGGCGCTGGTGCTTGGACTGGCGACGGAGGTCGTTTCCGACGGCGAGGCGCTCGCCGCCGCTCGCCGCCTCGCTGAGCGGCTCATGACGCTGGCCCCGCTGGCGCTCGGGCTGGCGAAGCTCGTGCTCAACACCTGCACCGACGTCGACACCGAGACAGGGCGCCGGCTTGAGCGCCTGGCGCAGAGCGTATTGAAGGTGAGTGAGGATCACAGCGAGGGTGCGGCGGCATTCGCAGAGAAGCGCCAGCCCAAATGGCGGGCACGGTAGGTAAGAGGAGGCGGTAAGGGGATGGCGAGCGGCCCGAGAACCCGATTCTGGAACGAGTCGACCCAGACGGCGCCGCGCGAGCGGCTTGACGCTTTGCATCTGGAAAAGATCCGGCACATGGTTGGATGGGCCTATGAGAACTCCCCGCTGCACCGGCGGATCTACGACGAGGCCGGCATCAAGCCGGCCGACATCCGCACCTGGGACGACTACCACCATCGCCTCCCGTTCACCGACAAGCCGGACTACATGCGGGACCAGAACGAATCGGGCAAGGGCTTCGGGGGGCTCGCGGTCCCGCGTGAGAACTGGCAGCAGTACTTCCACACAACCGGAACGACTGGGCGCTTCCTCAACGAGGTCTTCACCCAGTACGAGATACACAAAGCCGGGAGTCAGTATTGCTACGCCTTCCAGGACTTCGGCCTCGAGCCGGGTGACTCGATGTACTTCTGTTTCGACTGGGGAATGTGGATCGGCCTCTGGAGCTTCTACTGGGGCGCCCGGGATTTCGGATTGATGGTCATCTCGGGGGGCGGTGCGAGCAGTGTCCAGCGCGTCCGCGAGATCCTGGAACTGAAGCCGACCGTGGTGGTCGGAACGCCCACCTACCTCCGGTACCTCGCCGAGGTGGCGCTTGCCGAGGGCCTCGACCTGCGGGAGGCGGGCGTGCGGGTGATCGGCGGCGGCGGCGAGGCTGGCTTCTCAATCCCGGTGACGCGGCACAAGCTCGCCGAGATGTGGGGTACGGAGTTGATCCACGACGCCTACGGCGTGGGCGAGTGCCTGCAGATCGCTCAATCCTGCCGGGAGTGGGCAGGCGGCGTGCACGTGATCGAGGACGTCTACCACTCGTACTCCGTCGACCCGGCGTCCGGGGAACGGGTCAGCGAAGCAGGAGCCGTCGGCGAGAACGTCATCACGAGCTACACCCACTTTGCGCAGCCTTTCATCAAGTACCGGACCCACGACCTCGTTCAGCGTGACGATCATCCCGACCACGGGTGCGGGTGGACATGGGCCCACCTTCCAGGCGTGGTGCTGGGGCGCGCCGACTTCATGGTCACCATCCGCGGCGTCAACGTCTATCCGACCGCGGTCGAGAACCTGATCGGCGAGGTGGAGGGCCTTTCCAACCACTACGAGTTGCACGTGAGCCGCCGCGACTCGATGGACCGGATGCTCGTCAAGGTCGAGGCGGAAAAGGCGACCGTCGACCGGGAGGGCCTGGCGCGGCGTCTCGCCGACCACCTTCAGCGGAACATCGGCGTGA
>DAITQH010000119.1:2833-6550 GCA_036833175.1 Candidatus Dormiibacterota bacterium
CGGGAGGGCCTGGCGCGGCGTCTCGCCGACCACCTTCAGCGGAACATCGGCGTGAAGCTTGAGGCTGAGGTCCTCGACCCGGAGGCGTTGCCCCGGTACGAGCTCAAGACGAAGCGACTGTTCGACAGCCGGCCTCCGGAAGAACGGGCTCCTGCTGCGATGGGCAAACTTCCGGCGGGAGGAGGATCGTGAGCATGCCGAAGGAAGCCCGCGCGCAAGGGAAGGTCACGGAGCTGGGGTCGCTCGTGGAGTTGCGGCAGGCGCTGTCGAAAGCCCGAATCCGGGCTTCCTCGCCCGCGGTCGCACGGGCGCTTCAGATGACCGACTACTACCTCTTTCTTGGGATGACGTACCTCGGCTACACCGACAAGCTCTTCCCCGAGGAGACGTGACGACAGCCCAGCCAGGTGTGCGGCGCGGCCGTCCGCGGATGACCGAGCCCAGCGAACGGCACGTTGCGAGGCGTGAGGAGATCATCGACACGGCCATCAGGGTCTTCCACGCCAAGGGCTACGAATCGGGCTCGATCGAAGACGTCGCGCGCTCGCTCGACCTGCGGAAGGGGGCTATCTATCACTACTTCCCTTCCAAGGCGCATCTGCTGTACAGCATCTTTGACCGCACGATTACGACTGCGCTGATCTCACTGCAGGAGTACGACCGGATTGCCGATCCGCTCGATCGACTGGCAGCGCTGATCAGGCACCAAGCGACCCTGGTCGCGGGCGACGCCGGCCTCTTCACGGTCTTCTTCGACCAGCGCCCGCGGCTGGAGGAGGCGTTCGAGCGCGAGATCCGCAGCAAGGAGCGCCGATATCTCCGCTCCTTCGAAACCGCGGTCGAGGCCGCCGTCTCCGCCGGCGCGCTGGTGGCGGTCGATCCGCGGTACGCAGCCCAGGCGATCCTGGGCATGGCCAACTGGACCTACAAGTGGTTCCAGGAGGGTCGTGATTCGCCGGAGCGGGTCGCCGATGTGATGATTCGGTTGATACTTCCCCGGCCCATTGATTTTGACCGGCCAGTCGGTTTAAATAGAGAAGGTAGCGCAATTTGACCCGCATGACAGAAGAGCGGCTCCTCGAGCACATCGCCAACGGTGGGATGGTGGAAGGACCGCAAGAGGCGACCGATGGTTATCTTGACGCGCTCACGAAGCTGCTGGTCGGAGTTGCTGACTCCGAGTTCTGGGGGCTGGCGCACTACTACGAGGCCATCAAGGACGCACCCACGATCAACGCCTACGTGGCCGGCGTCGCGCTCCTGCAGGACGAGATGGGCCACGCCACGGTGGCACACCGTCTCCTGCGCGACATCGGAGTCGATACCGAGTACCTGATCTACCACCGACCGCTCAGCGAGCTTCGTCACCCTTACTTCTTCGACATCCCCATGAGCACCTGGGCCGAGTTCGCCGTCGCGACCGCCCTCCTCGACCGCGCCGGCTTCCACCTCCTCGGCGACATCTACGAGGGAACCAGCTACGCGCCCTGGAAGCGGGCGCTGGTCAAGGTCCACCGCGAGGAGGACTTCCACATGCGGCTCGGCGAGCGCTGGATCGCGAAGCTCAGCGGGACTGAGGCTGGGCGTGAGCAAGTCCAGCGCGCGATCGACTGGATGTTCGTGATGGGCCTCGAGTTCTTCGGGCAGCCCGACGACCGCAAGAAGAATGTTGGCCAGCTGAACTACCGGCTGCGCTCGAAGCCGAACGACCAGATCCGGCAGGGCTGGCTCGCCGACGCGGTCCCGATGATCGAGCGGCACGGCTTCACGGTGCCCGCGCACTTTGACGCCACCAAGGGCGAGTACGTGATCGAGTGTCCCTTCCCTGTTGACTTCGACGAGACCGAGAAGCGGTGGCGGTTCGAGGACGGGCCGGTCGGCTGGGACAAGGTTCTCGAGCGCTGGAAGCGCCGGGGGCCGGGGGTCGAGTTCTGCATTGACCAGGTCCGGGCCGGCTACCGCGAGCTGCACGGGAGCGCGGCGTGATGGTCACCGAAGCCCAGGTCCTCGCCGCGCTGCGTAAGGTGATGGACCCGGAGTTTCCGATCAGCGTCGTCGACCTCGGCCTGATCCAAAGCGTTTCGGTCGGCGATGTCGGCGACGTCACCGTTCGCGTTGGCTTCACCTCGCTCGGGTGCCCCTGCACGGATCTGATCACGGAAGATATCGAGGCCTGCGTGCAGGCCCTGGCGGGCGTGGGCAGCGTCAGGGTGGAAGAGGCATTCGCTCGCTGGTCCAAACAGCGCGTATCGCGCGAGGGCCTCCGCACCCTTCGAGTTCTCGGCGTCGTCTGATACGCGGTCATGAGCGACTGGGAAGTCTTCGCTCGTAGCGAGTTGGACGCGCCAATCCGCCACGTGGGCACGGTCGCCGCTGACCGGCCCGAGGACGCCGAGGTGTTCGCCTGGAAGCTCTACGACGAGTGGAGCTGGAAGGAAATGTTCGTAGTGCGCCGCGAGGACATCGTCCGGCTGATCCCCGGTGACCATCCAGAACAAACGTCAGCGACTGCCTGCCTCATCTTCGGCCGTAGAGACGCGGGTCCCCTGCTGTTCCAGGGTCACCTGGAATCCGGAGAGGCCGCGGTTCGCTCGGGCGGCCACTGGGTTGAGCTGGCCCTCATGCCTGAATCCTCCCCGCGCTGGGTCCTCGGGCCTGTGGCGGGACCGGTCCCGCGCTGAGCAAGCCGATCGCTTGCAGCTGGTGCGGGTCGGAGGAGGTCGAGGAAATCGCGCCCTTTGGCCCGACCCTGATGGTCTCCTCTTACTTCTGCCGTGCCTGCAGATCGCCGTTCGAGTCGATCCGCCGGCGAGGTCCCGAGGACCGCGACGAGCTGCCGCGCAAATCCGCATTCAAGACCGACCCACCGCCGCAGATCCCGCCCAGCGATCGACCCCGGAGACACCGCGCACCATAGGGCGGCCCCATAAGCCGCTGCCGGGCAAATGCTCTTCGGTCAGCTCGCAGAACCGATCTCATTAGGGAGGCAACTTGAAGGTCGCTGATTATCAACAGTTGCGGACCCGACTGTATGGATCCATTTGGAGCCTCGCGCCGTTGGCGGAGAGGATCGAAAGCGAAGAGCGGCTTCCCAGCGGCGTGATGCCCGCGCTGCGGGCCATGGGTGCGTTCGCCCTGATGATTCCCGAAGAGTACGGCGGCGCGGGCCTGACGGTCTCCCAATATTTGCCGATTTTGGCCGAGTTCGCGAAGGTCCACGGCGCCATTCGCGTTCTTGTTCACGTTCACAACTCGTTCGCTCACGCCCTATCCGAGCTCGGGACGGACGAACAGAAGGCGGGCATTCTGCCTGGAGCCTCCGTCGGTGAAAGGTCGGTGGCATTCGCTCTAACAGAGCCCGACCGCGGAACTGGGCTCGACACCGGTACTACTGCCATTCGTGATCGCGACGATTATGTGATCAACGGCCAGAAGTGGTTGATCACCAACTCTGACTTCGCAAGCCATTTCATCGTCCTCGCTAAGACACCAGACGCTGGTCCCGAGCCGCTGAGCGCGATTCTGGTCGAGCGTGACCGCCCGGGCCTCACGATCGAGCCTCTACCAGAAACAATGGGATGCAAAGGCGGGCAGCACGGACACCTGCATTTCGCTGACGTACGAGTCCCCGTCGCCAACGTACTGGGGGGAGTACCAGGCCACGGAAGTGAACAGCTTGAGCGCGCGCTGGAGATCAGCCGAGTGTTCGTCGCCGCA
>DAITQH010000120.1:0-6514 GCA_036833175.1 Candidatus Dormiibacterota bacterium
CGGGCGCTCACCGCAGGTCTCTTGTTTTCTCGAACAGGCCTCGCCGAGTTGAGTAGCCTAAGTTCGAGAGATATAGGAGATGGAAATGCCTACAGGCACCATCAAGAAACTGGTCGCGGACCGTGGCTTCGGCTTTATCGCAGCCGAAGACGGTAAGGAATTCTTCTTCCACCGGAGTGGCACCGAAGGTGACTTCGACAGCCTCCAGGGTGGCGAGAAGGTTTCGTTCGAGGTTGAGGCGAGCCCCAAGGGCCCGCGCGCCAAGAGCGTTCGCACTCTTTAATTAGAGAAACCAACTAAAGAGCCCCGGACTTCGGTCCGGGGCTTTTTCATTTCCAGGCCGAATTCGGGATGCGACCATCTGTGCCGGAATGGCCCAATCAACCCCCTAGGTAGGCCCGGCGGACGGCGGGGTTGTGCAGCAGCTCGTCGCCGGTGCCGCTCAACCTGATCTGTCCGGTCTCGAGGACATAAGCACGGTCTGCGATCTCTAGCGCCCGCAGTGCGTTCTGCTCGACCAGGAGGATCGTCGTGCCCTCGTCGTGGATCTCCTGGATGGCCTTGAACACCTCGTCCACCATCTGAGGCGCCAACCCCAGTGAAGGCTCGTCGAGCAGCAGGAGCCGGGGACGGGCGAGCAGACCTCGCGCGATTGCCAGCATCTGCTGCTCGCCACCCGAAAGTGTTCCAGCGCGTAAAGCGCGCCTCTCGCCGAGGATGGGAAAGCGCTTCATCACGGCCTCGATCTGCGTTCGCTTCGCGGCGCCGTCGCGGCGGCCCCACGTCGCGAGCTCCAGGTTCTCCAGCACGGTCTGGCGGGCGAGAATCTCGCGGCCCTCAGGCACCTGGACGAGCCCGTGGTGGACGATCGTCGAAGGCTTCGCCCTGGTCAGGTCGAGGCGATCGAACACCGCGGTCCCTGAATCGGGCCGGATCAGGCCCGAAAGAGTGTTCAAAATCGTCGACTTGCCGGCGCCGTTCGCGCCGATCAGGGCGACGACCTCGCCCGCGGCGACCCGCAGCGAGGCGCCGCGGACCGCGTTGACGGCCCCGTAGCTCACGCTGAGGTCATCGACCTGGAGGATCGCCGTCCGCGGCACGGCGCCCTGGTGCCTTGAAGCCGACTCTTCGATCGCCGTCTCAGGGTCGGCGGGCCCGCTCGCGCCCGGCGCGCTGGCCACCTCCTTCTCGCCGCCGCTCCCGAGATAAGCCTTGATCACGCCCGCGTCGGTCGACACCTCGGCCGGCGTCCCTTCGGCGATCTTGCGGCCGAAGTCAAGGACGGCCACTCGCTGGCACACGCCCATGACCAGGCGCATGTCGTGGTCGATGAGCAGGATGGTCAAACCACCCCCGTTGAGGCGCTCGATCAGCTCGCGCATGCCCTGCTTCTCAGATGGGTTCATTCCGGCGGCAGGCTCGTCCAGGATCAAGAGGCGGGGGCGCAGGGCGAGAGCGCGGGCGATCTCGAGGCGGCGCTGGTCCCCATAGGGAAGAGTTCCCGCCGCCCGGCCCGCGATGTCCCGCGCCGCCAGGCCCACCGATTCCATCAGCCCGCGGGCGTCGTCCAGCCGGCTGCGGTGGTCGCGGCGGAACACGGGCAGAGTCGCGAGCTGCGCCAGGGTGTCGTCGGGGCGCCTCGTGTGCATGCCGATCAGAACGTTTTCCAGGGCGGTCAGGTCCTTGAACAGCCTGATGTTCTGGAAGGTGCGCGAGATGCCCAGGGCTGCGACGCGGTGGGCGGGGAGGCCGGTCAGCTCGTCCGACTGCAGCCACGCGCGGCCGGATTGAAACGGGACGTAACCCGTGATCACGTTGACCAGCGTTGTCTTGCCGGCCCCATTGGGTCCGATCAGGCCGTGGATGGAGCCTTGCTCCACCTCCAGCGACACCCCATCGACGGCATGAACTCCGCCGAAGTGTCGCTGGATTTTATCCAGGCGAAGCAGCATGGACGTTCCGCCGCGGCCACCACCAGGGCCTGATGATCGCGAGGCCGCCGCGGCCGACGATCCCCTGTGGCCGGAAAACGATCACAACGATCAGGAATAGGCCAGTCACGACGTTGATGTACGCCTGCGCCTGCTGGAATACCCAGGGCAGGCACGTAACCACCAGCGCGCCGACGACCGGACCCATGAAGTGTCCGCTGCCGCCCAGCACCGCGAAGCTCAGGACCTGGACCGCGCGCGTGACGCCATATTGCTGATCGCCCGGGTCCACGAAGAAGTTGAGGTGAGCCTCTAGGCCGCCGGCGAACCCGGCGAGGACCGCGCTGAGCACGAACGCGTACATCTTGTATCGCGCGACGTGGATGCCCTGACTGAGCGCTGCCAGCTCATCCTGCCGGATCGCCGCCCAGGCGGCGCCGAGGCGACCTTTGGTGATGCGCCACATCAGGAATAGGACGAGGACCAGCGAGCCGAGCACGATGTTGATGCCGCCGAGGGGATCTGCCGTCGGGTTCTTCAGGCCGAGGCCTTCCCCGGTGATCGGGAGGTTGAGGATCACCCCCAGGCGCAGCGCTTCGATGAACCCGATCGTGGCGATGGCCAGGAACACACCGCGCAAGCGCAGCACGGGTAGCCCGACCAGCACCCCTACCACGCCGGCCAGCAACACGCCGGCGAGGATGTTGAGCGCCAGGGGGGTGTGCCAGTAGAGGTCCATCAACACTCCCGTGTAAGCGCCGATGGCCATGAAGCCGGGTGCGGCGAGGGAGAGCTGGCCCGAGTAAAGGACGATGAACATCGAAGAGGCCAGGATGCTGTTGATCCCGATCTGCGCGATCAGCAGCGTGTGCGAGTTCCAGAAAGCCACAGGATCGGTGAAGAGCTGAATGAAGAAGTCCATCAGATGCGCTCGCGCAGCTGGGCGCCGAACAAGCCCTGCGGGCGAAGGACGAGCATCAGGAAAAGAGCCGCAAAAGCGACACCGCCGCGCGCGTTGCTGCCGAGCACGACCAGGGCGAGCACCTCGATCATGCCGAGCAGGTAGCCGCCGACGACCGCTCCAGGGATGCTGCCCATGCCGCCAAGGACGATCACCGCGAGGCCACGAATCTCGACGTTGTCCCGGCCGATGTACGGGCTGATGTCGCCCAGCGCAACCCCGAACAGGATCCCGGCCAGGCCGCCCAACCCCGAGGAGATGACGAGCGTGAGGGCGATCATGCGGTCGACGTCCAGCCCCAGCAGGCGGGCCGCGCGGGGATTCTCAGCCACTGCGCGCAGGCCGCGGCCGACCTGCGTGTAGCGGATGACGTAACCGAGGACGAGCATCAAAACGATCGAGATGGGGATGATCGCGACCTTGCTCGCCTCCAGCGTGAGGTCTCCGACGTGCCAGGTCGGGTTGGGGATGGTGCCGGAAGGAAACGCGACCGAGTTGGGCCCGTCCACCCAGAGCCAGGAGAATAAGGAGCCCGTCTGGCCCTGCTCGATCGACGCGACGATGATCAGCGCCAGGCCGATGGTCGAGATGAGCGCGGCGATCGGCGGCGCGCGTCTCCGTCGCAGCGGTCGCAGGCAGACGTACTCGATGACCAGCCCCATCACCGCCGAGACGGCGATGCCCAGGATGCAGGCGACCCAGAACGCCAGTCCGTGGTTGACCACCAGCGAGTAGGTGACTGCTGCGCCAAGCATGAAAACCGCGCTGTGGGCGAGGTTGAGGATGTCGAGGACGCCGAAAACGAGCGTGTAACCGACGGCGAACAGGGCGTAGATGGACCCGATGAAGATCGCGTTTAGGAGCTGCTGGTCCACTTGCCGCGCTCTTTTAGAAGGGAGTGGGGGACCGGCGCCGGTCCCCCACCATCAGCATCAGCCGTTGATCTGGTGGACGAGTGTGAAGCCGCCCTGGCCGTCCATCTGGATGACCCATACGGTCTGCTTCACGTCGTGCGTGCTGGTGAACTGGAACGGTCCAAGCGGGGTCTGGATGTTGACGGTCTCCAGCGCGGCGCGCAGCTTGGTGCGGTCTCCAGCGAGGTCGGAGAACGTCAGGTTCGCGCGTTTGGCGGCGTCGGCGAGGATCTTGATTCCCGCGTAGCCCTGGGCCGAGAACTGGTCCGGGTCCTTGTTGTACTCGGCCTTGTACGCACTCACGAAGTCGGCGTTGGAGGCAAACGTGTTGCCGATGTACCAGGCGCTGGCGCTGCGGGCGCCCTTTCCGGCGGCGCCGGCCTGCTTGGAGACCGTGGCGGTGTTGAAGCCGTTCCCGCCCAGGAACTGGCCGGTCCATCCCTGCTTGCGTGCCTCGGTCATGATCTTCGCCGGGATCCCACCGAGTGAGGTGATGAAGATCACGTCAGGCTTCAGCTGCACGGCCTGGGTCACGTAAGGCGAGAGGTCGGCTTCGGCTTTGTTGAACTTGATGGTCTTGAGCAGATTGATGTTGTACTTGCCGACCGTGTTCTGCACGATCTGGCCTCCGTCGCTCGAGAACTTGTCATCCTGCGCTACGAGCAGCACGCCGGTGCTCGGCTTCGCGTCGCTCGCGTAAGACTTGATGTTGTCAGGGATCGCCGTCTCCTCCCCGAGGCTGTCACGGAAAACGTAAGTGCACGGGGCGGTCGAGGGGAAGTTGCAGTTCGGGACGATGTTGATGCCGGTCGTGCTCACGGCGAGGATGGGTGTCTTGAGACTCTCGGCAAGCGGGTGGACGGCGACCGCGGAGTTGGACAGCGTCGGGCCGAGCAGGGCGAGGTCCAGTTCCTCCTGGATCAGCTTCTGAGCGACCTGGGCCGACTGAGCCTTGTCGGAAGCGTCGTCGTTGATTGTCAGCACGATCTGCGCCCCGTTGACTCCGCCGGAGTTGTTGATCTGCTTGACCGCGAGGTTCATGCCGTCACGGCCCTGCGGGCCGTAGACGCCGCCGGCGCCGGTGATCGACAGAATGGCGCCGAACTTGATCGTCTTGCCCGAGTAGGAGTTGGTGGTTGTACCGCCGGCTGTCGTCGAGCCACACGCCGCGACCACCAGAGCCGCCACCAAGAACGAAACGAGATGCAACCGCTTCATTTCAGCGTCCCCCTACCAATGCACTTGTGAGTATTGCTTAACGTACCAAACCTACGCCGTTATGCCTTCAGGCGCTTGAGCAGCCGCGGGATGTCGAGCTTGGGGTGTGGGTACTGCGGGTTCATCTCGTCGAGCGTCTCGACCAGCAGCCGCGAGATGGCCCAGTTGCGGTAATCCTTGTCGTTCGCCGGAACCACGTACCAGGGCGCCCATTCTGTCGAGCAGCGCGTAATGGCAATGCTATAAGCGCTCTGGTAGTCGTCCCAGAAGGCGCGCTCGTCGATGTCTGTTTCCTTGAACTTCCAGTTCTTGTCGGGGTCGCTCAGGCGTTCGAGGAGCCGGCGCCGCTGTTCGGCATAGGAAATATGGAGGCAGATCTTTACGATCTTGGTCCCGCTTCGGACCATCTCCCTCTCAAAGCGATTGATCAGGTCGTAGCGCCGATCGATGATCTGGGGCTTGGCCAGGCCGTGCACACGCGCTATGAGCACGTCCTCGTACTGCGAGCGGTTGAAGATGCCGATCGCCCCCTCATCCGGGAGGCGCTTGCGAATGCGCCACAGGAAGCTGTGGCGGCGCTCTTCTGGCGTCGGTTGCTTGAAGGTAGAGATCGCGACACCCTGCGGGTCCATGCCCCCGATCACGTGGGTGATCGTGCCGTCCTTGCCGCTGGTGTCCATGCCCTGAAGCACGATCAGGAGCGATCGCTTGTGCTCGGCAAACATGCGCTCCTGGAGGTTGAAGAGCGTTGCCTGGTGCTTCTTCAGGTCGCGCGAGAGGCGCTTGCGGTTCTTGAGACCGGGTGTCGAATCGGCGTCGACGTCCGCCATCCGAAAGCGGCCGTCCTTCGGATGCGCCTGGAGCAGCGTGCGTATCCGTTGCTTGGCCACTCTGCCGAGTGTATCCCTTCGGGTCTTTGGGCCCGCGACCGGCGGCAGGGCTCGGGCTCTAGGTCAGCTCCACGGGCACGACGTCCAGCATGATCACGTGGTCGCTGCGCAGGACGCTCAGCGCGACCTTCGACCCGATCCGCGCTTCCACCATCAGTCGCTGCAGGTCTCCTGCCTTGGCGACCGCCACGTCGCCGACCGACACGATGACGTCCCCGCTCTGCAGCTTGGCGTCCGCAGCCGGGCTGCCGGTGACGACCTCCTGGACCTCGACGCCGGTCTTCCGCCCGAGCTTCTGTGCGACGGCCGGCGGCAGGGCGCGGGTGCCGCCCGCGATGCCGAGGTAGGCGCGGCGGACGCGGCCGTTGCGCATCAGCGCCGAAAGGATGGCTTCGGTCGTGCGGTTCATTGGCACGGCCAGACCCAGGCCCATCCCGGCCACCGCGGTGTTCACGCCGATCAATCGAGCCTGCCAGTCGGCGAGCGCGCCGCCCGAGTTGCCGGGATTCAGCGCTGCATCCGTCTGGATCACGTCCTCGATGAAGCGCCGGTGCCCGTTGCCGTCTGCGGTCGCCAGCGAGCGGCCTAACCCACTGACGA
>DAITQH010000121.1:0-6385 GCA_036833175.1 Candidatus Dormiibacterota bacterium
CGTGGCTGGTACTGGTCGTTTTGACCACGGGATTTTTCATGATCCTGCTGGACACCACGATCGTGAACGTGGCCATCCCGGCAATGAGCTCCAGCACGCAGGGCGGGCTCAACACAACGCTCGATCAGATCCTCTGGGTGCTGAACGCCTACATCCTCGTCTACGCCGTGCTGCTGATCACGGCCGGACGGCTCGGCGACCTTTACGGTCAGCGGACTCTATTCGCGATCGGGCTTTTCGTCTTCACCCTTGCGTCTGCGCTCTGCGGACTCTCTCAGAACGTAAGCGAGCTAATCGCCGCACGCATCCTCCAGGGAGTCGGCGGCGCGCTTCTTACGCCACAGACGCTATCCATCCTGACCTCGCTGTTTCCACCCGAGCGGCGCGGCGCCGCGTTCGGAGTCTGGGGCGGTGTGGCCGGTCTGGCCACCGTTGCCGGACCCACCGTCGGGGGAGCTCTCATCACCTATGTCAATTGGCGGTGGATCTTTTTCATCAACGTTCCCATCGGCATCGCCGCTCTGATCGCGACCTTCATCATCATTCCGGACCTGCGGCCCGGCCGCCACCACGGCTGGGACTTCGTCGGAGTCCTCCTGGCTACCGCCGGCTTGTTCGGGATCGTCTTCGGCCTGATCGAAGGCCAGCGATACAACTGGGGCGAGTTCGCCTACGGCGTCACGATTCCCGAGATCATCATCGCGGGCGTCGCCCTCATCGTCGTGTTCGTCGTCTGGGAGCGATTCCAGGCAGAGCCCTTGGTGCCGCTCTCGCTGTTTGCGGAGCGCAACTTCGCGGTCGCCAACTGGATTGCCGCGGCCATCAGCTTCGGCATGCTCAGCCTGTTTCTGCCCATCACCATCTACCTGCAGTCGGTGCGTGGCTTCTCGGCGTTGACAGCGGGACTCACCCTGGCGCCGATGTCTCTGACCTCGATGGTCTTCGCTCCCTTCGCAGGTCGAATGGCGGATCGGATCGGAGGCAAGTACATCCTGACCGCGGGCATCTCTCTGTTCACCATCGGCTTCGGAACGTTTGTCTACGTCGCCGGTCCCGATTCGACGTGGCTCACCTTCCTGCTTCCCGCGATCATCGCCGGCGCCGGCATGGGGATGACCTTCGCCCCCATGACCACCGTCGCCATGCGCAACATCTCGCCCCGTGTCGCGGGAGCGGCGTCAGGCGTGCTCAACACGACGCGCCAGCTTGGGGCGGCTATTGGTAGCGCAGTCGTCGCTGCGATCCTCCAGAACCGCCTGGCCATCACCCTGCACGACCAGGCCGTGAGCCACGCGGCAGCGCTCCCGGCTGCCTTCCGAGCTCAGTTCATCGCCGCCTTCAGCTCCGTCGCGTCGAGTGGATTCGAGATCGGCACTGGCCAGAACGGCGCCAAGCTGCCCCCCGGCATCCCGCCATCCGTGGCACACCAGATCAACACGCTGGCCCACGACGTCTTCGTCAGCGCCTTCATCGACGCCATGAAGTCGTCGCTTGTGGTCCCGATCGCATTCCTCGCGTTCACCATACTCACCACGCTCTTGATCAAGCGGCGGCCGGCTGCGCAGCAGGCCGAGGCGCCGCATGACGAGGTCCGCGCCGCCGCCGGGTAGTCGACGCTAGAGGCGCCCGCCCGAGAGGAGCTTCAGAACCGAAAGCAGCACCGCGGCGCCGATGAACGCCACGACGATGCTTCCCCAGAAGCCGACTGTGCCGCTGGTGTTGAACAGGGCCCCAAGAAGAAAGCCGCCAATGATCGCGCCCGCCACGCCAACAACGATGTCGGCGAGGCATCCGAATCCGCGGCCCGCGACGACTCGTGCCGCAATGGCGCCCGCGATCAGGCCGACGATGATCCACGAGAGCCACGACCCGGGATCGAGATTGAGCCTCGAGGCGAGGATGGCACTAGCGACGATCACGATCGACGCGCCCAGTCCGCGACCAGCTGGAAGACCTCATCGCTCCCCACGTCATTGAAGGGCTCGTGATACCTGCCTTCCAGCATGTGGAGCTCGCTGATCGACGGCGTCTTTTCGTGCAACAACCGGCTGCCCTCCGGATCGATCAGAGGATCGGCGGTACCCGCGAGAATCAAGAACGGGACCCTGATCTGAGCCGCGCGCGCGAAGATGTCTGCTATCGCGTTCTGCCACTCGGTGTACATCCGGCTCGAGATCCTGTTGTGGACCAACGGATCGGTGCGGTAGGCCTCGACCACCTCCGGAATTTTCGAGACACTGCCTGGGTCGACCTCGTTGCCCATGGCGAGACGCGGCACGAGCTTGGAAGCGAGCGGCGCGATGGCGACCTTCCATCCCGGGGCCTGCAGCCTGAGCTTTAGCGCAGGGCTCGAAACGACGAAGCGGCGGCTGCTCGGCAGCTTGCCTGCGAGCACCGTGCTCAAAAGGGCCGCTCCCCCAAACGAATGCCCTAGAGGTATGACCTCACCGCCGGCCGTAGTTTCGACGTGCGCGATAAACGCCGCGACGTCGTCCGTCCACTGCGACCACGAGTCGACGTGGCCGCGCTGGCCCTCACTCTCTCCGTGCCCGCGTAGATCGAGCGCCCACGTGCTCATACCGTGCTTCGCCATCCCTTCCGCGAACCGCGCGTAGCGGCCGGCGTGTTCGCCCAGCCCGTGGACGACCGCGAATGAGATGTCAGAGCCTGACCTGGGCCATGTTCGATAGGCGAGCTTCGTCCCGTCCGCTGACTTCAGCGATCCGGCGCCGGCCAGCGCGCTTTCAGCCACCGAGGTGCCCGAACCCTCTGAGAATCTTCAAGGCTTCCTGTTCGGCTTCCAGCAGCGTCGGCGCATAGGCGCGAATCCCGCACAGGGCGTAGGCCCATTCGGGGCTGGGCGGTCCTTGCGAGTGGAGCCGGAAGGTCGGGGGGTAGAAGAAGATTCGCTCGCCCTCTACCTTCTTGATCACCGGCCTCTTCGCCAGCACGTCTTCGAGCGCCTGGCCGGTCGGCAGGCGACCGGATTGAAACTCCAACCGGCGCAGCTTGGCGAGCGGATGATCCTCGTCTTTCATCGAGGCTTCTATGCCGTACTCGGCGCTCAAATCCCGAATGAAGATGGCCACGATCAGCGCGTCGGTCTCGTCGCCGGCCATCTTGACGAAGCCTGCGGCCACCACATCGGGCTCCTCGTCCCGGAGGTGGCGGAAGTACTCCATCTCGAAGAGTCCACGGGAGTAGGGGCTGGCCAACCAGGGTGGATCGCAGCGCCAGGTCCGGGCCCCCGCCAGAGCCTCGAACTGGGCGTGGACACGCTCGAGGCGCTGCTCGGGAAGCGCATGCAATCGGTAGTGAAGAACTCGCCGCACGGTACCAATCAAGCCTACCGGTTCAGGGTGAGGGTGAAACCGCCGCCCGCGCACGGCGCATCGTCTCCTCTTGCCAGGGCGGGGCCTGCACCTGGACGGCCAGTCGATCGGCCCCCGCGGCGAGCAGGAAGTCACCCCGGCGAGCGGTCTCCAGATACGTCCTTTGGTGGGCGCTCAGGTGGAAAGTCTCCTGCAGCTTGGCTGCCTCGCCCGGACGCTGCGCACCAAAGAAGACCACAGCCGGGTTGGTCGCAACCACTGTCCCCTGGTCAGAGCTCAGTAGGTCGCCCGGGTTCTGTGTGGCGAAAACGAGGGAACCGTCGTACTTCCGAATCCTCCGCGCGAGACTGACCACGAACCGGCGGATGGTCGGGTCCTCGAAAAGCAGGCCGAGCTCGTCGACCACGAGCATCCGGCGGCGGTCCTTGCGCTTGATGCGCGCCCACAGTGCCTCGGCCAGCAGGAAATGCACCGGCCCGACCATCTCGTCGCGGAGCTCGCGCATGCCAAAAGTCACGATCGGCGCATCGAGGTCGACGTTGGTCGGTGAGCTGAACATCTGGCCGAGGCTTCCCTGAACCCAACGCCGCAAGATCGTGGCCACGCGGGAGCCGGCGGGGACCCGCTCGGCCACGTCGCGCAGCACAGGTTGATCCACTTCTGAATAGGCCTCCCGCACGGCGCCCTCGAGCACCGCACGTTCGGACTCGTCAAGGCCTCCGCAGATGGTCGAGCAGAGGTCGACCGCATCGGCCGCCGCAGGGCCGATCCACGACTCATCTCGCCGGTCCGAAGGCCGAAGGTCGAGCACGTTCAGCGCGTGGCCGGACCCAAGCGCCAGCTCCACGTCTACCCCTCCGACTTGCCGAGCAAGAGGACCGTACTCGTGCTCCGGGTCGATGACGTAGACCTGGACGCCCTGGCCCAGCGCGCCGAGTGCGAGTGACGACAGCAGGTAAGTCTTGCCTGCGCCTGAGTGTCCGAACACGCCGATGTTCGCGTTCGAGTAATTGCGCTGGTCAAAGGGATCGACGAGCGCCGGCGCTCCCGTCGCGGCGTTGCGGCCGACCACGAGGCCGCCCGGAGCTTGAAGGTCGCGCTCCAGCCACGGAAAGAACGTGACGAGCGCGCTGCTGTCCAGGACCCGCTTGCGCCCGAGACGGTCGACTGCCACCGGCAGCGTCGCGAGGTAGCCATCGAGCATGCGCAGGGTGCATGGCTGAAGCTGGCAGAGCACGGCTCGAGCGTATGACTCCACCTGGATCGCACCAGTTTCAAGCCCATCTACGGTTTCTGAAGTGAGCGTCAGGTAGACCGAGACGTGGAAGGCCTTGTCCTGGCTTGACGCAAGCCGGCGCTGCAGGTCCTCTGCATTTGGCAGCGCGCCCGCGAGGTTTGGATCAGCCGCCACGGAGTCTTGCTCAACCAGCCGCGAGGCACGCATGTTGATCAGTTGGCGCTGCAGGTACTCAACGATCCACGCGACCGGTAGGGGCGTGATATGGAACGACAGTCGAAGGCTCAAGCCTTGCGGCAGCAGACGGAAAAGCCAGCCCGGTTCGAGATCCGATCCCGGCAGCCGTTCCACGTACCAGGTGCGGCTGTGCCCGCCCGCGTGCTCATAGCGATTGGCCAGCTCTTTCCCGAAGCACACCTGGTTGGTGGAAGCCGCCACCTCGAACTGCACGCCGATCTCTTGCAGCGCACGCTCCGCACGCCGCGCATGAGCCGCGGAAGTGATGAGCGAGGTTTCGAAACGATGCGCAGAGCTCGATTTCGCCAGGTGATCGACGAACGACAGGTCCGCCCCGCGCATTTCGTCGAAGTCGCGCGGCGAGGAATTTGGGGAGCCCGCATCGCCGGGTCCTGGCGCCACCTCGATCAACACTTGCAGGGAACCGTCCAGGCCGTCGAGCAAGCGGCGGAACGAGTTGATCCATCGCGATCGGTCGGCCTCGGCGGCGCCCGCAAAGCCGAGCGACCCGGTTCTTATCACCGCAATACCCGCAGGGCTGGTGAAGAGCGTCGCGGGAGCGCGCGGGCTGATCTGCAACCATCCGAGGTTCAGCGCCGTGGCCGTGGACCCGTCCAGGCCAACCTCCGCGTCCGCGCAGCAAACAACGCAAGGTCGACGATCCAGGCGTCAGCCGGCGTGCCGCGCCACCGTCCCCAGGACACGATTGCGCCCATCCCGATGACCATCGATGCGGTCACCCCTCGTAGGACTGCAGGCCCCCATGGCGATGACCACAGAGCGAACGCCGCGAGCAGCGCCCCGACCGCATAGGCGAGCCGCATCGGAGTCAGGCCGTAGAGCAACCGGTCCTCCAGGTCGACGTCGAGCGGGACTCGTGCAGGCATGCCTGGCACCGTACGGCGCCCGGGAGAGACAAGGAATCCAGGTTGTTAACGGGCTGGGTTCCTTAGAATCGACTCTCGGCTCCCATCGCAACGTGCTCGCGTAGCTCAACTGGCAGAGCAGGGGACTCTTAATCCCAAGGTTCAGGGTTCGATTCCCTGCGCGAGCACCATCTAAATGTGCAAGTTCGGCTGATAGGTCTCAACAGGCCTTCGGCTGATGCGTTCTAAAACTGACAGAGTTCGTTGACACTTGAGGTCTCCAGCGAAATGTAAGGAGGAGACCAGTTGACGGAACGAGAAATCTCGAGGAACGCGGCCCGGCGCCTTGCCATCATCCGCGCTGCCCAGGAGGTCAGTGGGAATGTGGCCGTTACCTGCCGGCAGCACGGCGGGGGTAGGAGGAGCTGGTCGAGTTCCCAGGGTCGGGTGGGCGCGTACCAGTACCCGAGAGAGGTACACATCTTTGACCTCGTGCCTTTGACGCCGGTTGGCAAGTCGCCCGCAACGCGTTGCGAAAAACGGCTGTCTGGATAACCATTATCCCAGTGGCGAGGAGCTTGCCACAAGCCCTGGCCGCCGTGCGAGACTGCGCTTCCACGGCCCGGTTCAGCGTGTGAGACGAAGGAGGTGCGGCCTTGCCTAACGACCGCCGTCCCTTAGCCGACTACTACTTCGTGCTCGGCGTCCCGCCT
>DAITQH010000122.1:0-6248 GCA_036833175.1 Candidatus Dormiibacterota bacterium
TCTCCTGCGAGGAGAAGCGCCAGCGGTTCGGGTCGTTGAACCGCGCACCGGTCTGAAGGCAGAGCAACACGTCGTGAGCTTCCGAGTCGTGGCGGTGCACGTAGTGGAGGTCGTTGGTCGCGCACAGGCGAAGCCCGAACTCTTTGCCGAATCCCGTCAGCGCCTCGTTGACCGCGTCCTGGCGGTCGATGCCGTGGCGCTGCACCTCGAGCAGGAACCGGTCCTTGCCGAAGATGTCGCGATAGGCGGCCACCGATTCGCGAGCGCCGTCGATGTCCCCGTCCGTGATCCGGCTCGCCGCCTCACCCTGCAGGCAGCCCGAGAGCGCGATCAGCCCCTTGGCGTGCTCGGCCAGGATCTCCTTGTCGATGCGGGGCTTGTAGTACATCCCCTCCATCTGGCCGACCGTGCACAGCTTCATGAGGTTGAGGTAGCCCTCGTGGTCGGCGGCCAGGAGCGTCAGGTGGTTCGGGTCGCGATCGACGCGCCCTTCGCGCAGCAGCCGCGAGCGCGGCGCGACGTAGACCTCGCAACCGATGATCGGCTTGATGCCGGCGTCCTTGCACGCCTTGTAAAAGTGAATCGCGCCGTACATCACGCCGTGGTCGGTGATGGCCAATGCGGGCATCTCGAGCTTCGCCGCAGTCTCCACCAGCGCATGGATGCGACTGGCCCCATCGAGCAGCGAGTACTCGGTGTGGTTGTGGAGGTGGATGAAGGTATTTGGGGCGTGCTGCATCGTCAGGCTTTGGGTGGGCGGGACCCCGTGGGTAGTTTACTTGGCGCCAGGCCGCGTAGCCTGCACCGGGTGCCTGTCAAGATCCGTCCCGCAACCGCGGAGGATCAGACCACAATCCGCCGCTTCATCAAAGACGCGCGGCTGAACCCCATGAGCCTCAACTGGCCGAACTTCGTCGTGGCCCAAGAAGACGGCAAGTTCGACGGCGAGGCCGTCGGCGTGGGCCAGATCAAAGCACATGGCGACGGTAGTCGGGAGCTGGCCTCCATCGTGGTCGTGCCTGCGCGCCAGGGTCAAGGGATCGGGAGCGCGGTCATCAGGACGCTTCTTGCAAGCAACCCGGGCGCCGTCCTTCACCTGACGTGCCGTCGCGAGCTGCAGGGCTATTACGAACGCTTCGGCTTCCGGCGCCTCAACGGGGCCGATTACCCGCCCTACTTCGGTCGCATGATTCCGCTCGTCAACTTGATCGGACGCTTCGCGGGGATGCGGATCCTGGTTATGCGCCGAGAAGCGTCTCTGTAAGGGGACGTGTGACCAGGCACTACGATGAATCGGCCGTGGCCCGCTCATCATTGCCCGCCCTCTCCCACCTTCCTGCTGAGGCACACCACTCGGGGATTCGCGAGATCGCCAACGAGGCGCTCCGCACTCCGGGTGCGATCCGGCTCGACGTCGGGCAGCCCAACTTCCCAACTCCAAATCACATCGGCGACGCAGGCAAGCGCGCCATCGACGACAACATGACGTACTACACCCACACGCAGGGACTTCTCTCGCTCCGCCAGAAGATCGCCGCAAAGTTGGAGCGCGTGAACGGCATCCGGGTCACGCCTGACCGCATCGCGTGCGGACCTGGGGGCGTTGGCGCGCTTGCGGCGGTCTTTGGAGCCGTGCTCGAACGCGGCGACGAGGTCCTTCTTCCCGACCCCGGCTGGCCCAACACGCGACTGATGCTCACCTGGGTGGGAGCGCGTGGCGTCTTCTATCCATGCGCGGCGGCCGATGGCTTCCAGCCCGACCTCGAAGCGCTCGAGCGCCTGATTACCCCACGCACCAAGCTGCTTCTGATCAACAGCCCCAACAACCCGACAGGAGCTGTCTACCCCGAGAAGACCATCGCCCGCCTTGTCGAGCTGGCGCAGCGCCACAACCTGTGGCTGCTCAGCGATGAGTGCTACGACCAGATCATTCTTGACGGCTCGTGGACCAGCCCCGCCTCCCTCGCGCCCGACGACCCGCGCATCGCCAGCGTCTTCACGTTCTCGAAGTCGTACTCGATGACCGGCTGGCGGATCGGCTACGTGGCCGGGTCGGCTGAGCTCATCGATACGGCGACCAAGGTCCTCGAGTCGAACTCCTCTTGCGTCTCGACGATCAGCCAGGTTGCTGCGGAGGCGGCGCTGGACGGGCCGCAGGACTGCGTTGTTGAGATGGTGGCCGCATACCGGCACCGGCGGAACGTGGTCGTGGACATCCTGCGCGAGGCAGAAATGCTCTTGAACGAGCCGACCGGGGCCTTCTACTGCATGGCGGACATCTCGAGGAGCCGCCTGCACTCCCGCGATTTCGTGTTCAAGCTGCTTCGGGAGAAAGGCGTCTCGGTGGCGCCGGGGAGCGCCTTTGGGGAGGTGGCGGTCAATACGGTCAGGATCAGCCTGGCGAGCTCGGATGCCGATCTCAGAGAGGGCGTCGGGCGCCTGGCCGAGTTCGTCCAGGAGCTTGCCTAAACCGGGACCGTAACCCTATGCTTCCGCCCGCGTTGAGTGTGTCGTGCTGTTTCTGAAGCCCCTGCTGGCGTTCACCGTGAGGCAGCTCCAGCCCGGACGCCTGCGGCTAGCGCTCCTGAAGCTGGGCCACAGCCTGGACGCCTTCTAACCAGAAGACCCCCGTTCGAGCAACGCCACCGATTCGATGTGGTAGGTCTGGGGGAACATGTCCACGATCGCGGCGCGCCTCACCCGGTAGCCGCCTCTGACCAGCGCGATGAGGTCGCGCGCGTGGGTAGACGGCTCGCACGAGACGTAGACCAGCCGGTCAAGCCCCAACCTGATCAGCTCTCCGATCGCTGCCGGCTCGCAGCCGGCGCGGGGCGGGTCTAGGATCGCCGCTCCAAATTGCCCGAGCCGAATTTTGCGCATCACATCTTCGACCTTTCCCGGCAGGTATTCGACTCGCGCGGAGTTGATCCGCGCGTTCAGCCGGCCGAGCTGCACTGCGTGTGGGTTCTCCTCGATCGCGGTTACCCCGCCGGCATCCCGGGCGACCGCAACCGAGATGGTGCCAATCCCCGCGTAGAGGTCGAGCACGCGGTCAGCCTCACCCGCGCCGAGCATGTCGAGCGCGGTCCGATACAGGACCAGCATCTGCTTGTAGTTGGTCTGCACGAACGTGTCGCTGCGGACTCGGAAGGTCATGTCCCAGAACTCGAGCGACATCGCGTCGTCGAGCAGCACCGGGTCGGGCAGCAGCTCAGCGACCCGACGGGCAAACTCGTCGCGGGGCCACTGCGGCTCGCGGCCGCGATGACGGAGGCGCCAGAGCAAGCCCTTGCCCGTCGGCTCGACCGTGAGGAGAAGGTTCTGCAGGTCCTTCAGCTGCAGCTCGTTGGCCGCCTGCGCGAACGCGGGCAGAGCCTGCTCGATCCTGAGTTCGTGGATCGCGCAGGTGTCGATCGGCAGCACCTGGTGAGAGCGCATCCGGTGGAAACCGAACCGCCAGCCCTCTTTTCCGGCGATGGCCTCGAACTCCCCACGGATCCTGTAGCGCCACGGCTCGTCCATCCCGAGCACCGGCGTATCGGGCGGTAGGCGAAGCCCCGCACGCGACCACGCCTCCTCGACGACCTGGCGCTTTAGCGCGAGCTGATAAGCGTAATCGGCGTGCTGAAGCTGGCAACCGCCGCACTGGCCGAAGTACGGACACGGGGCGCCAACCCGGTGCGGCGACGCCTCGACCACCCGAGTGGTGACCGCCACCGCAACTCCTCCCTGCCGCCCGCGCGGCTCCGCCTCGACGACCTCACCCGGCAGGGCGTAGTTGACAAGCCACACCTTGCCGTCCTCTCGGGCAACCGCGGCGCCCCCGTGGGCCGGCGCCGTAGGGCGCAGGATCAGCGGCGCCACAACGCCATCGGGTCTCGCGCGGGCTTGAAACCTGCCGCCTCGACCATCTGCATCGCCTTCTTGAAACCCTCGGCGACCTTGTCCGGCTGGTGCGCGTCGCTCCCGTACTGCACCGCCTGCCCCCCCACCTCCCGCCACCATCGCACCACGGTGATGTCCGGGCACAGGGTGTGGCCACGGGTGGTGTTGACCTCCAGCACCCGTCCGGTGCGGGCGGCCGCGGTGAGGACCGCGCGGATCTCCTGCTCGTAGTCCGCTTCGCGATACGGCGTCACGCCATCCAACCAGTACCGCTTCGGGTAGTCGATGTGCGCCAGGGTCTCGAAAGGTAGGCCGCTGTCCACCATGGCCAGGGCCTCGCGAAAGTACTCCCTCACCGCGCCCGGGAAGTCGGCGGCGGCCTTCTCGCGAAACTGGCTCGCGTCGACCATGACGCCCTCGATACGGACGCAATGGATCGAGCCGTGCACCTGGTCCAGCGGGCCCGATGCGAGCACCTCGGCCGTCTCTTTCGGGTACCAGTGCGGCTCACCCAGCTCCACCCCGGTGAGGATGCGCAGCCCTCTGAACTTCGCCCGGCAGCGCTCGATCGAGTCGAAGTAGCCCGCGAGGTCGACCGAGTGCTGTCCCTCGTGCACGAGCGCCCAGTCGGCGTGCTCGGTGAAGGCGATCGCCGGCAGCCCGACCTCCAGTGCGCGCTCGCAGCTGCGCTCCATCGAGCCGTGCGGGGCGTCCCACGACCATTCGGTGTGCACGTGGAGGTCTGGTGGCAGGGGCACCTGACAAGGCTAGCTGCAAGGTGCACTCCCCCACCCGACCGTAACGGGCCGACCTCCCCGGCTAGCGGGGAGGTGAGCTCCCCCGATAAAATGCCCTGCCGTGGGGTGGGTGGTGCTTGGTTTTGCCTATGCGGTCGGCGGCCCTTTGATTGGAATTGGCCTCTACATCGTCCTCCGCGGCACTTTTCCAGGCTGGTGGATCGAGTGGATGCTGTGGCCGGTCAAGCACGTAACGCCGGGCATCGCCAGGCTGCAGGGCGCCACGGTCGTCGGGCTGGGGGCGTCGATCGTCGCGATCGGCCTAAGCACGTGGGTTTCGCAGTTCGTGGGCGGCTTGCTGGTCGTGCTGGCGATCGCGATCTACGTGGTGGGCGCCGGGCTCTACGTGTACAGCACCTGGCTATCCCGCCGGGGCGCCCTAGCCCAGGAGGCGGAGTAGGAGCTCGCTCGCTACCTTAGGGTTGGCTTGCGGCGCCCGCTTCTTGAGATCGGCCATCAGCGCGCCCATGGCCTGCTTCTTGCCCGCCCGGTAATCCTCGACCGCCCGGGGGTTTGCGGCAATCACCGCTTCGACTTCGACCTGAAGGGCGGACTCGTCGCTCACCTGGGCGAATCCATGCTCCGCCACGATGTCTGCCGGCGAGCGGCCGGACTCAACCGACTCCATCAAGACTTCCCGGCCCTGGTCGCGCGTGATGCTGCCGGCGGTGACGAGCTTCAGCAGGCCGGCCAGGTGCTCGGGGGTTGGCATCTTGCCCGACGGCGCCACCTCTCCGATGATCCAGTTCGCCACCTGCTTGGGCCCCGCTCCCGCGGCCACGGCCCCCTCGAACAGGTCGGCCAGGTCCCTGTCGGCCGCGATCAGCGTCGCGTCCGAGGCCGGAAGGCCGTGCTGGGCGAGGAGCCGCCCGCGTCGCGCGCCTGGGAGCTCGGGCAGGGCCGCTCGAAGCTCCTCGATCCACGCCGCTTCGATCTCCAGGGGAGGCAGGTCCGGCTCGGGGAAGTAGCGGTAGTCCTCTGCGAACTCCTTGGTGCGCTGCGAGAAAGTGCGTCCCTCGGCTTCCGACCAGCCGCGCGTTTCCTGCACCACGGCGCCACCCGATTCGAGGACGTTGGTCTGGCGCGTCACCTCATAAAGGATCGCGCGATGAAGAGCGCGAAACGAGTTGATGTTCTTGAGCTCGGTCTTCACGCCGAGCTCATCCGATCCTGGGCGCCGGATCGAGATGTTCGGTTCGGCCCTCAGCTGTCCCTTCTCCATCTCCGCCTCGGAGGCGCCGATGGTGCGGAGCAACGTGCGCAGCGCGACCGCGTAGTCGCGAGCCTCGTTCGCGGAGCGCAGGTCAGGCTCGCTCACGATCTCCATCAACGGAACGCCCGCGCGGTTGAGATCGACGAACGACTCTCGTGCCTTGTGGAGCTTGTCGCCGGCGTGGATCAGCTTGCCGGTGTCCTCCTCGAGGTGGACGCGCCGGATCCGCACCTGCCGGCCGTCGAGCTCGAGGAAGCCGTTCTTGCTCATCGGGAGGTCGTACTGGCTGATCTGGTACCCCTTGGGCAGGTCCGGATACATGTAGTTCTTGCGATCGAACTTGGTGTGACGCG
>DAITQH010000123.1:0-6050 GCA_036833175.1 Candidatus Dormiibacterota bacterium
GGTCAGCCTGAGCTCATGGCACAGCGTGGAGCTTCACCTCGTCGTCAACGGGACCTCGAGCACGATCGAGGTCTGGTTGGACGGAAGTCCGGTCAGCGCGCTGACGACGCAGACAGCCAACCTGGGTTCAGCTCTGATCGGACAGCTCCAGCTGGGCGAGAACCAGACCGGTCGCTCGTATGACATTGCCTTCGACGACGTGGTCGTTCAGACTGCTCGGGTCGGGCCGTGACGCCTAGAGCATTCCGCTCGGTGAGGGCGGCGCTGAACATGCCACACGATGCTGGAGGTCCATACAGGAGTGCAAAGAGCGCTCAAGCTTGTCAGAAGCGTTCTTCGGAGGGCACCCAGGCCGGCACCGATCGCCTGTTCGATTTGCGGCGAGCCTGCCGCAGAAGGATTAGGCGATCCCGAAGTGGAGAGGATCTGCATTGCCTGCGCCGTCATGCTCCAGGTGCAGTGCACCGATGGGAACTCGGAGGCGTGCAAGCACCTGGAGGCACTTAACGCCCTGTCCAGGCGGTCTCAGCGAGGCGGAGCGAACTGATCCTGTCGCCTGTTTTTCACGGGCGGGGGGGCCCAGATAAAGACCCAGATGCAAGCGGGACATTTATCCCAGTGATCAGGACATGCTCCTTTCCTGACGCAGACGTTGTCCGAGGCGCGCGCGTCCGCCAACGCACAGCCTGACAACGCGCGGCGACAGGACCGCCGTATTGCGCACATCAGTGAGTCCGCAAAGCAGCCGCCGCTCGCTGCCGGAGTGAACACTGCAGAGAGGGGCCGCCCGGTGCGCGGGACTTTTGTCCTGGCCTGCAGGACTTCCCGTTGCCCAAATGTGGGCGTTAGGTAGACGCGGCTCGTGAATTGCAGCCGGACAAGGGTGTTTATCGCTTCGAAAAACCAAGGGAAGGGGAAGGTTCTTGCCAAAACTCTCCCCAAATGTATATAGACTTACGTCGACCACTCGGGAAATACGGAGCCCTCAGGACTCATGGGACCCCAGGAGAGTGAGTTGTTGGGTAGGGCAGGCGGTCGATCGTCGTTAAGCATCTTTTTATTCATTAACTAATCAGAGGGGAAGGAACGTTTTGGAGCAGGCCGAGCTGACGCGCCCTGTCAACCGGGGATCGTCGACTGGAACATCAGTTCTGAAGCTTGAGATCAGAGATCTGGTCACGAGTGGCGGGGATCTCAGGGAGAACATGGCGCGCGAGCTGCATGACCAGGTGATGCAGACGATGTACGCCATGAAGGTTGAGCTGGAGAACTTCCGGTCCAGCCAGTACGGCCGAGAAACAGTCCTCCGGGAGGTCGACCTGCTCGAGAGGCTGACCCTGGAAGTGCTGCGCAACGTCAGGCAGCTTGTGCGGGACCTGCGCGTCGATCCAGACCTTCAGGAGGGGCTCATCGCCGGCCTCAGGAATCACCTGATCCCACGCTTCGAGCGCCTCAGCGGGCAGAAGGTGGACCTGCGTGTTTCCCGATCCTGGCCGACCCGCCTGAATGAGCAGGCAGACGTCAACGTGTACAGGATCATCCAGGAGGCGCTGAACAACACCTGGCGCCACGCGCAAGGACGCTCGGTAGCGGTCGCGTTGGAGCTGATCGGGCCCCGGGCAGTCGTCTGGGTGAGCGATATGGGCAACCCGCTGGGCGAATTACCGAGGCCGCGGGTCCACGGCGATGGCATTCTGGGCATGCGTGAACGCGCAGCCATCCTCGGCGGCCGCATGACGATGAACGCGAATCTAGCCGGAACCATGTTGCGGGCAAGCTTCCCTGTAGCGAACCTTCTTCCTTGATGACCAAAACGGTTGCTCCAGCCATGACCAACGGGGCTGCTTCAGTCGTGATCGCAGACGATCAGACACTCTTCAGGTCGGGTCTGGCGGCGCTTCTGGACAAGGACCCGCGGTTGAAGGTGCTTGGCGAAGCGGGCAACGGCGAGGAAGCCGTGCGCATGGTCGATGAGCTGCGACCAAACCTGGTCTTGATGGACCTCAAGATGCCGGTAATGGAGGGAGTCGAGGCGACGCGCCGTATCCGCGGAAAGCATCCGGAGATCGCGGTCATCATCCTCAGCAGCTTCAGCGGAGATGGCCATCTCATTCCGGCCCTCGAGGCTGGGGCCAGCGGGTACGTCTTGAAGGACACCAGTGTTTCGACCATCGTCAACAGCATGCTGGCGATTGCGGGCGGCGCCAAGGTGATGTCGGGCTCGATCGCCGACAGGCTGGTTAGCATGCTCTCAAACCAACCGAAGGAGTCTTATGACGGCCTCACCCATCGCGAGGTGGAGATCCTCAAGCTCGTGGCGATTGGATTGGCCAACAAGCAGATCGCCTTTAGGTTGCAGATCAGCGAGAAGACGGTCCGCAACCACATCAGCAACATTTACGAGAAGCTCGGCATCCAGGGCCGCTCGCATGCGGTCCTCTATGCGGCCAAGAAAGGTCTGATCGAGCTGTAACCTAAGCTGGGTGCGTTTGGCCCTCAGCCGCTAGGTTTCCTTCAGATCGGGTCCGCGACCACAGGGTGCTTCCAATTCTGATGTTTCGGAACACCTCCTCGCTGACCGCGAGGTCATAAAGCTGCCGAGTCATCGTGCGGATATTGACGCCGTTGACCTATTTGATGGCCTTGATCACATCTACTGCGAGTGCCACGTCCTCTTCGTCGAATTGCGCTAGCCAGCCGACGAAGAGTCGTCCTCAACCTCTTCGTCTTCCTCACTCCTTGAGATGCGCGTTGAAGAAGTGCTGATCGATTGGGCAGTTTAATAGCACGAATCTCGCATCGCCGCTGATTGCCGTCTTGGGAACACCTTCTTCGCCTTGGCATCGCGCCCGAGCGCCTTCGCGAAGTCATCGGGCAACGCTAGCTCACGAGGCTCAGTATCGAGCTCGAGGTCGACGTCGTACCAGTGGCATTCACGTCGTGCGTTCTCGAGTGGGAGAACTGCACACGTCGCATCGACTGCAAGCTTTTTGCCACTGTCCCGTTTTGCTGGTTACAGCGATGTGACCGTGCGGCTTTGTCATAAGCCGCAAAACACAATCACATCGCTGATTCGGAACACCGTCGAATACAGTTGCGCATCCGGAAGTTTGGCTGACTTCCAAATGTAGATGCGAGCTCTCGACGGAATCTTGCCGGGGGTAAATGCTAGTGACTCGACGTCTTGGCGCAATTCGCATTTGGTCGAAACGGTTGATCCCAGGGGCAGCAGTTGCAGTGTTGTTAGGTGCCCTATTCGTGGCGGGGGTTCCAACATCCGCAGCGACACCGCGTCCCGATCATGTCGTCATCGCCATCATGGAAAACCATGCTTACGAGCAAATCATCGGTAGCTCGTCAGCACCGTATGTCAATTCGCTCGCTCAACAAAACGCTTCGTTCACGCAGTCCTTCGCTATCGGCCATCCAAGCGAGCCCAACTACCACGAGTTGTGGAGTGGCTCCAACCAGGGTGTGACCGACGACAGCTGCCCACATACGTTTACGACCGGTTCCTTGGGCACCCAGTTGTTGACGGCCGGCTTCACCGTTGAGGGCTACAACGAGTCGATGCCCAGTGATGGATACACCGGCTGCACCAGCGGCACTTATGCGCGCAAGCACAACCCGCTGGCGGACTGGACAGCCACTGCCGATGCGGCTCACACCAAAACGTATGCCGCATGGCCCGCCGACTTCACCACATTGCCGACCGTGTCCCTCGTCGTGCCGAATTTGTGTAACGACACCCACGACTGCTCGATCGCGACCGGAGACGCATGGCTGCAGGCTCACTGGGACCCCTATGTGCAGTGGGCCAAGACTCACAACTCGCTCGCGATCCTGACCTGGGACGAGGATGGCGGCGGTAACGGCAACCACATCGTCACCGTCTTTGCCGGCCAGGGGATCGTGCCCGGCCAGTACCCCGAGCACATCACGCATTACAACGTGCTGCGAACCATCGAAGACTTCTACGGCCTCGCCCCGCTCGCTGGCGCGGCCAGTTCCCTCCCTATCAGCGACGTGTGGGGCGGTGCTCCGTCACCGAGCCCCTCACCGAGCCCGAGCCCCTCACCGAGCCCGAGCCCGAGCCCTTCACCCTCGCCAAGTCCGAGCCCGTCTCCAAGCCCGTGCCCCAGCCCGTGCTCAGTGGGGCTGGTCCAGGCAACTGGGGCCCACGAGACCACGAGCTCCCCGAGTCTCACCGCGACCTTCCCGACCGCGACCGGAGCCGGCCACGTGCTGGTGCTCTCGGCCAGCCTTGCCACCGGCCTCAGCAACCCACTCACCAAGGTCACCGATTCAGGCGGCAATGCCTGGTACAAGATCAAATCCGTTGGGATGTCGGGCTACAACTCTGACGGCGAGATGTGGTTCAGCGCCGGCGCCAACCCCGTAACCAGCGTCACCGCCACCGCGGCAAACATCACGACCATGGCGATCGAGGTCCAGGAATTCTCGGGCCTGGATGCCAGCGGTCCCATGGACGACGCCGCCGGGGTGGCGAACCTTGGCACCCTCGCAGACTCTGGTCCGGCGACACCGTCGCGATCGACCGACGTGGCAGTGGGCTACATCGCCGGCCACGCCTCGACTCAAGCGATCACGGTCACCGCCGCCGGCTACACCACCCAGCCGCAGCAGACAAGCAGAAATGTCTCGTTGGTCACCGGCTATCAGCTGCTGAGCTCGACCGCGGCCCAGCAATTCACCGGCAGCTTCACGACGGCAATGTATTGGGCGAGCGGAGTCACCGTGTTCAGGACGGTCGATCCGCCGACGCCCAGCCCCTCCCCGAGCCCATCACCGAGCCCGAGCCCATCACCGAGCCCGAGCCCATCACCAAGCCCGAGCCCTTCGCCAAGCCCGAGCCCTTCGCCAAGCCCGAGCCCGTCACCGAGCCCAAGCCCGTCACCGAGCCCAAGCCCCACCCCAGCGCCCTCGCCTAGTGGCTCATGCAACCTGACAACGCCGATCCGGGCCGCCTTCTACTACGGCTGGTACCCGGAGAACTGGACACAGAGCGGAATCTACCCGGCCACCCACTACAACCCCACGTCAGGTTTCTACAACCTGGACACCAACTCCCAGATCGTGCGCGACCAGATCGCCTCCATGCAGTACGGCCACATCCAGGCCGGGATCGCCACCTGGTGGGGACAGGCCAGCAAGACTGATGGCCGTATCAGCGGACTGCTGGCTGCAGCTCACGGCACGTCCTTCTGCTGGACGCTGTACTACGAGCCGGCACTGAATGCGACTCAGGCTGCCTCTGACCTGACTTACATCGCGATCCACTACGCCTCCGACCCCAACTTCCTGCACGTCAACGGAAAGCCTGTACTGTTCGTCTACAGCCGGGCTGTGGCAACTTGCGCCAATGTAGCTACCTGGCATTCTGTGAACAACGGCTTCTATCTCAACCTGCAAGTCTTCGTCGGTTACCGCACGTGCGCGGGCCAGCCCGACAGCTGGCACCAGTACGGTCCAGCGGTGGCCGAGGATCACCAGTCCGGCTTCAGCTTTTCGATCTCGCCCGGCTTCAACAAGTACAGCGATAGCGCACCACGCTTGGTCCGCGATCCGGTGCGCTGGGCGCAAAACGTCGCTGACATGGTCAACAGCCACGAGCCCTGGCAGCTCATCACCACCTTTAACGAATGGATGGAAGGTACATCCATCGAGAGTGCCCAGGAGTGGCAGAGCGCAAGCGGGCAGGGTGTCTACATGGACGTACTGCACAACGCTTAGTCGGTAAGAATCCAATCGGGTCTCTGCGGTGGAGGACACAGGTCCTCCACCGCAGACCGTCATGTTTGATGGACGCTCTCTCCAGCCTTTAAGCTCGCGGCGAGGATAGTGATGATCAGCGCCGCGACCAGCGGAATTCCGAGCGCCACGCGCGGACCCACCCGGTCAGCCACGTGGGACCGCCTCGCCGTCGAAGCGCCAAAGCGCATCCAACCAAGATTGAGACGCACTCTGAGACCTTCTGGAACTGCTCTTGATACAACTGCCGGCGCATCATGCCGCCATGAACCGCTTGG
>DAITQH010000124.1:0-6007 GCA_036833175.1 Candidatus Dormiibacterota bacterium
GACTACCACGGCGTCTCTCACCCGAGTCTGCCCAACTACCTCGCCCTTACCTCCGGCAGCACCTGGGGCATCGCGGACGACGGGTTCCACGCCTTGCCGGCGGGCGGCCTAGGGGCGCAGCTGACCTCCGCCGGCATCGACTGGCGCGCCTACATGGAGGGCATGACCAACGGCTGCTTTCACAGCCCGTATCCCTATGCGTTGAAGCACAACCCCTTCGCGTACTACGGCAGCGCGTGCCCGTCCCAGGTCGTCCCATTCACGCAGTTCGCCTCGGATATGTCGGGCACCGTTCCACAGTTCGTCTGGATCACGCCCAACCTCTGCAACGACGGCCACGACTGCTCCAGCTCGGTCGCTGACGCCTGGCTCGCCAAGACTGTGCCGACCATCCTCAACACCAACGCATGGCAGGACAACGGGATGCTGGTCATCACGTGGGACGAAGGCGAGGACAGCGCCAACTCGGTGCTCACCGTGATCATCCGCCCGAACCCGGTGGTCCACCGCAGCGCAAAGCCGTACGACCACTACTCGCTTCTGGCGACCATCGAAGACACGCTCGGAGTCCCCAGGCTGGGCCAGGCCGCCCAGGCCACGCCTATGGCGGACCTCATGGCGGTCCAGCCGGCGCCGCAGCTGCGGAGCAAAACGGGCTAGCTCCCGATGGTCTCCTTCCAGTGCGTGATCGAGTTGAGGAACTCGAGGTCGACCTCGACGCCAAGCCCTGGTCCGGCCGGCACCTCCAGCTGCCCGTCATGAAGCACAAACGGCGCGGTGATGTCGCGGTGGTAGTAGCGGTCTGAGGCGGAGGTGTCGCCCGGTAGCGTGAAGTTCGGCATCGCAGCCATCGCGACGTTGCCGGCCCGGCCGAGCCCCGTCTCCAGCATGCCGCCCATCCACACCGGCACCCCATGCTCGGCGCACAGGTCGTGGATCCGCCGCGCCTCGAGGTAGCCGCCCACGCGGCCCGGTTTGATGTTGATGATCCGGCAGGCGCCAAGCTGGATGGCGTCGGCCGCCGCCCGCGCCGAGGTGATCGACTCATCGAGGCAGATCGGCGTGCGCACCGACTTTGCGAGCTCCGCGTGCGCCAGGACCTGCTCCTCCGGGAGCGGCTGCTCGATGAGCAGAAGATTGAATGCGTCCAGCTCCGCGAGATGCGCGGCATCCGACAGCGAATACGCCGTGTTGGCGTCGACCTGCAGCGGCACGTTGCCGAACCGCTCGCGCACCGCCCGCACCGGCTCCACGTCCCAGCCCGGCTTGATCTTGAGCTTGATCCGCCGATAGCCCTGCTCGATATAGCCGCCCACCGTCTCGAGCAGCTCCGGGATCGTCCCGTGTATGCCGACCGAGACGCCGGCGTCGACTGCCGCGCGCGCCGCGCCGAAGTACTTGCCGAACGATTCGCCTCGCGCGCGGAGCTGCGCGTCAAGGATCGCCATTTCGATTGCCGCCTTCGCCATGTGATGCCCGTGGACCGGCCGGAGAACGCGCTCGACGTCCTCGGCTTCGAGGCTCGGCTGGTCCAGGAGCCGTGGCAGCAGGTGATGGATCAGGACGTGCTGGCAGCCCTCCACGTACTCGCTCGAATACGTCGGCTCCTCCCCCGCCACGCACTCGCCCCAGCCCTCCCCGTCCGAGGTGATCGCCTTGAGAAGCAGGATGTCGCGCTCCGTCTGCACGCCGAACGACGTCTCGAAGGGCGCCACCAGCGACAGGCGGATGCGGCGCATCTCGACCGATCGAAGCTTGGACCCCTCAGTCATGCGCTGAGAGTATCCAGGCGCGCCGACTCTTCATCCGACAGCGCAACCTCGCTCGCGGCGGCGTTCTCCTCCAGCTGGCGCACGCTGGACGCTCCAGGGATGGCGACGACGTTGGGTTTGCGGATGAGCCATGCGAGGGAAACCTGCGCGGGCGTCGCTCCATGGCGGCTCCCGATCTCGCGAAGGGCGGCGATCAGCGGTGCGAGACGAGCTCGGTTTGCGGCGCTGAAGCTGCCCCGCCTCCGCCTCACCAGGTTGGTTGGCGTCGAATTCTCGTACTTGCCCGAAAGCAATCCCTGCCCAAGCGGGCTGTACGCGATGATCACCCTTCCGTTCTGCTGGGCCCACGGAAGCAGCTCCCGCTCCGGCCTCCGATCGACCAGGTTGAACAGGACCTGGTTGGAGAGGACCGGACGCCCCAACGCCGCCTCAGCCTGCTGCCACTCCCGCAAGTCGTGATTGCTGACGCCGACGTGCGCGACCAGACCCTGCTCGATGAGACGTGCCATGCGCGGCATGGTGGAGCGAGGCGGGAACAGCGGGCTCGGCCAGTGAAGCTGGTACAGGTCGATCAGGTCGACGCCGAGCCGCCGTGCGCTCCCGCGTGCGCGCCAACCCGTCATGAACGGAAGCCCGATCGGAAAGATCTTGGTGGCGATGAAGACCTCCGATCGGTGGCCGCGCATCGCCTCCCCGACGATGCGCTCCGACCGCCCGAACCCGTAGAACTCGGCGGTGTCGATCAGGTTTATGCCCAGCTCTAGAGCGCGCCGCACGATGTTGCCCGCCTCGACGCGGTTGTACTCCGGGCCGTAACCCCACTCCGTCGACCCGAACTGCCAGGTTCCCAATCCGATAGCCGAGATCCGGACACCACCGGTCTCTACGTATTTCATATGTTCAACCGGTCATACACCATCTGCGACCAGGACTCCATGCCCAGGTAGTAGATGCGCATTTCCTCCAGCGTGAGCAGCTCGCCGGCCAGCTTGTCGGTCTCGCGGATCGAGATGTTCGGCGAGTCGCCGTCCACGACGAACACCACTCCGAGATGCACCTTCGAGACGGGTGAGGAATCGTCGTTCAGCAGCCCAATCAGCTCGGCTTCGAAACGGCCGTCGTAAACGACCTCTTCGGACCATTCCCGCTTGAGTCCGTCGAGGATCGGGTCGCCGCCTTCGAGGTCTCCCGGGTTGATGTGGCCTCCGATGCCCAACGAGTACTGCTTGCGCAGGCGCCTCTCGGTGGACGCCCTCAGGCGGTGCGTGAGGAAGTAGAGGTCGCCGTGACGGAACACGACGTAGGGGATGATCTGCTGGTAGGTCGGATCGTTCTCCACCGCGGAACGTGCCATGAACATGTGGTGCTCGCGGATCACACCCTGGTGACGATCGAGATCCTTGCTCACGAACCCATGCCAGGCGCCGTCGGGAAAGATGTCCTCCCGCTTCACGCAGAGCACCTGCTCCGACGCGTTGCTCAAACGGTCGCGACCATCCGGACCAGGCCGCGTCCGAAAACCGCGATCAGCTCCGCGGTGCGATCGATGTCGTCGTCCCCGATCGGCAGGAAGTAGATCCACGCGGCGCGTTCCGTGTCGGTCGTGATCATGGTCCGCGCCGAGTCGGCGCTCGGGTTGCCGCATGGTCCTTCCGCGTCGGCGACGCAGATGCGCCCCGCCACGTTGACGTGCTCCTTTCCGATGCCCGTATAGCCCTCGCCCTGGGCGCCGAGCCGGATCACGAGCTCGTCGCCCTTGACCTTGTCGAGGTCGTAGAGGCCGACCGGAACCTGCAGCTGCACCGACAGCGCGTTGGCGACGTCGACGAGAGAGTTGATGCGCGGAAGCGGTTCGCCCTTCTTGAGCCTGCGGAGAAGCGCTTCGGACGACGGCCGGACCCGCGTCGGGTCGAGCCCGAACTGCCGGTACAGCTCGCGGGCTCGGCCCACCGCGGGAACCGCCCCGGATTTCGCGACCTGCATGGTCCTGGCCACCTCGAGCTCAAAGTCGTCGCGTGGACCGGTGACCTCGAGCTCGTACAGCTCCAGCACGTCCGGGTGCACGTCGATCTCGCATCGGACTCTCAACACAGGTACTCCAGGTGGTCGAAGAAATCCGGGTAAGAGATCTCGACGCATTCCGCACCATCGATCTCGGTTCGCCCATCCGCGATGAGACCTGCCACCGCCAGCGCCATCGCTATGCGGTGATCGCCATGCGCGCTGACCCTTGCGCCCTCCAGGTAGCGAGGCCCGTTGATCACCCAGCCGTCATCGGTGCCGGTGATGTCCGCGCCCATGGAGGTCAAACCCTCCTCCATCGCCTCGATGCGATTCGACTCCTTGACCCGCAGTTCCCCAGCGCCCGAAATCACGGTCCGCCCAGGCATCTGCGTCGCGGCGACAGCAAGGACCGGCAGCTCGTCGATCATCTCGGCCGCCATGCCCCCACTGATCTGAATCGAGCGCAAACCGACAGCCGGCGTCACCTGGAGGTCGGCGACCGGCTCGCCCCCGGCGAAGCGGGGGTTGGAAAACCTGATCTGGAAGCCACAGCCCACCAACAGGTTGATGAATGCGGTTCTGGTCGGGTTTACGCCCACGGCTTCTAGCCGGACCCGCGAGCCCGGCATCAGCCCGGCCGCGACGAGCCAGAAGGCGGCCGAGCTGAGGTCGCCCGGGATGTCGATATCGAGGGGCTCGAGCCGGTCCGCAGGCTCGACCGTGACTCGCAGCTCTTCGATCTCGACGCCAGCGCCCATCGCTCGCAGCATCAGCTCCGTGTGATCTCTCGTCCTGATGGGCTCGGTGACTGAGGTCGGTCCGTCGCCAAACAGGGCCGCGATGAGAATCGCGGACTTCACCTGCGCGCTCGGCGCGGCCATCGTGTAGCTGAACCCGTGCAAGGTCGTCCTGCCGCCCACGCGAAGCGGCGGCCAGCTCGCCAGCGCGCCCATCTCGCTCAGCGGCGCCACCACGCGATCCATCGGGCGGCGCGACAGCGATTCGTCCCCGATGAGCTCACTCTCGAACGCCTGCGCTGCCAGCAATCCGGCCAGCAGCCGCATGGACGTGCCGGAGTTTCCGCAGTCGAGCGGCCCACCGGCCGCGTGGAGGCCGCGCATTCCAGACGCGTCCAGCGTCGAGCCGTCGAACTGAGCCCCCAGCTCCTGCACGCAGCGCGCCGTCGATTGCACGTCGGCGCCAGGGGACAGCCCGCGTAGATGGCTCCGGCCCGAGGCAATCGATCCCAGGATCAGCGCGCGGTGCGAGATCGACTTGTCGCCCGGGACGCGAATCGCACCGTCAAGCCTGCGGGCCGGTCGAACGGTCGCGATCATTTCTTCGCCCAGCGCTCGCGGACGGCGTGCGCCTCCTCGAACAGCTCCACCAAGCGCGCGTCGTCGGCCTCCAGGTGCCGGCGCAACCTCGCCAGCTCCGCGCTGATCGCGTCGAGCTGCTCGACGAGCTGCGCCCGGTTCGTGCGCGCCACTCCCGCGTACAGCTCCGGGTCCCCGGCCGCGAGCCGGCTCATGTCCCGAAACCCGCCTGCCGCGAGCCGTGAAGCCTCTGGCCAGTCCGGCCGGCGCGAGAGCGCGAGCACGTACCCGACCGAAAGCAGGAACGCGGCGTGGCTGACCCCGGCGACGAGGCGGTCGTGCGTCTCCGCATCCATGACGATCGGGTGCGCCCCCACGGCTTCTATCAGGTCGATGAGCACCGGCTCGCTGCGGGTCAGCACCCATGGCGCGTCACTGAAGATCGTCGCGTCTGCGGCGTTGATCCCCGACGTCTCCTTGCCGCACATGGGGTGGCCGCCGATCAGGTCTATGCCCGCCGCCGCCGCCCATTCCATGACGCCGGCTTTCGTGCTGGCCATGTCGGTCACGACCTTTCCCTCCGTCCTGCCGGCAAGCTGCGCGAACACATCGCGCATGGCGCGGATCGGCACCCCGATCACGATGACGTCCGCCATCTCGGCCACGCTCGTGTCGGCGCTCGCGCTGGCGACGATTCCGCGGTCGAGCGCCTTGCGCAGCGTCATGGAGTCGGTGTCGCTTCCGACGATCACAGTGTCGGGCCGCGCTTCCTTCAGCGCGAGGGCGAACGACGAACCCATGAGGCCAAGCCCGATCACCGCGACTGTGGTCACGGAGAGTATCGCGGCGCCGAGCTTCGGCGCATATTTCGCGGCATCGGCGGCCGGAGCCAAGGAGAGGGTGGCGCAAGGAGGA
>DAITQH010000125.1:0-5997 GCA_036833175.1 Candidatus Dormiibacterota bacterium
CTTCCGCTCGGCGCGTTCATCGCACGCGCGGAGCAGATGAACTGGCCGCCGGGGTCGCATGGCAGCACGTTCGGAGGCAATCCCGTGGCGTGCGCCGCCGGGCTCGCGACGCTGGACCTCCTCGAGGAGGGCTTGATCGAGAATGCCGGGCGGGTTGGGGCGGTGCTGCAGGACGGGCTGCGGGAGATCGCCTCGACCCGGCCGCAGGTCACGGATGTCAGGGGTTTGGGATTGATGCTCGCGCTGGAGCTGAAGACGCCTGAGCTGGCGGCTCAGCTCGTGCAGTCGGCGTTCGAGCGCGGGCTGCTGCTGCTGACCGCGGGCACGCGCGCGGTGCGGATCAGCCCGCCTTTGGTGCTCGACTCGGAAGAGGCGGCCACTGGGTTGGAGATCATTGCGTCGGCCCTGGATCAGGCTTAGGCCGCTCACCCCGACGGGGAGAGGGGAGACGTCTAAGCGATTCGATCAGCCAGTGCGCGCATTGTTGCTGCTGCCGCCTGATCATCTGCCGCCACGTTTTTGTACGCCTTCGCTCGTTGGTCGTCTATCGTTTTCAGGGTCGCGGTTAGCTGGTCGCTGATGGTCCCCTCCGGGACGTGGAGCAGGGTTGCTAGCTGCGTGACCAGGCTCCCCGTGAGCCTCTGCCGCGTGGCGGCATCGCCCGAGTCGGCGTACCCCAGCACATCTGCGTCCCGGATTCCCCACAGCTGGCCGAAACCCGTCCTGGCGTCGGGTCCCATCAGAAAGCCCATCACAGGACTTAGGTCGGCGCGTACGCTGGCGATCGCCCCGAGCGCGGCGCCTGCCTCCGCGCCTCGACCCGCGATGCCGGCATCGCTCGCCATCGTCGTGAGGTACGCATCCTCCTGCAGCAGCTCGTTGAGCGAGACCCGCGCATCGACAGCGCTGGTCGACGCATCGCCTGGGAACTTGTCGGGAAACTGCTGCGACATCCGGACCGCGAGCGTGTTGCCGAGCAGCGCGCTGCTCGCGAAGGCGAGGCGCAGGTCCGCGTACATCTTGGTGTAGGACTGGCCGATCTCGTCGTCGATAAGCGTCTTCACGTCCGTCAGCTGCGTGGTCTCGAGCTGCGTCATCGAGTCGACTGAGAGCTGCGAGAGGCTGGTGACGAGCTGCGCGAACTGTGGCGTAAAACCGTTAACCAGACCGGACATTGCCCCGTTCGACTTCGCGGCGTTGTGGGTGACGACTCCGATCGTGTAGTCCACCAGGTACCCGTTTTGAATCGCCCATGCCTGCGCGAACTGCGTTGCGGCGGTGTTGCCGAATACCGAGCGCATGACCTCCACCAGCGAAGTGGTGTTGGACGCAAGGAGGGTCAGGTACCCGGCGTACTCGTCGGTGTGGTTTGAGGCGGCAACCGCCTGCTTGGCCACCGTCATCACCTGCTCGCCGAGCAACAGGTCGAGCTGGATGCGCAGGTCGGCTGCTTTCGAGTCCGCCGGCCGCGCGGTGGGTGATGCCGAAGCGGTGGGAGTCGGCGTTGGAGTCGAGCTCGTGGCGGATGGCCCGCAAGCGGCGAGCAGGGCGACTGTCACGGCGATGAGCGGAAGCGTCTTCAAAACCAGCGCCATGGTAGGTCTTACGATGGTGCGGCCTTGCCGGAATGGCTGCTTGTCGACGGCTCGAGCATGATCTTTCGAGCTTTCTACGGGATACCGCAGACGATGCGCGGTCCCGATGGAGCCCTCGTCAACGCGGTGCGCGGATCGATGGACAACCTCGCGCGCTACATCACGGAGCGGAAGCCGCGGCACGTCGCGGTGACGACCGACGAGGACTGGCGACCTGACTGGCGCGTGGAGCTCATCCCCAGCTACAAGCAGCACCGCACCGGCGAGCCTGTGCCACCGGCGCTGATCCCGCAGATGCCGATCATCATGGAGTGCTTCGCTGCGATCGGCGTTGACGCATTGGGTCTCGAGGACTACGAGGCGGAGGACATCATCGCCTCGCTCGCGACCAAGGTTTCTCCGCCGATCGAGATCGCAAGCGGCGATCGCGACCTGTTCAGCCTCATTCGAGGCAAGGACATCATCGTGCTCTACCCGGAGAAGACCGGCCTCGCGGTGGTCGACGAGGACGAGGTGGCGAGGAGGTACTCGATCCCGGGCCGGGCCTACTCCGATTTCGCGATCCTGCGCGGCGACCCCTCGGATGGCCTGCCCGGAGTCGCAGGCGTCGGGGCCAAAACAGCGGCCGGCCTGGTCCGGAAATATGGATCGGTGCGGGCGATGATCGACGCCGGAGCCTTTCGGGCGTCGGATGCGGAGTACCTCGAGAAGGCGCTGCGCGTCGTGCCGCCCGTGGCCGACTTGAAGATCGAGGTTCCGCTCGGGCGGCGCGAGCGCTACCCGGATAACCCAGGGCGCGTCGAGGAGCTGGGCAAGCGCTACGGGGTGACGAGCTCAATGGAGCGGCTCATAAAGGCTTTGAGCTCGATGCCGCCGCTTACAAAGGACTGATCTTCAGCGGAGGATGATCTGACAATCGCCGGCCAACGTATCCCTTGTTATGACGCTTCTCTGGATCCTCCGCCGGCGACGTCGTTACATGGTTGGCAATCGTGCAGGTAGGGCTGTGCGCCTCGTGCAAGCACTCGCGGAAGGTCCCCGGAAGCCGGAGCACCTTCTGGATGTGCGAGCGATCGCTTACCGATCCCTCGTTCCCGCGCTATCCGCGATTGCCCATCCTCGCGTGCCGCGGCTACGAAATTAGTAAGCCAGCGCCTCCACGCGCATAAGCGTCAGCGGAATGCCGGCGCCGGGGTCGAACGTGGCGGCGACCTGCCGGCTGACCATCGAGATCTCCGCGATCTTGCCCGAGTCGCCCAGCGCGTAGACGACCTTGCCGCCGGGGCTTAGCGCAAGGCTCCAGACGGTCCAATTCGTCAGCGCGTGCGCGCTCGCCTGCAAGCTGGCGGTGTCGATGAAGGCGATGCCCGAGCTCGAGGTCGTGACCAGCGTCTTTCCGTCGGGACTGACCACGGCGGCGCCGGTGCCAAGTTCCTTGGCGCTCACGTCCTGCGCGAGGACCCCCGCCACGGATTTCCCAGAGTCGAATTTCACGCTGCGGGCGACGCTGAGCGACGAGCCCAGGTCGATCTCGCTCACCATTCCGGTCGCGCCGTTCGCCGCATAGAGTCGCGAGCCATCGGCGGTCATCGCCAGCGACCAGTCGAAACCACTGCTGCTGGCCTGGTAACCGGAGCCGGGAAGGTCGATGCAGAACGCGATCGGCGAGCCGTCAAGGGTGAGCGCGTGGATAAACGGAGCGTCGTTCTGACGGACATAGATGCTGTACAGGTAGCCACCGTCGCGTGCCGAGATGCCCGACAGCCGCTCGCCTGTCATGGAGTCTTTCGGGTCGGTCTTGTCGAAGATCACCTGGGGGTCCAGCTGCTGGATTGAGAGGTGGTACATCCGCACCGTGTAGTTGGTCGCCGATAGGTACTGGATGAGGTACAGCCGATCGCCGTCGTTGCTGATGGTGTCGAACGCGAAGTAGCCGGCCATATCGACGCGGATCGGGGGCGTGGCCAAAGATGTGGTGACGACCAGGAAATGCGAGGCGGTCGGCTGGCCGTTGGGATTCCGGTCGAATGATTCCAGCACGAGCCGGCGCCCGTCCTGCGACATGCCGCCGGGCAGACCGCTGAGCGTCGCTGGCGGAAGCTGGTAGGAGCCGGGCAGTCGCAACGAGAAGCGAACCGCCCCAGTCTGCGGCTCGGTGTCGGTCAGCTCGCTGCCGGCGACCGAGTACAGGTGCTTCCAGTCCGACGATGGCGTGCCCAGCGGCAGCCACCGCTCGATGGAATGCGATTGCGAGTCGATGACCGCGATCTGTGAGCGGTCGCTCACCGCCTCGTAGAGCTTGAAGTCTCCGTTGGCGGTGCCTCCGGGCACCCTACCGCAAGCGGCCACGACGACCATTGCACACACGATCGATGGGAGACTTTTCATGCTCTTCACCTCGCCTCCCATACACCGGCCGAGGCGGTTCGGTTCCTAGCCGAGTGAGCTGGCGATCTCCAAAGCCTGGGCCTTGGTCAGGTTCCCTTCGATCCGGATCACGGTTCCGCCGTAGTCGAGGATCAGGGTGTTGGCGGCGAGGCGGACGGTCTCGTTCCTGAAACCGCCGTTCGCGTCGGTGAAGAAGAACTCGTTGAGCGGCCCCGAGATCCAGTAGCCCTGTTGGGATCCCGCAACGGTCACAGCCTCAAGCGTCGTGCCAGGGCCGATCATCTTGCCGAAGAAGTTCTGGTCGACCGCACCACGGGCCTCGGTGACCACGACCGAGACGCCGGTCTGGCCGGCGACCGGGATGCCGGGGCGGACGGCGTAGACCAGGGTGACCTCACCCTTGGCGGGGGCGTCCGGCGGCGGCTGGAGGTAAACCTCGTCGGGCTGGCCGAGCGTGGACGGGATTGCGATGCGCCAGGCGAGCTGCTTTTGGGCGTCCGCCAGTGTGGTCTTTCCGCCGAGGCCGAGCCGCTTACCCAGCGGCCCGGGCGCCTGGGCGGAGGGCGTCGCGAGGTGCGTCACGCGCTGGAAGATCGTGTGGACGTTGACCCAGTTCGCAATCGCCTCGCGGCTTGGCGGGTAGACGGCGAGCGCGGCCAGGGCGAGGATGACTGCGGCGGCGGCGATAGCCCATCTGCTTTGGATGGCGTTGCCTGCCCAGTCCCCCCACCCGGCGCTTTTGCGCCGACCTCCCCGGCTAGCGGGGAGGTATATCACCCCTCGGGATGCCAGGTCTGGCGTTGGCGGCCACTCGAGTGCGCTGCCCAGGCCGCTCAGCTGCTGCTCCAGGTCAGGCACCGGCCGCCTCCTCGTACCTGGTCCGCAGTCGCGCGAGCGCCCGTGAAAGCCGGGATTTGACCGTGCCCTCGGGGATTCCTAGCGCGGCCGCGGCCTCCTCGCCGTTGAGCTCCAGGAAATAGCGCGTGGCGATCACGAGGCGGTCCTCTTCGTCCATGTCGTTGATGAACCCGAGCAGGCGGACTCTGTCCTCGGCCGCGACGGAGGCCGCCTCGGGGGATGGGGCCGCATCCCCCGGGCGGAACCTTTCCGCCAAGCGAAGCTCGAGACCGAGCCTGCGCTGGGTGGAGCGGACGCGGTTGCGCGCCTCGTTGGCGACGATGCGCAGGAGCCATGGCCGGGGGGGCGCTCCCGGCCGAAAGCGATCGAGGGCGCGGAAGGCTTTCACGAACCCGTCCTGGGCGGCGTCTTCCGCCTCGGCGGCCGAGCCCGTGATCACGTAGGCGGTCCGGAACGCAAGCTGTTGGTAGCGGCGCACGATCTCCTCATAGGCGGCCGTATCGCCGCGCTGGGCGCGCGCGAACAGCTCGGAATCGTCCTCAGGTCGGCCCTCCATCGGAACGCATGTATTACACCGGTCGGGCCATCATGGTTCGGCGGCATTGCAACCAGAAGCAGAGAACGCGTGTTGTGGTGAGTGATGGACGGCACTGAGCGCCTGTTCGAGCGGATGGTCTACGAGCACCAGAACCGCGTCTTTGCGTTCGGCCTCGCCCTGACGGGCAACCGCCATGACGCTGAGGAGGTCGCCCAAGACACGTTTCTGCGCGCCTACCGCGCGCTGGTCACCTACACGCCTGCCCGCATCCGCGAGCTGAAGCAGAAAGCGTGGCTGCACCAGATCGCGCTCAACGTGGTGCGCAACCGTGCGCGGGGCGCGAGGCCTTGCCTGGTCGAGCTGAACGGAAGCGAGCCCGATCACGCGCTGGGTCCCGAGGACGGCGCGCTCTTGAAGCTGGAGATGGATGCTCTGGCGGTCCGGGTGGCCGGATTGCCCGCCCGCTATCGCGAGGCGGTTGTGCTGCGGCACGTGCAGGAACTCTCGTACAAGGAGGCCGCGGACGCGCTTGGGCAGCCGGTGGGGACGGTGAAGGCCAACGTCCATCGAGGACTGAAAATGCTGAGAGGAGACGACGATGACGACTCTGACAACTGA
>DAITQH010000126.1:0-5987 GCA_036833175.1 Candidatus Dormiibacterota bacterium
GCGCGGTCGCCATTCATAAGAGCCGCCCCGAAGGCAGCCCGCGCAACGTCTGGCCGGGCCGGGCAAGCCACATCGAGCTGATGGGCAACCGGGTTCGCGTGCGGATCGACGGCGAGGTGCCCCTGGTCGCGGAGGTGACCCCATCCGCGCTCAAGGAGTTGGACCTCGTCGAGGGAGGAGAAGTGTGGCTCTCCTTTAAAGCGACCGATGTTGGGGTCTATCCGGCTTGAAGTTTGCGCGGCGCACGCGATGCGACTGACCTCTGCATGGATGATCGGGATAGAGGCTGGGTCGCGAGGACGGTCAGAAGATGGCTGACTCTCTTGCCGCGGGCGAGAGAGTCGGGCAGGGGCATGTTGGACTGGATCTTGTAGTGGCTGCGGCGGCCGTCACGGGTGCGTGAGATATAGCCTGAGGCGGCGAGCTCGGTGACGATCCGGTGTGCGGCGCGTTCGGTGATCCCAACGCTTTCGCCGATCTCTCGTAGCCGGATGCCGGGGTCCTGGGGGATGGCCCTCCTCCCATCCGTCGGCCGCTTCTCTGTATAACTGCACCCAGCGATGATTCTCGTCACCGGCGCGACCGGGCTGAACGGATCTGAGCTGGTGCGCCGGCTCTCGGCCAAGGGAATCCCGACACGGGCCCTGGTCCGCAATCTCGCCAAGGCGCAACCTCTCGCATCCCTGCCTCACGTCGAGGTCGTGGAAGGCGACATGGCCCGCCCGGACTCGCTCACGGCAGCGCTGCGCGGAGTCGAGCGCGCGATGCTCATCTCATCCTCCGACCCCACGATGGTCGAGGTTCAGTCGAGCTTCATCGATGCCGCACGGAAGGCAGGCGTCAAGCACGTCGTGAAGCTCTCCGGGATCATCCCCGAGCTCGACTCTCCCTTTCGATTCGCGCGCATGCACGCCGAGATCGAGAACAGGCTCGAGGCTTCAGGAATGGCCTACACGCACCTGCGGGCCGGCGAGTTCATGCCCTCCTACTTCCGCCAGGTCCCATCTATCGTCGGACGGGGCATCCTGGCGTTGCCGATGGGTAACGCGAGGATCGCCAGCATCGACATTGGCGACATCGCGGAGGTCGCCATCGCAGTCCTGACGACCTCCGGGCACGAAGGCAAGATCTATCCCCTCACCGGGCCTGAGGCGTTGACCATGGGTGAGGTCGCCGAGAAGTTGAGCGCCGTAACTGGAAAGGCAATCCGTTATGTCGACGTGCCTCCCGAGGAGGCCAGGCAAGCAAGGCTCGCCGCGGGGTTCCCGCCTTACCTCGCGGAAGGCCTCGACGAGCTGTTCGCGGAGCGTCGGAAAGGCAAGGAGTCCAGGGTCTGGCCGACGATCGAAGAGGTCTTCGGCTGGAAGCCGACGAGCTTTGACGAGTTCGCGAGCCGGAATGCGGCCATCTTCCGGGGCGACCAACCGGCTTCGAAGGCTTAGCCTCCTGAGACCTTGAGGATCAGGCCCAGGGCATAGGTCGCGCCGCCCACGATGACCCCGGCGAGCGTCATCTCGAAGCCGGCGGACCACCACTTGCGCAAGGTAAAGAGCGACTTCGCCGCGCCCACCAGGAAATGCGCGATGAGCGAGACAATCGCGGCGACCAGCACGGCAGTGGTGCCTCGTAAGAAGAAGAAAGGAATCACCGGAATCATCGCGCCGATGAACGCGCCGACGCGACCGCCCCGGAAAGCCCGGCGGTGAGCACAAAGGTTGAGCCGCCGGTCGCGCCCGAGACGCCCGCGACGATGCCGAACACGGCGGCCAGTCCATCGTTGGCGCCGTAGATCGCGCCCGAGATCCAGCCCGAGCCGGTGCGGTGCCAGGTTTCCCGGCCGAGGATCCGGTTCAACTTGCCCTCTGCGCCGGATGTTGGCGGCTCGCCTCCGCTGTGCGTCGCCTGGATGGCGTCGAGCGATCGCGAGTGGCCCTGCTCGTCGGTCCGGATGGAAGCCAGCACCGCGTCCGTCTCAGGGTCGCCCGTGGTGCGCTTGTAGCGGTCGGTGATCTCCACCTGCTCGTTGGACTCCATGTGCGCGAGCATCCGCATCACCGGGGCGAAGCGAGCCTGCATGCGCAGCCACGGAGAGATCCGGACGGTCGATGGGTCGGGGATCGGCTGGCCCAGCTCCCGCAAGCGCTTCTCGATCCGCTCGCGATGACGGGCCTCCCCCTCGGCGATCTCGCGGATGACCTGTGCCCGCCGCGCGTCGCGCATCCGCTCGGCGAGGATCGTGTACACGGCACGGGCTTCGACCTCACCGCGCCACGCCTCCAGCAGCCGCGCCACCGCTTCGTCGGAGCGGACGGTTGAGCTCACACCTCAGGTGTTAACGCCGATCGCGATTCGCCGGATGCCGGTTGTGCTCGCTGCCATGTGCGACTCCTTTCGTACCGATCAGCCCAGGTGAGAAACCACCTTGCCAACGCGCGAATCCACCAGCGAGACCTTCAGGCCCGACAGGTGGGTGCCCACCCACTCGCCGCTCTTCTGGATGACCTTCTCCAGCGTCTCCTCGTCCTGACATGCTGTCATCGAAACCAGCTCGTTCTCCTCGGTGGCGACCACGTGGTAGCTGAGGAATCCTGGCTCGTTGCGCAGGTGATCGGCCCAGCCTTCGTCCACTATGTTCACCACCTCGTCGCGCTGGGCGGGATCGACCTTATATCTCCTGATGCTCATGAACATTCGCATTCCTCCTTGTGTGCGTGGCTGGTGTTCCTCGAACACAGGAAGTCTGCGCCAAGTCCGAAATGCGCTGCCTCAGACGTCGACGTCGGGGAGCTCGACCGCGATCAGGTGCGAGGTGTCCTCTGGTCCCGTCGAGTAGGCGTCGGCCTCTTGCTCGTAAAGCTGATCGGTTCGCGTGAGGCGCTCGCTGTGCTGTCTCAGGTGTTCCTCCCACGACGGCACGGCGTAGAGCTCGACGAACTGGTGCGGCGTCTCCCCGTCCCGAAAGAGGCCCCACTGGGTAGCCCCGGTGCGCAAGCGCGAGAGGCGCACCCGTGCCATCGCCCGCAGGAAGGCCTCTTCTTTGTCCGCTTCGACCGTATAGACGGTGTTGACCACCACGGGGCCGTCTTGTGGATCGGCATCGACCGCCAGGCTTGGCTCGCGCCAGTACTCCACGGTGGTGCGGTCCATCCCGGAGGTGTCGATGATCGGCCAGATCCGTATGGTTGCGACGCCGGCCAGCATCGCCGCCGCGGCGATGAGAAACGTGGGCACGATTCCAAGCGGGGCGGCGATGAGCCCCCACGCCAGCGCGCCGAATCCCTGCGCTCCGAACAGCACCATCTGGTACACGGAGAGCCCGCGGCCGCGCACCCACGCCGGTAGGAAGAGCTGCAGCTCGGCGTTGATCGTCGACAGGACCGCGATCCACGCCACGCCGGCCGGCAGGAGCGCGACGAGGATCACGGCCGGGCTGGCGATGACGACGACAGCCGCGAGCACCACCGCGTAGACGATCCCGCTCGCGGCGAGCAGGGCGTTGATCGAAAACCTGGCCCGGATCCTGGGAAGGAGGAGCGCCCCGGCGATTGCGCCCGCTCCCAGCACGCCTAGAAGCAGGCCGTATCCGGCGGCTCCGAGGCCGAGGCGTTGGGTCGCGACCAGCGGCAGCAGCGTCCACAGAGCGCTGGCCGGGACGAGGAACAAGGCCGAGCGCCACAGGACGCGTCGTACCACCGGCGCGTAGCGGATGTACCGGCCGCCCGCGCGCACGGCCGACACGAACCCTTCGGCCACCTTCGGTGTCGAGCCCGCCGGCGGGCGCCAGGCCACGAGCACCAGGAGGAACAGCAGGTATCGCGACGTTGACGGCGAACACGGCGCCGACTCCCGCGCGGGCGATCACCACGCCGGCGATCGCGGGCCCGGCGGCCCTGGCCAGGTTGATGCTGATGGACGACAGAGCGGAGGCCGAGTGAAGCTGGTTGCGGGGCACGAGGTCCGGGACGAGCGACTGATACGCGGGCACTGTCAGCACCGAGCCCGACCCGATCAGAAACGTGAACGTGAGCAAGAGGGCTGGGGGCATCTGGCCCGCGATGGTCAGGCCGGCAAGAGCAACGCCTGCCACGACGAGGAACGCCTGGACGGCCATCATCAAGCGCCGGCGGTCGAACGTATCGGCGAGCACGCCGCCGACGATGCCGAAGAGCATGTCGGGCAGGTAGTCGGCGGTCTGGACGAGTGCTACGAGGATTGAGGCGTGCGGTTGGTTGACGAGGAGCCACTGGGCGCCGACCGTCTGCATCCAGGTCGCGACGTTGCTGACAAGGACTGCGAGCCAGAGCGCGCGAAACACCCCGCTGCGAAGGGGCGCCCAGGTCGAAACGGTCGTGCTCGAAGCGCTCATCGGAAGCGGTACTGAGCTTAAGGCTCTTGGGTTTGCGCTCCGGGCCAGTCCTGCGGATCGTGGCCGAGGTTGGGAACCGTTCTTATGCGATCAAAAGGAACGTCTGGCGCCAAACGTGCGCATTGCGCGCGTTGCTTTAGCGTGTTTGGCACCAGACGTGTGGAATCGGCCTAGGTGCGTCGCTCGGCCCCTGGGCGGTGGACAGCGCATACGCGATTCGCTACCGAGTGCGGGGCGTTACCCAACCCTAAGACGCGCCGTTGGCGTCCCAAGGAGAGTGCAAAACATGACCTCATCGATCCGGCTTGTTCTTGTGTCGATCGCCGCCGCAGCGCTGGTGGCCCTGGTGGTCGCCGTCACAGTTGTCGCGGCCGGTCGCGCGCAACCGGTTTTCATCACGTCTCCTGCGGCTTCATCCTCGACAACATCGCCGGACGCGGGTGTTATCACCAGCGGCGACGCCAGCGTCTCGAAGAAACCTGACACCGCATTCCTTTACGCCGGCGTGGAGTCGCAGCAGTCCACTGCGTCTGGCGCACAAAGCGACCTCGCCTCCAAGGCGGCCAAGCTCATAGCGCGTGTCAAAGCACTGGGAGTCGCTGACAAGGATCTCAACACCGCCGGCTATTCGGTAGGTCCTACGTATACGCCCGGAGGCCAGTCAGTCAACGGTTACCGCGCGTCGGAGCAGCTGGAGATCACATGGCACGACGTGAACACCGTGGGTAAGGCGCTCGATGCCATCGTCCAGGAAGGCGGCGCCACCAACGTGGGCGCGAGCTTCGGCCTGGCCGACCCGAAAGCCGCGCAGGCGGAGGCGCGGACGCTTGCGATCGCCGACGCCCGTTCACGGGCGCAGGCCATGGCCTCGGCGGCCGGCGTCACCCTGGGTCGGGTGATCCGGATCAGCGACATCAATTCGTCAGGTATTCCCTCGGCCCGTTTCGACGTTGGCTCTGCCGCCCCGGCGGCGACTCAGCTGCCGGTGGGAGAGCTCAACGTGACGGTGAGCGTCGAAGTGGACTTCGCCATCGCCTGATGGGCGGTGCCTCGATGAGGCGGTGGACCGGAAATTCGAGCTCCCGCGTCATCATGGGTCGAGTTAAATCCAACCTTGCGTGGACCTGTTTTGCCGCCGGTGACTTATCGTCGCGGTGATGATCAAGGTCTACCCGGATCAACGGTGGCCGGCTTTCCTGCGCGTGCTGGCGGATATGGTGGCTGTCGTCTGGAGCGTCGCCTGGGCGTACCTGGGCTTTCTGATCTACCAGACCGTGATGGGCCTGGAGGTGATCGCGGACGGGATCACTAGCACTGGGGCGACCTTCAACGGGTGGATCGCGTCGTTCCGGCACGCCGTGCCGGGAGGGATTCCTTTGCTTACCCAGTTCCTGCTCGACACCGCCGATGCCTTGAAGAAATACTCGGGGGATCCGCTCGTGTCGGCCGGGCACAACATCCACCAGGCGATCTTCCAGACGGCGATCGTGCTCGCGCTGCTGGTCGCGCTGCCGCCGATTTTGCTGGTGTTGCTGCCTTACGCCGGGTGGCGGTGGCGCGACATGCGGGAGACGGGGGCGGCGCTGGCTTTTGTTCGGATCGCTTCGATGACTGGGCGGGC
>DAITQH010000127.1:0-5907 GCA_036833175.1 Candidatus Dormiibacterota bacterium
CCGCCAACGGCTTGGTCGCAGGGACCTACTTCGCTCTGGGCGCCGTCGGGCTCGCTTTGGTGTTCGGCGTGCTCCGGCTCGTTAACTTCGCGCATGGAGACTTCCTCACCTTTGGCGCCTACACGGCGCTCCTCGCCAACGCGTTCTTCCGGCTTCCGATCATCGTCGCGACCGCCATCGCCATCGCGGCAACGGCGCTCCTCGGGGCAATCCTTGAGCTCGCGATCTGGCGGCCCATGCGCGCCCGGCACGCGGGCGGGCTTCAGCTTCTTCTCATCGCCATCGGACTCGCTTACGTGATCCGCAACGGCATCCAGATTGTGGCGGGGACCGAGCCGCGCAGCCTGCAGGTGGACGTGACCAGCGCGGTGAGCTTCATGGGCGGCATCCGACTCGGCACCACCGAGCTCGCAGTCGTGCTGATCGGCCTCGTGGTCCTCTTGCTGGTCGCCGTCCTGCTCAGCGTCAGCAGGCTGGGCAAGGAGATGCGAGCGCTCGCCGACAACGTGAGCCTGGCCGAGGTCGCCGGCGTTGACACCGGCCGGGTGATCATCGCCACCTGGCTGGTCGCGGGCGGTCTGGCCGGTCTGGCGGGCGTGCTTGTCGCGGCCGCCGTCGGCGTTCTGACGCCGCAATTCGGCTTCCAGCTCCTGCTGAGCCTGTTTGCTGCCACGGTCCTCGGCGGAATCGGCAACGCTTACGGCGCGCTTGCCGGTGGCCTTTTGCTCGGGCTGACCCAGGAGTGGTCGACGCTGTTCATCGATCCGCGCTGGAAGCTTGCGGTCGGATTCGCGATCTTGATCCTGACGCTGCTGATCAGGCCCAACGGATTGCTGGGCAGGCCGGCGCTCAAATGATCCCGTACCTGATCGGCATCACGCCCTTCGCCCATGCCGATTTCTGGCTTGGCGTCGGCATCGTGGCCGGGATCTATGCAATCTTCACCCTCGGCCTGCAGCTCAACGTCGGATTCACCGGCATCGTGAACCTCGGCCAGGCCGGGTTCATGGCCATCGGGGCTTACGCCATGGCGATCCTCATCCTGACCTACGGGTGGTCTCCCTGGCTGGCGCTGCCCGTGGCGACGCTGATCGCAATGCTGGCTGGGGTGATCGTGGCCATGCCCTCCGTGCGTCTGCGGGGCGACTACCTGGCGATCGCCACCATCGCCGCGGCCGAGATCGTTCAGAGCACCGCCCAAAACGCCATCTCGCTCACCGGCGGCAATAACGGGCTGCTGGGGTTCGACGCGGGGTGGCAGACGATCCAGGTCTGGTTGCTCGGCGCCCTGTCCACCATCGGGCTCGGCGACATGGACCAGATCCCGTTGCTCGCGGTGACATGGATCACGTTCGCGGTGCTGCTTACGACCCTCCTGACCTTGCAGCACACCCCGTGGGGCAGGGTGCTGCGCGCGATCCGCGAGGATGAGGATGCTGCTGAGGCACTGGGCAAGAACGCCTACGCGTACAAAGTCCAGTCGCTGGCGCTTGCTGCGGGAATCGGTGCGATCGCTGGCTACCTGCTCGCGATCAACATCACGCTGATCTACCCGGGGACCTACTCCGCCGACTTCACGTTCATCGGCTTCGCCATCCTCGTGCTGGGAGGATTGGGCAGCTACAGCGGGGTTGCACTGGGTTCCGTGCTGCTTTGGTTCGTCCTGGAGGGGGCGCGGTTTCTCGACCTGCCGCTGTCGGCGGACAAGGTGGCTGCCCTGCGTCTTTTGATCGTCGGGCTGGTGCTCATCCTGGTCATGGCGCTGAGGCCGCAGGGGATCCTCGGCAAGCGCGAGGAGATGGTGCTCCGTGGCTGACGGCATGGCGGCGAGACATGAGCAGGGTCGTAAAGATCCGATCTTTGCCGTGCGCGATCTGGTCAAGGGCTTCGGCGGCCTGATGGCGGTGGACGGGGCTACATTCGAGGTGAGCCGGGGATCTATCACGGCGCTGATCGGACCCAACGGCGCCGGCAAGACTACGCTCTTCAACCTCGCGACCGGTTTCATCAAGCCCGACCGCGGCGCGATCGAGTTCGAGGGCCAATCGGTCTTCCGCCGGCCGCCGCACGCGGTGGCGCGAAGGGGCATTGGGCGCACCTTCCAGATCACCAGGGCGCTGACCGCGATGACGGTCCTGGACAACATGATGCTGGCCGCTCCGGACCAGCCCGCCGAGCAGCTTTTGGGTCTGCTGACCCATCCGTTCAGCTGGCGCCGTCAAGAGCAATCGATTCGTGACCGTTCGATGGAGCTTCTCGAACGCTTTCGCCTCGCTTCGCTCGCCAACGCCTACGCCGGGACCCTGTCGGGCGGCCAACGCAAGCTGCTCGAGTTCGCGCGGCTCCTGATGGCGAAGCCGCGCATGGTCCTGCTCGACGAGCCGCTGGCGGGCGTGAACCCGGTCCTCGGCCAGCAGATTCTCGCCCACGTGCACGAATTGCGGTCCGAACAGGGCATCACGTTCTTGTTCATCGAGCACGACATGGAAGTCGTGATGAACAATGCCGATCGCGTAATCGTCATGGCCTTTGGCCGGGTCATCGCCAGTGGCCTTCCATCGGAGGTGCGACGCGACCAGCGGGTGATCGACGCGTATTTGGGAGCGCATGCGGAGGACGTTGCTTGAGCACTGACGGCGCGCTGCTTGAGGTCAGCGGTCTCATCGCTGGATACGTCCCCGAGGTGAACATCCTCCGCGGGATCGACCTTACGCTGCGACGTGGTGAGATCGTGACCGTGGTCGGGCCGAACGGGGCCGGCAAGTCGACGCTGCTCAAAGTGATGTTCGGCCTGCTGCGGCCTCGTCAGGGCTCCGTGCATCTCAAGGGCGATCGCATCGACGCGTTGAAACCACATCAGGTGGCGCGGCGAGGCATGGGATACGTGCCCCAGCTGGAGAACGTGTTCCCTTCACTCACCGTGGAAGAGAACCTGGACATCCCGGCCCGGGGAATCGGGCGTGCCGAACAGCGGCGCCGCTTGGACGCGCTCTACGAGCTGTTCCCGCCCCTACGGCCGGCCCGCCGCCGCCTCGCCGGCCTGCTGTCGGGCGGCCAACGGCAGATGGTGGCGATGGCCCGCGCATTGGTTCCAGAGCCGGAGCTCCTTCTGCTGGACGAACCATCCGCGGGCCTGGCGCCGGAGTACGTCGAGCTCGTCTTCCAGAAGATCCTCGATATCCGCAAGTCGGGTGTCACGATCCTGATCGTGGAGCAGAACGCGCGCCGAGCTCTCGCGCTCTCAGATCGCGGCTACGTGCTCGAACTGGGCCGGAACCGGTTCGAGGGACTGGGCCCGGAGCTCCTCAAGAACGAAACAGTCATCGAGCTCTATTTGGGGCGACAGAAAACTGGAGGAGATTCGTGACCGAGCTGGAGCAGAGCGTGGACTGGAGCGCAGAACTCAGCTCGAGACGGCTGAAGTTCAGGCAGTTGCTTGATGGTGCCAGCTGTGACGTCGGCCTGGTGTTCGGCTGCGACGGCCACGCTCAGCATTTCCGTTATCTGACCAACTTCGTTCCCGTTCTTGGCGATTGCTGGCTGCTCGCAGCGGCCGACTTGCGCTGCTTTCTCACATTCCAATGGCAGATCGTGGAGGCGATCGGGCGCTCGGGGATCGAGAAGTGGGATGCGGCTTTCAACCCGGTTCCGCTGGTGGTCGACGCCTTGAAGAAGGCTGGGCCCAAGCGCGTTGGCGTGGCAGGGCTGGAGCGCATGCCGGCCCCGGCCTGGCGGACGCTCATCGAGGGTCTGCCGGGAATCGAGCTCGTCGACGTGAGCCCGAGCCTCGCCATGTTCAGGCGGCGCAAGAGCCCACTGGAGGTCGACCGTCTGCGGGCCGCGGCTCGGCTCACCGACGCCATGCTCGACGCCGCTCGAACGAGCACACGCGAAGGCGTCTCGGAAAGCGAGCTCGCCGCGCATCTTTCGACCATCCCGCTAGCATCGGGTGGTCGCTGCGCCTTCGAGACGACGGTCGTCAGCGGAACCGAGCAACCGGTCCCCATCCGCATGCCCACCGCCCGGCGAATCGGCCGCGGTGACACCGTGATGATCGATCTCGGCGCCGAGGTCGACGGCTACCAGGCTGACGCGACGCGCACCTTCGTGGTGGGGTCACCAAGTGCGGCTCAGCAGAAGGTTTGGTCGGTGGTCACTGCGGCGTACGAAGCTGCCGTCGAGCTGGCGCGGCCGGGCGTCCCATGCCGCGACCTCCATAGGGCCGCCGCCAAGGTGATCGAGGCCGCGGGCTACCAGGTGGCGCACCGCATCGGCCACGGCATCGGCCTCGCGACCTCCTACGAGTGGCCGAGCCTAGACACTGAAGAGAGTCCGCTCGAGCCCGGCGTGACCATGTGCATCGAGCCGGGCGTGTACACGCCAGGCGCGGGCAACATGAAACTCGAGGACGACGTCCTCATCACCGACACCGGCTGCGAGATGCTCACCAGGTCTGATCGCGGCCTGGAGCTGCGGGCATGAACCAGAAGCGCCGTCCGTGGCTTCGCGCCTCCAACTTCGGTGAGGTATGCGCAGAAACCTTGCGCGGCGACCCCGACCGGCTTGCGATGTTCGCCGACGGTCGCGAGTTCACTTACGCGCAGTTGGATGAGCGCGCTCGGCGCTTTGCAGGTCTGCTGCCTTCGATGGGCGTCGGTCCCGGCGACACGGTGGCGCTTGCCACCGGTAATGACTGGCGGTATGTCGAATGCCTGCTCGGCACGCTGATGGCCGGCGCCGTCGCGCTGCTGGTCAACGTCAAGCTGAGCCTCGAGACGCTGGCTTACATCTCGGGCCACAGCGAGGCCAAGCTGATTGTCGCCGACGCGACTCTCGGCGACAGGGTCGAAGCCATGGCTGAGCGATCGCCGGCGCTGAAGGCCACGCTCGCCATCGGCGATGGGCTGGATGCTCTCAACTATGACGACGCGCTGGCCTCGGCCGTGCCGCTCGAGCAGGTGCATCCAACCGACCCGGACAGCCTCGCGCTCTTGATGTACACGTCCGGGTCCACTGGGAGGCCGAAGGGATGCATGCTCAGCCACAGCAACACCTGGTGGCAGGCACGTTCCAGCGCCCGGTGCATGCTGCTCGACCGCAGCGACAAGGGCCTGGTCATGGGGCCCTTGTACCACGCCAACGCGCTATGGGCGATCCTGCTGCCGATGCTCTTCGTCGGTGGAGGCTTTGCGATCCTCAGGCAGTTCGAAAGGCGAAGCGTGCTCGAGGCGATCCAGCAGCACGGGATCACGTACACCTCCGGGACGCCCTCCATGTACTCGCTCCTGCTGGCCGATCCCGAGATCGACCGCGTCGACGTGTCGTCGATCCAGCTGCTGCAGTGCGGGTCGGCGCCCGTCCCGGGGGAGCTGATGACGCGCATCCGGGCTCGATTCCAGTGCGACGTGGTGGAGACGTACGGCCTAACCGAGGCCGGCGCCAACGTGCTCACGCCGCGCTGGGGGATCAAGAAGCTCGGGAGCACAGGACTCCCCGTGCCAGATGTCGAGATCAAGATCACCGCGCCCGACGATCCCAGCCTCGAATGCGGGCCCGGAGAGGTGGGGGAGCTGTGGTCGCGCTCGCCGGCCAACGCGCTGGGATATCTGAACGAGCCCGGACTTACGGGGGAGCGCTTCTGGCCGGGTGGATGGATGCGCACGGGGGACCTGATGCGGCGCGACGAGCAGGGGTACTGCTACTTCTGCGGGCGCACCGATGACATGATCAGCGTCGGCGGGGAGAACGTGTATCCGAAGGAGGTGGAGACGATCGTGCTGTCCCATCCGGCGGTCGCGGACGTGGCGGTCGTCCCGGCCGCTCACTCCGTCAAGGGCCAAGCCCCGGTGGCTTTCGTAGTGCTGAAGACCGGAGCACATGCCACCGAAGACGAGATCAAGCGCCATT
>DAITQH010000128.1:0-5739 GCA_036833175.1 Candidatus Dormiibacterota bacterium
ACGCCCAGGCGCTTGGCCGCGCGCTCTGCCCCGCCGTGGTCGAAGATGAAGTGCTCCTCGCTGCAGCGGCCGCAGACGAAGGAGCTCATGTTCTCGATGAGCCCAAGCGGGCTCACGTTTAGCCCGCGGAACATCTGCAGCGCTTTCACGGCGATGTTCAGCGCCGCGGTCTGCGGCGTGCAAACGATCGCGACGCCGGTCAGGGCGACCGCCTGAGCGAGAGTCAGCGAAGCGTCTCCGGTGCCCGGAGGGAGATCGATCACCAGGTAGTCGAGCTCGCCCCAACGGACGTCGGTCAGCATCTGCTCGATCGCTCGCGAAACCATGGGGCCTCGCCAGACCATCGCCTTGTCGGCGCCCGTCAGAAATCCGATGGACATCAGCTTCAAGCCGAAGGCCTCGAGCGGAATTAGCTTCCCGTCGATGACCTTGGGCTCGTTCTGGATGCCGAGCATTCCCGGAATCGACGGACCGTAGATGTCCGCGTCGAGCAGACCGACCCTGGCGCCGCTGAGGCTCAAGGCGCAGGCAAGGTTGATGGCCACGGTCGACTTGCCGACGCCACCCTTTCCCGATGCGACCGCAATCGCCTGTCTGACGCCGGGAATGACCTGGTTCGGCTGCGGCCGGTTGAAGGCCGATCGCACGTTGGCGGTCATCTTCAGGTCGACCGCCGTCACTCCCGGGAGGTCGGCGACCAGCTTGTGCGCCATCGTCTGGAAGCGGTCCCGAACGGGACACGCCGGCGTGGTCAGCTCGAACGTGAAGGCGACCCTGCCATCGGCTCCGATGACCAGGTCTTTGATCATGCCCAGGCTGACGACGTCGCGGCCGAGGTCGGGGTCCTGGATCGCTCCGAGCACGGCGAGGACTTGATCCGGGCTTGGAGGATTTCCGTTATTGGGCACTGAAAATCACCGCTGCCCGCAGCGCGAGCACCCCGAGCAGGACGAGGAGGGACACGACAAGCGTGTCGGTGCGTGCGCGGGCGATGACCGCCGCACCTCCGGCGGGTCGGATGCGCATGTGACCCCTCGCCACCACCAGCGACGACCCGATGCCTACGAGCGCGAGCAGCCACAGCGGAAGGAACTGGACCGTCAGTCCGGCCGTTCCCGCCGCGATGATCGTGATGAAGAAGGCGACCAGCAGGACGAGCTCCAGGATCGAGAAATACCCATCCGCCTCGTGGAGGCGGCCAAGGCTGAACGCAGCGTTGGGACGGTACCGGGTCATCACCGCGATCAGTGCCGCCGAGCCGCTCAGACCGGAGGCGAGAAACAATCCGCCGAGCATCCACGTGTCGCTCCAGATCGGTTGGTTGCTGACGCTGAGGAGCACGCCCGTGTAGGACGCGAACAACAACGCGAGGATCCCACCGACGACGTTGAACGCTCGGCCCAGAACCCCGCCCATCGGGCGGCCTGGGTCGCCCACGGCGCTGCGATCTCGCCGGTCGAGCACGAACGACTCGAGCGCAGACACGGCCGCGAAAAGGCTAAACACCAGCAGCGTCCATACGCCCACCGACATCGGCGACCCGTATTTGAAGTTGAGGCCCTGGTCTCCGGGTGTGACGTTGATGAGCATGTGCCAGAACTTCCACCAGCTCGCAGCGAGGTCGGTGGTGAGGAGCACCGGACAGAACAGGACCGCGACGAAGCTCGCGTAGAAGCCAAGGCGCGCCGCCGCCTCGTCGCGCGGCTCACCCACCAGGCGTAGGAGCGTCGCCAGGGCATAGGAGCCTCCCGCAAGACCGGCGAAGAAGAAGTAGAAGAGGATGTACCAGGTCCACTGCGGCGCCCGCACGAAGTGCTCCGCGGAGAGATAGATCACGATTCTCGCCGCCGTCTGAACGCAACGATTCCGGCGATCACACCCAGCGCGGCGGTGGCGAGCCCGACCAGGTAGCCGCCCACGTTGTTGCGGCTGGGCAGCCCGGCATTGTCGGCGTTCGGGAGCCCATACGCCTCTGGCTTGTCCATCAGCAGGAAGAAGGCGTTCAGCCCACCGTAAACCTTGTCGTCGCGGCCGTACAGCTGGGCCTGTGTGATCCCCTGCGACTGCAGGGCGGCGAGCCGGACGTCGGCCGCCTGCTGAAGCTCGGCAAGGGGCCCGAACTGAATCGACTGGGTGGGGCAGGCCTTCGAGCAGGCAGGCTCGAGACCGCCCTGAAGACGGTCGTAGCAGAGCGTGCACTTGTGCGCCGTGCCCGTCTTTTGATTGATGGCGATCACGCTGTACGGACAGGCGGCAATGCAGTTCCGGCAGCCGTTGCAGGCGTCCTGTTGTATGAAGACGGTGTTGAACTCGGTGCGGATGATCGCGCCAGTCGGACAGACGTCCATGCAGCTCGCGTGCTTGCAATGCTTGCAGACGTCGGACATCATCAGCCAGGCCTTGCCGTTGCCGGCATCGACCGTCTGGTCGGGCACGTTGTCAATGAACTTCACATGACGCCAGTTCTGGTCGTCGAGCTGGCCGGTGTTGTCGAAGCTGTCGGCGAGGAATTTCGGATCGTTGCCGTCGAGCTGGTTCCACTCCTTGCACGCAACCTCGCACGCTTTGCAACCAATGCAGATGCTGGTGTCGGTGAAGAAGCCGTACGACTCGCCAGGCTTGATCGTGGTTGCCATCGCTCAGAACCCCATCAGGTTGGGTGTGATCTTCGAGAAGCCCTGCTCCCTGGCATACAGGTCGAGCGGGAGGGCGGCCAGCTCGTCGACGAGGGGGACGGCCTTCGGGTCCGATGCGAGGTCGATGTTGAGCAGATAGCGCCGGCAGGTATCGCACGCCTCGATGCGAATGTGAGGGAAGACGGCCTTGTGCTCGGCGCCGCCGTGACCGGCGAGCCTGCCTTGCAGCCCGCGCACGATGCTCCCGCGCTCGCCGGACGCCGTCCCTTCTTCACTGAAGATCGGCAGGCGTGCGCTCGAGTCTTCGCCGCAACCAGGGCATGTCATGCGGGCATACCCCCAACTGTTGTGACAGCGCGCGCAGAGGAGAAAGCGGCCGCCGGCGGCGAGGTCTTCACCCGGGATCGCGAAGTAGCTCAGCTGTGGAGGTCCTCCGCAGCTCGGGCAATGTCGCTGGTCGCGAACTCCGATACAGGAGGCCGCTGCCTCGGGGCCCAATGCTTCGAGAACCGGGCCCAGAGACGCCCGCGCCAGGTACCGGTCGACCATGACCTGCTCTTCACCCTTGATCCAGGCCGCGACAATGTCACGGGGGTCGGTGGTCTCGAGGCGCTGCGCCACGACGTCGCGCAGCTTCACGGGACCGGCGGCGATGCTTACGTCCACCACGGTCGGCACCACCACCTCGGCCACGTATGAGACCAGATCGCGAGCAGGCGGCCTCGCTGAGATCGCCTCCTCGTACGCCTGCTCCTGCACGCTCAGAAGGGCACCATAGAAGTCCAGCAACTCGCGGGCGAATGTGTGCCTAAGCCGCAGCTCCGCGGTTCGGCCGCGCCGATCCGACCGGACAGGCGCCATGCGTGCGCCCGGCGGCCCGGCAGCGACGGCAGCCTGCACCATCACATCTTTTCCAGGTTGACAAGGAACGCCTTGAACTCGGGCGTGCGCGCGTTCGCATCGCCGACAAAAGGCGTGAGCGCGTTGGCCAGCCAGTATCGGCCGTGGCCCGGATCACGATCGGCAGCAATGCCGACATAGCCCCAGTGGATGGGGATGCCGATCTGGAACACTTTCTGCCCCGCGCAGGTCAGCGAGCCAAGGCGCTTGGTCACCACCGCGAGCACCTCCACCTTGCCGCGCTTGGACGAGACGCGGACCTTGTCGCCCGTCTTGATGCGTTTGGTCTGGGCCAGCTCCCACGGGATCTCGACGAATGGCTCGGGCTGCAGCTGAACCAGGTGCGGAACGTGCTGCGTGACGTAGTGCTCGTGCTCGGTCAGCCGGTAGCTCGTCGCGATGTACGGGAACTCCTGCGGAGTGCCGAAGCGGTTGGGCCGCCCTGCGGCCTGGTCGTAGTAAAAGGCCACGGGCGACGATGAGTTCGTCGGGTGCAGCGGGTTCTGGACCGGCGACTCGACCGGCTCGTAATGCTCCGGGAACGGCCCGTCGTTCATGCCGTTGCTGAAGAGGCGGCCGACGCCTTCGCCGTTCATGATGAAGGGCAGGTAGGCGTTGGGATCGGTCGGGCTCATCGTCGGCGGGTAGTCGGGTACGTCGCCCACCCATTTGGCGCCGTTCCAACTGATTCCTGGGCGCGCCGGGTCCCACGGCTTGCCTGTGAGGTCCGCCGAAGCGCGGTTGTACATGACGCGACGGTTGAGGGGCCAGCTCCACGCCCAGTTGCCGTAGAAACCCATGCCGGTAGGGTCGTTCGTCTTGGGGTCCTGGATGCCCCCGCGGCGCTTCATCAGGTTCCCAGAGTCCAGGTAGCTGCCGGTGTAGATCCAGTCACCGGTCGTCGTAGTGCCGTCGGCCTTGAGGTTGGCGAAGCTGGTCATCTGCTTGCCCGTGGACAGATTCTTGCCGTTGATCTCCTTGGCGATCTCGTCCAGCTCCGGCTTGAGCGGGTCCTTGTAATCGAACGTCAGGTGGAGAATCGGGTCGGCGAACTTCCCACCCTGCTGCTGGTACAGCGCCTTCACACGATTGAAGATGTCGCTCAGGATCCAGTGGTCGTGTCTAGCCTGGCCCTGGGGCGGAAGGACCTGGTCCTTCCACTGCGACCAGCGCCCGCTGTTCACAAACGAACCGTCCTTCTCGATCCAGTGGGTGGTCGGCAGCATGAAGACCTCGGTCTTGACCTGGCTCGCGTCTGTGCCTGGCGCGTGCCAGAACTCAGAGCTGGTGGTCGGAAAGGCATCCATCACCACCAGCCACTTGAGGTTTGAAAGCGCCTGCTGCACCTGGTTCGAGTCCGGGCCGATACTCGCGGCCGTCATGCCGGAAAGCATCAGACCCTCCATCTTGCCTTTGAGGGCCTGGTCGAAGATCGACATCCACGACGAGTTCTGGCCTGGCTTGGGCACGTTGTGAAACGCGAACTCGTTGTCCTTGGTCGCCGCGTCGCCATACCAGCCCTTGAGCGTGCTGACCATGAAATTGCGGTAGTTGGTGCCGAAGAAGTTCCACGAGTTGGGATCAGACTTCTTTGGCGCGCTCTGGGCCACGTAGTCGTCGAGGTTCTTCTGGCCTGGCGCCGGAATCTTCAGGTATCCGGGGAGGATCTCCCACGAGATCGCGTGGTCGGTATTGCCCTGGATGTTGGCGTGGCCGCGCTCGGCGTTCATGCCGCCACCCGGTCGACCCATGTTGCCCAGCAGCAGCTGCAGCACCGACGCGGAGCGGATCAGCTGTCCGCCGGTGGTGTGGTGCGTCAGGCCGACCGCATAGACGATGGTCATCACCTTGTCGGGCTTGCCCATCTGGCCAACCAGATCGGCCACCTTGTTGAATTCGTCGACCGGGATTCCCGTGATGCTTGACACCATCTCCGGGGTGTAGCGCGAGTAGTGCGCCTTCATGAGCTGGAAGACCGACCTCTCGTGCTGCAGGGTCGTGTCACGCTTGGCGAACCCGTCGCTGCCGACCTCGTAGCTCCAGCTGCTGATGTCGTACGTGCGCTTGGCCGGGTCGTACCCCGAGAAGAGCCCATCCTTGAAATCAAACCCCTGCTTGACGATGAACGAGGCGTTCGTGTAATTGCGTACGTACTCGTCGTGGAAGAGGTTGTTCTGCATGACGTGGTTGATGAGGCCGCCGA
>DAITQH010000129.1:0-5723 GCA_036833175.1 Candidatus Dormiibacterota bacterium
GCGGCGCTGTCGAGGCCCTGGATCGAAGGCAGGCTGTCGAAGAAGGACTGGGCGTAGGCGTCGGCGGCAAAGCCGATCACGAGCAACACAGCCAGCACGGCTCCCAGGCCGCGCACCATCGCGGTGCGGCGCATCTTCTGCCCGATCGGAGACCACGAGGCGTGGATCCGGGCTCGAGGGCGGTGGCCGCCTTTGGTCGTGATCTTCGCGGGAATGTTTCTGGCCATGGGTAGGGGCGCGTAGATTCTACGGTTCCCACCTCCTCCAACGGCCGGCGGGACGGGAGGGTTACGCGGCCCGGCCGGGCCTCAACCTGGCGAGCAATCCGTGGCGCGCGAGCCGCCATTCCTCAGGTGAGATCGCGCGGATCAAATAAATGGCGACGAGGTACGCGAGACCGCCCGCGGGCAGGCTGACGGCGATCGAGAAGCTGGCCAGCGGATACAGCACGATTCCCATCACCGCCCCAGCGAGCAGGATCCGCCAGCTCAGCCCGATCGCGTCAAGGCGCAATTCGGGGTGATCGCGCTGCACGAACCACCAGCCAAACGCGCATAGGGCGGCCTCTGTGATGACCGTTGTCGCGCTGGCGGCGAGGTAGCCGAACGCCGGGATGAAGATGAGGTTGAGAACGATGTTGATGGCGGCGGCAAGGCCGGTCGCCCATGCATTCAGGTGCTGGCGGTTGATCGCGTTGAGCATCGAATAGAAGGCCGAGTTCGCAAAGAGGAACACGATGCCGAACGCGAGGATGCGCAGCGACGCCTCGGATTGCGGAAAGAGCCGGAAGAGGCGACCGATGGGGTGCACCAGCACGAACGTCCCCACCGTCAGCGGCCAGCCCAGCAGCACCAGCACCTTGAAGAAGCGCTCGTAGGCGATCTTCAACTGCAGGATGTTCGTGACGAAGTACACGCCGAGCAGCGGATAGACCACGACCTGGATCGCGAGCGGCACGAACTGGAGCGCCTCGAAGGGCTTGTAAGCGAAGGTGTACCAACCCACCTCTGCGAACGACCGGAAGTGCTGGAGGATCGGGACGTCCGCCCGGAAATAGAGGTTGGTCAGAAACGCCGTGTAGGCGAATGGCAGCGCAAGGGGAAACCACCGGCGCACGAGCTTCGCGTCGAGGCCCAGCCGGACCCGTCCCAACCTGAAGACCTGGATCACGACCAGCGAGTAGACGATCGTGAAGCAGAAGGAAGCGGTGTAGGCCCAGATGTAATAGCTGACGCCCGCGTGGCGGCGGACGCCGAAGAGGATCAGGCCACCCTGGATCGCGATCTCGGCGATGATCGCGATCGCGTCGAGCTCTGCGCGGCCCACTGCATAGAAGGTGTTGCGCAGCAGGTTCGCATACGCGGTCGCGATGAGCAGGGCAGCGCCCGGCAGGATCAGCGACGGCAGCCCCGCGCCGAGGTCCAGCGCAACCGCCATGATCACGGCCGCCGCCACGCTGAGGGCGATCTTCACGAGCAGGAGCGTGCCGAGGTACTCGCCGAGCGCCTTCTGGTTCCGCGCCGCCTCGCGCGTGTAGAGCGGGCTGAAGCCAAGGTCGGCGATCACCGACACCAGCGCCGAGTAGGCGATCAGCGTCGTGTAGCGGCCGTAGTTCGTGTCGCCCAGGGCGTTGGCGAGCACGATCACTACGACCAGGGAAACGAGGCGCGAGATGGAGCGGGCGGCGAGGATGAGAACCGAGTTGCCGACGGCCCGCGTGCCGAGCTGCGCCGCGGCGCTGGACGCCTGGTCGCTCACGGCGAAATCCTAGATTGGCGGTTGCCCGCGCAACCTTCCCATGCCAGCATCCGTTTGAGCGTTGGTGGGCACGGTTCTCAAATGGGTGGCGGCGCTTGCGGCGGTAGCTGCAGTGGGCGTAGCTGCTGGGCTGTATTTCGCGTTGCGGCCCAGCAGCAACCTGGCTTATGTAACACCCACAACGATTGCGCTCAACCCGAGCGCCCAGGCAACCGCCACCACGAGTGCGTCGCCTGAGCCTCCGCCCACGAACGTTCTCCTACCTGTCCCCTATACCGACCAGGCGCCCCTTGGAGACTGGGCGGCCAAACAGCACACGTGCGAAGAGGCCAGCCTGGCGATGGTGGACCGCTATCTCGCCGGCGACCACTCGGGCTCGCAGATCGACCCACGCACCGCCAATGCGGCAATCAACCGCATAACGCCATGGAAGCCTGCGATCGACCTGACGACCGAGCAGGTTGGTGAGGTGGCGACCCAACATCTCGGTTGGTCCCATGAAGTGCTGCCCGCAACCCGCCAGAACATGCAGCAGCAGCTAGCGGTGGGGCGTCCGCTGATCGTCGGCGTTCGCACGCACGGCCTCGGAAACTCCAACTACCCCGGTTACACGACCCACTACGAACAGCCAGGGTGGTCCGTGTCGCATTACCTGGTGGTGATCGGCTATGACCAATCAGGCTCGTTCGTACTGAACGATCCGGGGATCACTCGAGGGCACGGCTACTCCATCACGTATGACCAGCTGATGCACGCGATCGACGACCTCGACCAGGCCTACCCGTCGCTCAACAGCGGACGCGTCATCCTCGTCATGGCTCCCCCAGCGAGCTCCTAGCCACCCCCTGCCGCAATGCGCGCGAACACCTCGTCTCCCGGCACCAAGCGCTCTTGACGCGTGCCCGGAAAATGCACCCTGACGCCCGGGCGTCCCGGGCTGCCCAGCTCCCAGCCCGCCTCGTAGAGCTCGGCCGCCTGGGCAAGGTCGGTGGCCTGAGCGGATTTGGCCCCGTCGGTAAAGCTGAGGGTCTGCGCCCGCGCGCCCGGAAAACCCAGCCTCACCTCGCCACCTGTCTTGAGGTTGAAAACGTAATCGTCGAGGCTTCCCGCCTCGCTGCCGGCGACGAGCTCCGCCACGGTGGGGAACTTGCCTTCCTTCATCCCCACCTTGAGGTCTGCTCGGGAGGCCCGGTGGGCCCCACGCTCGCGGCGCCGGATCTCGGTCTGAAGGACGTCGCGCTCCGCGCGCAGACCGGCCAGGCCCTGCTCGAGAGGGCGCATCCGCTCCCGAATCTCACCCACTCGCCGCTCGAGCTCGGCATCTTCGAGAGAGCCCAGGTCTTCCGTCACAAGCCGAGACGTTAGGGCTTGCGCCACCCCGCGGCCTGCGAGAATCGTCCGCCGTGGCACGACCATCGCGGATCGTCGGGTTTGGAGGCCGCAGCGTCGCGGGCCCCGGAGCTCCCTCGAAGCTGGACGACTACGTGCTGGGGCTCACCGGCCGGGACCGTCCGAAGGTGCTCTATCTCTCCACGCCCGCTGCCGACGCGGACGCGCTGATCGTGACGTTTTACGAGCGGTTCACGGGCCTCGCAGAGCCGTCGCACCTGAAGCTGTTCGGAGCACCCGACGCGGCGTCGTGGCGGCCCCGCCTGCTTCAACAAGATGCGATCTGCGTGTCGGGCGGGAACACCGCGAACGCTCTTGCGGTCTGGCGGACGCATGGGATGGACGTGGCGCTGCGAGAAGCATGGGAGGGCGGCATCGTCCTGTTTGGAGGCAGCGCCGGGATGATCTGCTGGTTCGAATGCTCGGTGACCGACTCCTTCGGCCCAGCTCTGGCCGGGCTGCACGACGGTCTCGGGTTTCTGCCCGGCAGCGCTTGCCCGCATTACGACGGCGAGGAGCGGCGGCGCCCGGTCTACCGGCAGCTCGTCGCCTCCGGCTTTCCGGCCGGCTTTGCCGTCGACGAATTTGCCGGCCTCCACTTCGAGGGCACCACCCCCAAAGAGGCGGTCACCGAGGTCGAGGGGCACGACGCGTACCGGGTGGAGCTCGTGGACGGTCGGGTGCGCGAAACCAGGATCCAGGCACGGCTTCTCGGCTAGGGATATTCCAACGTCCACGTTGAGAAACTCGTAGACTCAAGCACGTGGATTCCAGGCGCCAGACGATCCTCGCCTTTCTGAAGACGCACGGGCACGCTAGCCTGGGCGAGATTGCAGCGCACCTCGAGGTCTCGAAGCAAGGCGCGCTCCGCCACCTCGAGGCGCTGGAAGCCGCTGGGCTCGCGACCGTCGCCTCCGCACCGCCGCACGGCCGCGGGCGGCCCGAGAACGTCTACCAGCTGACCGCCGCCGCCGGCGAACACTTTCCCGACGGCCGCCGGGAGCTGACTGGAGAGCTCGTGGCGTTCATGTCCGACGAGCAGCTCAAGCGCTTTTTCGAGCTTCGCACCGCGCGCCTCGAGGCCGAGTACGCCACCCGATTGGCGGGGCTAGACTTTGAGGCGCGTGTCCGCGAGCTGGCCAAGCTCGCCACCGAGCACGGCCACATGGCCGAGGTGGTCGAGCTGGCGGAAGGCGGGCTCGCGATCCGCCACTGCAACTGCCCCATCCAGGACGTCGCCGCCCGTACCGGCCTGCCCTGCGTGAACGAGCAGCAGATGTACGAACGGCTCCTTGGAACCCCGGTCACCAGGTCAACCTGGATGGCCGAAACGGCGAACGATTGCACTTATGAAGTCAAGAAAAGCGGAGGGAGAGTTGGCTGATTTCGAGATCAAAGACCTGAGGGCGAGCGTCGAGGGCAAAGAGATCCTCAAGGGCGTCACGCTTTCGATCAACAAGGGCGAGGTTCACGCGGTGATGGGCCCCAACGGCTCCGGCAAGTCGACGCTCTCGCACACGCTGATGGGACACCCCGGCTACACGGTGGACGGCGGCTCGGTCATGTTCAAGGGACAGAACGTGCTCGCGCTCGAGGTCGACGAGCGGGCCCGCCTTGGCATGTTCCTCGCGTTGCAGTACCCGGTGGTCGTGCCTGGCATCTCCATGACCAACTTCCTTCGCACAGCGCTCAACGCCAAGCGCGGGTACGACGGCAAGGACAAGTCGAAGCAGATCTCTCCCAAGGAGTTTCGCTCGATGCTGAAAGGCGAGCTCGAGGTGCTGCACATGGACGACTCGTTCCTGCCGCGCTACATCAACGACGGGTTCTCCGGCGGCGAGAAGAAGCGCGCCGAGATCCTGCAGATGGCGATGCTGAAGCCCGAGATCGCGATCCTCGACGAAACCGACTCCGGGCTCGACATCGACTCGATCAAGTTCGTCGCTGAGGCGGTGAACCGGATGCGCGGGCCCGAGCTCGGCGTCCTGATCATCACCCACTACACGCGGATCCTGGAATTCATCAAGCCCGACTTCGTGCATGTGCTCGTGGACGGGAAGTTCGTCCTGTCGGGCGGTCCCGAGATCGCCTCTCGCCTCGAGAAGACCGGTTATGCGGAATGGGCGGAGGCTGACGAGCCTGCGATGCTGAAGCCCGAGGAGATTGCCTGATGGCCACAGTACCCAAGGTCGACGTCGGCTCCGATTACAAGGAGAAGTACGGCTTCTTCGTCCCGGAGGACTTCATCTTCAAGGCCAAGCGCGGCCTGAACCCCGAGATCGTCAAGGAAATCTCGTGGATGAAGAAGGAGCCCGAGTGGATGCTGAACTTCCGCTTGAAGTCGCTCGAGATCTTCCGCAAGAAGCCGATGCCCAACTGGGGCGCGGACCTCTCGGTGATCGACTTCGAGAACATCTTTTATTACCTCAAGGCGTCGGACAAGCAGTCGACCTCGTGGGAAGACCTGCCGCCCGACATCAAGAAGACCTACGACCGCCTGGGCGTGCCGGAGGCTGAGCGCAAGTTCCTCGCCGGCGTGTCGGCGCAGTACGAGTCGGAGGTCGTCTACCACTCGC
>DAITQH010000130.1:0-1217 GCA_036833175.1 Candidatus Dormiibacterota bacterium
CCGACAAGCCATGATGGACCGCCAACTGGACGATTCTGAATACAAACAGTGGTGCAAAACAGTGGTGCCGGCGCAGGGATTTGAACCCTGGACCATCGGTTTAAAAGACCGTTGCTCTGCCAAGCTGAGCTACGCCGGCTGGATACAAATTCTGCCGGTTCGACGGCTGCAGATGGGTTGGGCGGTAATGGCCCGGCCGATGCGCCTGCTGTAGCCTTGCCCCGGTGAAGGCCTGGGTGGTTCGGGAGCTCGGCGGGCCCGAGAGCCTACACCTCGAGGAAATCGCTCCCGGCGAGCCTGCCGAAGGCTTGGTGCGGATCCGAGTCCGCGCGGCGGCGATCAACTTTCCCGACGCGCTCATGGTCGCGGGTCTTTACCAGGTGAAACCGGAGCTGCCCTTCGTGCCCGGGGTCGAGGTCAGCGGTGAGGTTGTCAGCGCGCCACCTACCTCCGGCTTCAAGGCCGGCGACCGCGTGATGGCTCTTCTCGACAGCGCCGGCCTGACTCATGGAGGCTATGCCGAGATCGCCGATGCGGCGCCCGGTTCCGTGACCCTGATGCCGGACAGCATGCCGTTTGAAGAAGGCGCCGGGTTCACTCTCGTCTACCAGACCGGCTGGTTTGGCCTTCACCGGCGAGCCGGCCTCAAAGCCGGCGAGACCCTCCTGGTGCATGCCGGCGCAGGCGGCGTCGGAAGCGCCGCGATTCAGCTTGGTAAGGCTGCCGGCGCGACGGTCATCGCGACCGCCGGATCAGATGAAAAGGTGGCGGTCTGCCGCACCCTGGGCGCCGACCATGCGGTCAACTACAAGACGCAGGACTTCGTCGAGGAGGTCAAGCGGATCACCGGCGGTCGCGGGGCTGACGTCGTGTTCGACCCTGTCGGCGGTGATGTCTACGACCGTTCCACGAAGTGCATCGCCTTCGAGGGCAGGATCGTGATCGTCGGATTCACGTCCGGCCGCATCCCGCAAGCGGCCGCAAATCATGTGCTGATCAAGAACTACTCGGTCGTCGGGCTCCATTGGGGCTTGTATGCGAAGCGTGCGCCCGAGCTCGTCGCACCCGCCATCCGGGCGCTGCTCGACCTCTACGAGGCGGGAAAGATCAAGCCGTACATCTCGACGCGGCTTCCTCTCGAGGATGCTCCGAGAGCGCTCGCGACGGTGGCCGAGGGCAAGAGCACAGGCAAGGTGATCCTCACTGTCTGATCCTGT
>DAITQH010000130.1:1317-5715 GCA_036833175.1 Candidatus Dormiibacterota bacterium
CCGGCGACTTCATCTACAGCTGGAACCGCGCCGCAGCCAAGCAGGGTGACTTCGCCGGGCTCTTCAGCGTCGTGGCCGGCTATGACGCTCTCGCCGCAGGCAGGGCGAGCCAACTCAGCGGGCTCGCGAAGGTGGACGACTTCACGTTCACCGCAACTCTGACCAAGAAGGCGGGCTATTTCCTCACGGAGCTAGGCCTGTGGCCGTTCTGGCTGGTGGACCAGAAGGTCATCGCCTCCGCCGGCGAGGATGCTTGGTTCACGAAACCCGAGACGCTCGTTGGCAGCGGGCCGTTTCGCATGACGGCGCGAGTGCCCGGCCAGTCGATGGACTTTCAGCCGGTGGCCGGCTGGAACGGAGGCTCGACCGGCAAGCTGACCCAGGTGCACATCGAGGTCGTGCCCGACGGTGCGGCCCAGGTCACCCAGTACGAATCGGGCGTCTTCAGCCTCATCGGTTATGGGCGCCAGGGCCTGCCGCCGGCGGCGGCCACGCGCTACACCTCCGACAGCAAGTTGAAGAGCCAGCTCAACCTGGTGCCTATCGGCCTGACCTTCTGGGTTGGCTTCAATCTCCGCAGTGGCCCATTTGCGGGCGTGGACGCGGGCCGGGCCGGCCGCCACGCGTTCAGCACAGCGATCGACCGCGCCGCCCTCGTCGACGCGCTGTGCAACCAGAAGACCGCATGCATCGCCGCCACGGGCGGATTGATCAGCAAGGGGCTGCAGGGCTACCTCGGCGAAGGGGCCGATGCCAACGCGACGTTCGATGCCGCGGCCGCGAAGGCGGAGTACAAAGCGTGGGACCCCGACGGCTCCAAGGTGAAGAACCTCACCTATACCTACGACACGAACGCGTTCAACAAGGCGGTGTGCAGCAACCTCGCGGCCCAGTGGCAGAGGAACCTGGGTGTCTCGGTGACGTGTGTCGAGATGGATCGCAAGACTTTCTTCGACGACCGCAACGGGCGCTGCGCATATCCCGCTTTCCGCCAGAGCTGGAGCGCCGACTACGACCATCCGCAGGACTGGTTCGATTACCTCTTCGTCACCGGCGCGAGCTCGTCGGGGTCGTGCTACTCAAACACCAACCTGGACAAGGTGGTCGCCGGGGCCGATGCGGCCCCCTTGAGCCAGAGCGTCGTCGATTACAAGACGGCCGGCCACATGCTCATCAACGACTGCGTGTTCGCGCCGCTGGTGTATGGCGTGCAGCAGTACCTGTTGCATCCGTACGTCGCGGGAGTCGGCGGAAACGCGCTATATGACTACGACTGGACGCAGGCGCGAATCCTGGCTCATTAGGGCTCGTCCCCCCAATCCGTCCGGCCGCAGAGCGGCTGGACACCTTGCGCGCAAAGCGGCGATAAGGAGGGGACTTACTGATTGCCCCCTTGCGGGGGAAGGGAGACCTCTTCTAGACCTCCATCGAGAAGTGGCACGCGGCCAGGTGGCCTCTCACCTTTTCTTCCAGGGGTGGCTCTACCTCGGCGCACGGGGTTGGCACTCGCGCGATCGGGCAGCGGGTGTGGAAGCGGCAGCCTGACGGCGGGTTGAGCGGAGATGGAATCTCCCCCGACAGCTCCACCAACCGCTTGCCGCGCTGGATCCTTGGATCAGGCACTGGAATCGCGGACAGCAGCGCCTTCGTGTAGGGATGCTTGGGGTTCGTGTACGTGCCGGCGCTGTCGGCCACCTCGACGATCTTCCCGAGGTACATCACCATCACGCGGTCGCTGATGTGGCGTACGACCGACAGGTCGTGCGCGATGAAGAGGTACGTGAGCTTGAACTCGCGCTGAAGGTCCTCGAGCAGGTTGACGATCTGCGCCTGGATCGAGACGTCGAGCGCCGAGATCGCCTCGTCGCAAACCACCAGCTTCGGGTTTAGAGCGAGCGCCCTGGCGATTCCGATGCGCTGCCTCTGTCCCCCCGAGAACTCGTGTGGATAGCGGTTATTGAAGTTCGGATTGAGCCCGACGATTTTCAGCAACTCCTGCACGCGCTCGCCGCGCTTGCGGCCCCGCATCACGCCGAAGTTGACAAGCGGCTCCGCGATGATGTCGCCAATCGTCATGCGCGGATCCAGGGATGCGAAGGGGTCCTGGAAGATCATCTGCATCTGCCGGCGCTGCTGCCGGAGCCTCTCGCCTCGGAGCTTTGTCACCTCTACGTCGTTGATGAAGATCTTTCCCGACGTGACCGGGAGCAACTGGGTGACTAGACGCGCGAGCGTCGACTTCCCGCAGCCCGACTCACCGACCAGGCCAAGCGTCTCCCCTTCGACGATCTCGAAGCTGACGCCATCGACGGCCTTGACCGACTGGCCCAGGCCCGCGGGAAAGTGCTTGACCACGTTCTCGACGCGCACCAGCGTCTTGGCGCCGGCCCGTAGCGGCGTGGGGTCTTGGCGCGCGGCTTCCGCCATCAGTCGGTGATCTCGCCTATGTGCAGGCCGGAGCCCGCTCCCGGGCGGATGTCGACCAGGTTGTCGGCGTCCATCTCCTTCCGCGCGCGATCCATCGTGACCCAGCAGGCCGCCTGCTGGCCGGGAGCGACCTCCTGCAGCCGCGGCTCATCCGTGTAGCACTTGTCGAGGCGAAAGGGACAGCGCGGATGGAACCGGCAACCGGTTGGAGGGTGCAGCAGGTCGGGCGCAAGGCCCTCGATCGAGCGAAGGCGCTCGTGCCGAAGCGCGTCGACGCGAGGAATGCTGCGCAGCAGCGACCACGTGTACGGGTGCTGCGGGTTCTCGAAGATCTGCTCGACCGGACCCTGCTCCACGATCTTGCCCGCGTACATCACGAGGACTCGCGAGCACAGCCCGGCCACCACGCCCATGTTGTGCGTGATCATCACGATCGCCGCTCCCAGGTCGCGGTTCAGGTCGCCCAGCAGCTCGAGGATCTGCGCCTGCACGGTCACGTCGAGCGCGGTGGTGGGTTCGTCCGCGATGAGGATCGACGGCGCGTTGGCCAGCCCCATGGCGATCATCGCGCGCTGGCGCATGCCTCCGCTGAGCTGGTGCGGGAAGTCCTTGACCCGCGACTCCGGCGCCGGGATGCGCACGCGCCTCAGCAACTCGATCGTTCTCTGGTGGGCCTCCTTCTTGGTGGCCTTGCCGTGCGCGAGCATCGCCTCATCGACCTGGAACCCGGTGCGCAACACCGGGTTCAGCGAGCTCTGCGGGTCCTGGAAGATCATCGCGATGTCGCGGCCGCGGATCTCGCGAATCTCCTCACCGCTGATCTGCAGGAGGTCCTGGTCGTGGAACAGCACCTGGCCCGACACCACCCGACCGGGGTCCGGCACGAGCCTCAGGATCGAGAGGGCGGTGATCGATTTCCCGCTGCCGGACTCACCGACGATGCCTATGCTCTCACCGGGATAGAGGTCGAAGCTCACGCCGTCGACGGCCTTCACCACGCCGCCGTCGGTCAGGAATTCCGTGCGCAGATCCTTCACCTGCAGGATTGGAGTCGGCACTATCGCTTCTGCCGTGGGTCGAGCGCGTCGCGCAGCCCATCGCCCAAGAAGTTGAATGCCATCAGGGTCAGCGAGAGAGCGATCGATGGAAAGATCACCATGTGCGGGGCGATCCGGATGGCGGCGAGGCCGTCAGCGGCCATCGAGCCCCACGACGGCGTCGGGGGCTGAACTCCGATCCCGAGGAAGCTGAGGAAGGCCTCGAACAGGATGGCGGCCGGCACGCCGAACGTGGCCTGCACGATGATCGGGCCGAGTGAGTTCGGGAGGATGTGCCCGAACAGGATCTTGGCGGGCTTGGCGCCGCTTGAACGCGCGGCTTCGATGAACTCACGCTCGCGCATAGATAGGGTCTGGCCGCGGACCAGCCTCGCCATGTCCATCCAGCGCGTGGCGACGATCGCGATGATGATGTTGTTCAGGCTCGGGCCCAGCAGCAGCAGCAGGATCATGGCCACCAGCAGGTCAGGGATGCCGTAGAAGACGTTGATGATGAAAGACACCGCGGTGTCGAACGGGCCCCTGTAGTAGCCCGCGATGAGCCCGATCGGAACGCCCACCGCAACTACGAAGATTTGCGTGCCGACACCAACGATGAGCGAGATCTGCGCCCCGACCATCAGCCGGCTCAGCACGTCACGACCAAGGATGTCGGCGCCGAACCAGTTCGCAGCGCTGGGGCCCGAGTAGGGCCTTGCCACGCCCACCTCCCGGTAGGAATAGGGCGTGTGCACCAGGGCCAATAGAGCGACGGAAACCAGCAAGACGAGGTAGATGGCGCTGATCAACGCCAGGCGGTTGCGACGCAGGCGGCGCCAGGCATCGCTCCAAAGACTCGCCTGCTCCGGAGCGATTGGTCTCGAGATGACGGCCGCGGCAGTGGCGGCCATCAGTAGCGGATCCTGGGGTCGAT
>DAITQH010000131.1:0-5675 GCA_036833175.1 Candidatus Dormiibacterota bacterium
CCGCCAGCGTCCGCACCTCGTGGTCGGCGCTCGTCAGGCCGTCGATGAGCGCCTCCGCGTATGCCCGGCTGTCCTCCTCGGGCGGCGCCCAGCGCACCGCCTGCTGCAGCGCCTCTCGCCGAACAGCGATGTCCGGGTCGGTGAGGCACGCGATCATCGCGGTTGCTGCGCCCGGAACGTCAGCCTTTAGCTTGGCGAAGCTGCGAATCGCCTCCTGGCGGATGCGCGGCACCTTGTCCTGAAGGCCCGCGATGACCTTGGCGTTGTCGCCCTGGAAGGCCGCCGCCCACACGGCCGCCGCGCGGTTCTCGTCGTCATTCGATGCCCATAGTCGGTCGAGGAGCTCCTTGGCGCGCCCCCAGGGCGGCCGGCGGCCCGCCCCGGCGACTGCGGCCGACGCCACCACCCAGCCGTCCGGGTCGTTGACAGCCCCCTCGAGCTGATCGACCGAGACGATCTCCGGAAGGGCCATTTGAAAGCCGAGCCTCCGGACGCGCCTGTCGTCGGACGCGAGAAGCTCAGGCAGCATTCCGGCGAAAGTGTCGGGGGCCAGCCTGCCGAGGGCGGCGGCCGCAAACTGGCGCACCTTGTCGTCGCCCTGTCGCACGAAGGACATCAGCTCGTCGATCTCCTGCTGGCTGGGCCGCCCGACGGCACGCTGGTAGTCGCTGAGCGTCATCGCATGTGTGCGCAGTCGCGAGTAGATGGCGCTCATGTAGAGGCTGCGCACGCGAAAGGCCGCGGCGATGAAAAGAATCGCTGCAAAGATCCCGATGATCGCAAGCACCTCGACGCTCGCAACGATCGTTCGCTGGACCAGCAGGAGGATGACGCCACTGAGCACCGCAGCCCCGGGCAGCACGAGGTTGTCGAGCAGGAACTTGAGCTTCGGCCCGACCTGTGCGGGAACGGCGCTGCCCAGCACGCTCTCGGCTGGGTCGTCGAGGCCGGTCTGGAGCCCGTTGCGAACGATGAACAGGAACAGCGAGGTGACGAGCACCGGGCTCACCGCCACCGCCGCGAACCCGATCAATGTGAAGATCGGCAGCGCCAGGATGGCGTTCTTGACGCCCAGCTTATCGAGCACCCATGGCGCCACGAACAGGCTGATGGCCAGCTGCACCACGTAGCTTGCGAGCCACGCGTTGCCGATGAGGATCGTTAGCGCCTGCAGGTTGTGGTGGGTCGCATTGACGAAGATGAGGGCGACAAGATAGTCGCCGACCCGGCTCGCCACCTGCAGCACAAGCGCGAGAAGGACCAGCGCTAGCACCAGCGGGCTGCTGGTCAGGTACCGGACCGCGGCCCTGATGATGTCGATGGCGCTCTGCCGTCCGCGCACCACGTGCTCGTGCGCGAGGAGCTCATCGGCGTCGTCGTCGAAGGAGGGCCTGTAGAGGGTGCGCTCCAGCCGGATCGACATCACTATCGCGGCGACCGACGCGAAAGTCCACACGAGGAGCAGCGGCTCGGTGGCGACGAGCGCGATGAGGGTGGTGGTGAAGCCCGAGAGGATGTAGCCCATGCTCGAGCCCGCCGCGATGATCGGGAAGATGCGCTTGCCTTCGAGCAGGTTGAAATGCTGGCTGACGAAGCCCCAGAACTGCATCATCACGAGCTCGAAGCCGACCGAGTACACGAGGTACGCGCCGATAGCCACATTGGGGCTCTCGTTGAAGAGGTACGTGACGAAGATCCCAAAAGCCCCAAGGCCGTTGAAGGCGAGGATCACGCGGAAGGCGCGACCGACGCCGAGCCGTCGAGTGAGCACCCCCTGGAGGGCAACCATCGGCCACACCGCCAGCGCCAGGATGATGAAGAAGAGCGGATACGCCTCAGGCCCAGCCTTGTTGAGAAAGATGGCCTGCGTGCCGCTGAAGGCGGTGTAAGCCCCCCAGCCGACGATCATGGCAAAGGCAGCCACCTGCAACGTCCGAGCAAGCTCAGCCCGCCGAACGTGGAGAAACTTGGCGAGGATCAGCACGGGCGAAATATAGGGGCTGGGCTGTGTATATCAAATGTCCTCCCCGCTCGCCGGGGAGGTGGCCCGAAGGGCCGGAGGGGGCGTGAGTTTCGGGACTTAGCCGCGCAACGCTTTGATCGCCTTGTCGATGTTCCTGTTGCGAGTCTCGTCGGTCTTGGCGTTGGCGACGGGCAGCGTGTGCCGCTGCTTCCCGCTGTAAGACAGCCCCTCGAAGACCTTCTTGGCACGAGGGTCACGGTCCAGCGCCTTCGCCAACTCGGGCGGCACCTCCACCTCGCGAGGCTTGGTGTCGAGCTCGATATCGACGTCCAGCATCTCGCCTGGGGTCACCCCGGCGGCCTCGCGCCTCTCCCCACTCACCCCGACCATGAACTTCCCTCCCATCACCGCCACCGTGCTGCGATAGGTGAACCCGTTGATGGTCACGCTGACCGCCGGCTTCTTGCTCGACCCAAGCGATTCCACCACTCGAGCCGGGATCTCGATCCCCGCTGCGGTTTTGCCCGCGGATAGAAGCTTGGTGCGGAATCTCATCGGTCGATTATGGAGTGTGCGGGATGCTCTTTCAAATCTCGCGTGATCTCGGATTGCATCGATCGCAAAAGCGGCATCCTCTGCAAGGTTTCTGCCATCCGTTCGTTTTATCTGTCTACACGGCGGGGTGAAAAGGCTTGCCACAAGTCACACCGCTCGTTCGGAATCGCAGCCGTAGATAGCAGCGCATCCGGAAGTTGGCTGACTTCCAAGTTGGTGCGAGCTCTCACCGGATTCTTGCCCGAGGTGAATGCCAGATGGCACGACGTTCCGCAGCAATTCGTATTTGGTCGAAGAGGCTCATCCCAGGAAGCGTTGTTTTCTTGTTGTTAGGCCTTTTATGGGTAGCTGTCCCAACATCTGCCGCGACGCCGCGTCCCGATCACGTCGTTATCGCAATCATGGAGAACCATGCATACGAGCAGATCATCGGGAGCTCGTCCGCACCCTATGTCAACTCGCTCGCCCAACAAAACGCCCTATTCACCCAATCGTTTGCTGTCGGCCATCCAAGCGAGCCCAACTACCACGAGCTGTGGAGTGGTTCCAACCAGGGCGTGACCGACGACAGCTGCCCGCACACGTTCACGACCGGATCGTTGGGCACTCAGCTCTTGGCGGCCGGGCTTTCTGTTGCCGGCTACAGCGAGTCGATGCCCAGCGACGGATACACCGGCTGCACCAGCGGCACATATGCGCGCAAGCACAACCCGCTTGCCGATTGGACGGCAACGGCGGATGCCGCTCACACCAAGACGTACGCGGCATTTCCCACCGACTTCACGACATTGACCACGGTGTCTCTCGTCGTACCGAATTTGTGTAACGACACGCATGACTGCTCGATTGCGACCGGAGACGCCTGGCTGCAGGCTCACTGGGACCCATACGTGCAGTGGGCCAAGACTCACAATTCGCTCGCGATCCTGACCTGGGATGAGGACGACAGCAGTCACGGCAACCATATCGTCACCGTCTTTGCCGGCCAGGGGATCGTGTCTGGCCAGTACCCCGAGCAGATCACGCACTACAACGTCCTCCGAACCATCGAAGACTTCTATGGCCTCGCTCCACTTGCGAACGCGGCGAGCGCTCTGCCCATCAGCGACGTATGGGGCGGCGCTCCATCACCGAGCCCGAGCCCGTCCCCATCACCGAGCCCGAGCCCGTCCCCAAGCCCTTCACCCTCGCCGAGTCCTTCGCCCTCGCCAAGTCCGAGTCCGTCTCCTAACCCTTGCCCGAGCCCATGTTCAGTGGCGCTCGTCCAGGCGACCGGGGCCAGCGAGCAGACGAGCTCCTCAAACCTGAATGCGACCTTCCCGACCCCGACCACCCCCGGCCACGTGCTGGTGCTCTCGGCCAGCCTTGCAACCGGGCTCAGCAACCAGCTCACGGCGGTCAGCGATTCAGGCGGCAATACCTGGATCAAGATCAAATCATTTGGTCTGTCAGGCCACGACTCCGACGGTGAGATGTGGTACACGATCAGCGCCAACCCGGTAACCAACATCACCGCCACCGCGGGACATACCACGACGATGGCGATCGAGGTTCAGGAGTTCTCCGGCCTGGATGCCAGCGGTCCCGTGGATGTCTACAGCGGGGCGTCGAATACGGGCACCCTTGCTGACTCCGGTCCTGCAACACCGACGCTGTCAACTGATGTGGCTGTGGGCTTCATCGCCGGCCATGCCTCGACTCAAGCGATCACAGTCACCGCCGCCGGGTACACCACACAGTCGCAGCGGACCAGCAGGAACGTCACGCTGGTCACCGGCTATCAGGTGCTGAGCTCGACCGCGGCCCAGCGCTTCACCGGCAGCTTCACCACAGCAATGTACTGGGCGAGCGGGGTAACACTGTTCAAGACGATCGATCCGCCAACGCCCACCCCCTCACCGACTCCATCACCAAGCCCGAGCCCGAGCCCATTGCCGAGCCCGAGCCCATCGCCAGCGCCGAGCCCATCGCCGGTGCCGAGCCCATCTCCGGTGCCGAGCCCCACCCCATCGCCGTCACCGAGTGGTGTTTGCAACCTGGCAACGCCGATCCGAGCCGCCTTCTACTACGGCTGGTACCCGGAGAACTGGACCCAGAGTGGCATCTACCCCGCCACCCACTACAACCCTTCGTCAGGTTTCTACAACCTCGACACCAACTCCCAGATCGTGCACGATCAAATCGCTTCCATGCAGTACGGCCACATCCAGGCGGGCATCGCCACCTGGTGGGGTCAGGGCAGCAAGACTGACGGCCGCATCAATGCAATGCTGGCTGCTGCTCATGGCACGACGTTCTGCTGGACGCTCTACTACGAGCCGGCGCTGAATGCGACTCAGGCCGCCTCCGACCTGAGTTATATCGCCAGCCACTACGCCTCCGACCCCAACTTCCTGCACGTCAACGGAAAGCCCGTGCTCTTCGTCTACAGTCGCGCCGTGGCGTCGTGCGCCGACGTCGCAGCGTGGTCGTCAGTGAACAACGGCTTCTATCTCAACCTGCAAGTCTTCGTCGGTTACCGCACATGCGCCGGTCAGCCCGATGGCTGGCACCAGTACGGTCCAGCAGTTGCCGAGGATCACCAGTCCGGCTACAGCTTCTCCATCTCGCCCGGCTTCAACAAGTACAGCGAGACTGCGCCGCGGTTGGTTCGCGATCCAGTGCGCTGGGCGCAAAACGTCGCCGACATGGTCAACAGCCACGAGCCCTGGCAGCTAATAACGACGTTCAACGAATGGATGGAAGGGACTTCAATCGAAAGCGCCACCGAGTGGCAGAGCGCGAGCGGGCAAGGCGTCTACATGGACGCATTGCATGACGGCGGTCTTGCCGTTATTAGCTCGGCCGTACGCGTGCTGCTCGCGACGCCCGCGGTACAACCTCGCCTGAATCCTCCAGCAAGCGTCATATATGTGACACCTTCGTCCCACGGGGCCTTCCCCAAGGTCTGGCCATAAAGAACACCAAGGCCGGACATCTTGACCCAGTAATCGGCCATCCAATCAGGGCGGGTGCGGTGGAGGGTCATCTCCTCCGCCGCGCCCCTATGTCTGCTGGACGCTCGCGATCTTCTCCAGTGCGGCGATCCTCTCTTCGATCGGGGGGTGCGTGTCGAACAGGTGGTTGAAGAAGCTCCCGTGGTGCTCCTTGGGATTGT
>DAITQH010000132.1:0-5573 GCA_036833175.1 Candidatus Dormiibacterota bacterium
GCATCCGAAAAGACCCGCCGATCTCGACCTGCTGGCCGCGCGAGACGATGACCTCTTTGCCTTTGCACAGGGCGGTGAGCGCGAGAAGGATGGCGGCGGCGTTGTTGTTGACGACGAGCGCCGCCTCGGCGCCGAACAGCTGCGTCAGCAAACCTGAAACCAGAGCGGCTCGCTCGCCGCGGCGCCCTGATTCGAGATCCAGCTCGAGGTTGCTGTAGCCGGACGCCACCGCGAGCGCATCCACCGCAGCGCGCGACAGCGGCGCGCGGCCGAGGTTCGTGTGCAGGATCACGCCGCTGGCGTTGATGACGCGGCGCAGCCTCGGAGCCACCGCCGCGCGCAGCGAGGCGGTGACGAGCAGCACGCGGTCGGCCCCGTTCGCCTCATCGCCTTTCCTCTCCGCGGCAACCTGTTCGCGAAGCGCTTCGACAACCCGCGCATGTCCGAACTGCTTGACTAGCTCTGCATACGCAGGCTCGTTCACCAGCCCACCTATTGCGGGCAGGGATGAAGTCCGTTGAATCCTGGAATCGCGTAACCGGCGCATCCGCCTAATGAGATTAGGCTGGCGGGCCAGTAAAACGGAGTCATCACTGTCGACAAGAGGCTGCCACCCTGGAAGAGCTGCCAGAGAAAGATCACGACGATGCACCCGATCCAGATCTGCTGGCGTCGTGAGTTGACCTCGTAGAAGAAGCGCGCGTTGCGGTTGCGGAAGATGGCCTCGATCACCGCCCATCCGTCGAGGCCTGGGATGGGCAGCAGCTGGAAGGCGAAGATCGAGAGGTTCAAGAAGACGATGGCGTAGATCGCTGCGCCGAGAAGCGCCGGCGACAGGGTGAAAGCCGACGCCATGCCCAGGTGGCCGAGCGCCCTCCAGACAAAGCCCAGGACGATGGCGACGACCAGGTTCGCGGCCGGACCTCCCAGCTCGTGGATGACGTGCTGCCCCGTCGTCCTGATCCGGTTGGGCTGGACCGGCACCCGGCGCCCCCACCCGACAAGCGCGACGAAAACCGCGATCGCCCCAAGGGGATCGATGAAGCGACGCGGATTGGGCGTCAGGTAGCCGAAGTACCGGACGGACCGGTCGCCCAGGAAGTAGGCGGCCAAGGCGTGGCCGACCTCGTGCACCGGGACCGCGACCAGCAGCGCCGGCACCAGCAGGAGCGCGGCGAGAAGAAAGGCTGTGAAGTTATTCACGCCGGGGTCCCCGCAAACTCACGGCGTAGCCTCGGATGTAGGGGTCCCCGCGAAGTCACGGCGAAGCCTCTGACTTCGTGGGGCTTTTTGTGGGGTCTTCAATCGATGGGAATTTTGCCGACGCGCTTCGACGATCGCTTTTGCGTTGGCGCACGACGAGCTCCGGTGGGCGCCGCCCGCCGGCGCCCACCCCCCGCCGTCGATGTGACCCGGTGCTCGTAGATGAGCATGAGCGCCGTAATGAGCTCGCGTTGCGCGTTCAAGAGATGAACCTGTGCCGCGGGCGGGACCATGTCCGAGAGCAGGTGCCCGACCCTCGATCCCAGCTCGTTGACGGTTTCGATCAGTCGCTCGCCATCACGGCTCATTTCTTCTTCTCCTGAGTGGTCGTCTTTTTCGCGAAGCGAACGCGCAGCTCGCCGTCGCTTACGGTCGCGGTCGTCGTGTCGCGCTGCGCGAGGACGCGAGGTAACGAGATCTGCCGGCGGTAGTTGCCCAGCGTGACGTAGAGCTCGCCGTTGTGCCGGCTAAGGTCCACCGACGAACGATCCGCAAACGGGACCTTGAGGGTGAGCACATAGTCGCTTCCATCCTTGTCGATGCGCTGCGGGCTCGACGTCGCGAAGTGCTCGGAGGGGTCGCGCTCGCCATACGTCTCGCGCGCCATGCGGAGGAGCATCTTCTCGCCGACCACCTCCTGGTCGAACAGCGGCACGTTGAAGATCGGAATCCCGGCAAACGACTGCTCGACCTCGACCTGGTAGCGCTTGTGGATCTGCTGCCACCTCTGAAACAGCTCGTCGTGCAACTCGCCGGGCAGGAGCCGGTTCACGATCACCGCGTCGGTTACGTAGCCGAACAGGCTCAGGTAGGTGTACGCACGCTTGGCCTCCTTGACGACCATCTTCTCGAGGTTGAGGACGATTCGCACGGTCGTCATCGAGGAGTCGGTCAGGAGGTCGCGCATGCCGCCCAGGTCGAGCAGCAGGTCCTTTAGCGAGGCGTAAATCTCATCGGATGGGAGCGGCATCCCGATCATCGGCTGAAGCACGGGTCTCGCCATGCGCATCGCGCGGCGTTGCCACGGAAAGATCTTGTCCAGCCACCACTTGGCGGCATCGGGAAACGTGAGCAGCTGCAGAGTTTCGCCGGTCGGCGCGCAGTCGACGATGAGGACATCGTGCTCGGCCTTCTGCACGTAGTGCTTGATCCACATCAGCGACGCGATCTCGTCCATGCCGGGAGGGTTGGCCACCTCGTCCGCGACCACCTCGTCGAGACCCTGCGTGGCGAAGACCTCGGCGGCATATTCGTGCAGCTTCACCCAATGGCGCTGCATCTCGTGCAATGACGAGACCTCGTGCGCCCAGAGGTTGTTCGAAAGCTGTGTCAGGTCGTGACCGAGCTCGACGTCGAACGAGTCGCCCAGCGAGTGAGCTGGGTCGGTGCTCATGATCACGGTCCGGTAGCCCGCCCTGGCGCACTGCACCGCCGTGGCCGCCGCTACAGAGGTCTTGCCGACGCCCCCCTTCCCCGTAAACAGGATCACCCGCACGCGGAGGAGTCTACGTGGCTTTCGAGTCCCGACTTTCCTGGCTCTGCGTTCCAGATGGACTCTTCGATTCGCGCCTTTTCTTGAGGTGCTCGAGCACCTTGAGGGTAGCCTCGGTGTTGCGTTCGATCTCACTGAGGATCTCGAGGGTCGATTTCTCGGCGACCTCGGCCACCTCGGCCGTGTGCTCCAGCCGCAGGCGATCCTTTTGGGCCTGGCGGTTGCCCGAAAGCAACAGGACGGGACCTGTGAAGGCCGCCTGGATGGTGAACATCAGGTTCAAGAGGATGAACGGATAGAGATCCCACCTGTGGGTGAAGAATTCGATGGAGTTGAGGGCCACCCAGATCGCGATGAGGACGCTCTGGATGATCAAGAACCACCAGGAACCAATGCCTGAGGCGGCCTGGTCCGCAACGCGCTCACCAAGGGTTGCCTCGTCATGGAAGAGCTGGTTCACCGGGTGCTTGTGCCTGGCCGCAACCGTCCGCCGCGCAGTGGTGACCTTGGTGTCAGCTGACATCAGGCGGACTCCGCCTCGAGCTCTTTGAGGATGCGCAGAGTGAGGTCGGTGTTCTTTTTGATCTCGACGAGGATGCGGTTGATATGTTCCTCGCCTTTGTCCGCCTCGTCGGCCATGTGCTCGAGCGTGATGCGGTCCTTCTGCGCATGCCGGTTGCCCGCCAGCAGCACGATGGGGCCTGCGTAGGTGGCCTGGAAGGAGAGCACAAGGTTGAGCAGGATGAAGGGGTATGGATCCCAGCGCTGCACAAACAGGCCCCAGTAGTTGACTGCCGCCCAGGTGAGCAGCAGCACTGTTTGAATGATGATGAACGGCCACGAGCCCAAGGCTGCAGACACCTGGTCCGCAATGCGCGCCCCGCGGCTGGCCTCCTCGTAGTGCGCCTTGTTGATGGGGTGCTTGTGCTCTGCGTTGGGGTCGCGGTGCTTTTGACGAAGCCGGTGGACTAAGACGTGCGAACCGGACGCATCAGGCTGCGACATCGGTTGAAGGTTAGCGGCGGGCCCCGGGGGTGTCTACGAAAGCGGCTCTACTTGACGATCAGGGGCACCGCGAAAGAACCGACGCCAAGCAGCACCACCATAGCCACGCCAACGACCACGAGCCGCACCAGGTCTTTCGTGAAATAAGGGACGCGGTCGAGTGGAATCGAGGGGTCCGCCGACTCGACGATGTAGCGTCCACCCCGGATCTTCGTGAACTGGTTACGCGCGCCCAGGGACATCTCGACGGAGCGAACCAGCATCTGGTCGCCGCCGACCCGCGCCTGGGAGACGCTGCGCGTCGGGCCGGCTTGCATCGCCGTCGATGAGGTCGCGCCCGTTGCGGGCGTCAGCGGCCCGGCCGGCCTGACGGGGGGGCGAAACTTGCCCTTGGTTCGCTTCTTGCCCTTGCGACTCATAAAGCAAAGTCTAGAGCCGGGCGGCTCGAGCCGCAGTCCGTCCCGGCTTCGTAGAAATAGAACAGGCAGGCGGTGGAGAGGGCCTGTTCTGGGTCGTGGGGTGCGACTTGTGGAGTGCGATCCGCCTGCCTGTCGTTGGGCCGTGGGACTCAACCGAGTGAGACGTGGGCTACGACATGTTGTGTCCCGTGCGATGTTATAACCCCGAATGTAGACATTGTCAAGGTCTTAACATTCCTTGGCGCAATCAGGGCCGATTACGCAAGTCGCCCCGGGCGGCTCCGTTACACGGGGTATGAGATGGCTGCTGTTCGTGATCGCCGCGGCCGCGCTGGTCTGGGTGGGCTACCAGCTCTGGCAGACCTTCTTCATGGGTCGGTATTAGCGCCCAATCCTAAAAAAGATCACGTCCCCGTCCTGCACCCTGTAGTCGCGTCCTTCGACCCGAAGCTTTCCGGCGGCTCGCAGGGCTTCCATCGATCCCGCCGCGACCAGCTCGTCGACTGAGGTCACCTCGGCGCGGATGAAGTGCTTCTCGAAATCGGTATGGATCTTGCTCGCCGCGATCGGAGCAGACGCGTCTCGCTCGCAAGGCCAGGCACGGACCTCAGGCTCGCCCGCGGTGAAATAGGTGATCAGCCCTCCGGCCTCCCACACCGCGCGAGCGATGCGTCCAAGGCCCGACTCGTCGATCCCGTATCCGGCGCGCATCTCGGCCTGCTCGCCCGGCTCCAGCTCGCCCAGCTCCGCCTCGAGCCGGGCTGACAGCACGATCGCAGGCGCACCCTCGGCCGCTGCGAGCTTCGACACCTTGACCGCGGGCTCGCCACCGCCGGGCAGCAGCTCATCGGCGGCGTTGGCGACGTACACCGACGGCTTGAGGGTCACCGGGAAGATGCCCAGCAGGATCGCGCGCTGATCAGGCTCGAGCTTCATCGTGCGCAGCTGCTTGCCCGCGTCGAGGTGCTCTTTGGCGGCGGTCAGGATCTCCTGCTCGTTCTGCGCGTCCTTTCTTCCGGCACGCGATTCCTTGGCCACCACGTCGAGGCGCTTCTCGACTGAGGCAAGGTCCGCGAGGACGAGGTCGAGGGCGAATTCCTCGAGCTCGGCGGCGGGATCAGGCTGTGGACCGAAGCAGCGCGCGACCTTGACCAGCACGTCCGCCTGTCGCGCAAACGCGACACGCTGCGCCCGGCTGCCGGGCGGGGTGTCCTCGACCCTCACCTGGGCCGCCGTCACCTTCAGCGGCTTGACAGCCTCGGCCAGGCGATTCAAGCGTTCGTCCGGGACATCCACCATTCCGACGCCGTCGGCGCCGCGGCCTGCGGTCAAAGCGTTGAAGAGCGTGGTCTTCCCTGCCCCGGTCGGGCCGACGATCGCAACGTTGACCGGCA
>DAITQH010000133.1:0-4052 GCA_036833175.1 Candidatus Dormiibacterota bacterium
GTCCAATTCGGCGCCGCAGCCTGGCAATCGCCAGCATCACGGGTTGAATTGTGGCGGGTCACCACTCCGATCGACCAACCAGGCCATTCGAGCGCGGATGGCCGCATCCGGGCTAATCGATTGCGCCTTTTGGGCCTATTTGGTTGCATCCAATCTCGGCGGCAGCGGCTCCATCGAGATCCCGCGCTCCTACTTCGGCCGTGGTCTGTGCGTGATCGTCTACGCGAACACTTCGTTGTCGCGGGCGCTGGCGACGCGCGCGATATAACCGAAAAGTTGCTGTCCCTGTTATGGCCGGCAGGCGATGGTGATCGTGTCGGGCGGATTGTGGTGCCGTCGTAAGACCGCCTCGTCCGCCTGGCCATCGTTCGGGGCGCGTGTCAACCTCCCGGCTTTAGACTCTGAGCGCCTTGACGCTTTCGCCTCGCAGGCAGACCGTCCTCTGCGCGGTCCTCCTGTTCGCCGCCGGGCTCGCCTATCGCGCCACCTTCCTCAACCAGGGTTTCAACGCCAGCGACGAGGGCTTCCTGCCCTCACTGGCCCTTCGGTTGGTCAGGGGCCAGACGATCTATCGCGACTTTTACTTCACTCTGCCGCCACTGAGCGTCTACAAGGAGGCGGCCGTGATGGCCACGCTCGGCAACGACTACAGCTTCTTGGCATCCCGGTGGGTTTTTGCTGTCGAGGTCTCCTTGACCTCGGTGATCGCGTTTCTGATCATCCGTCGCTACGTTTCGCCGCGCCTCGCCTTCCTCGTCACCCTGCCGACCATCTTCTTCACCACCATCCTGTACGCCTACTCGAACTTCAACTTCGATGCGCAGCTGCTCTTCCTCGTCGCGGTCCTCATCCTGGCGTGGGAGGGAGAGCGCGAGCGCATCCCCATCGTCCTGCTGGCGGGCGTTTTCTGCGGACTCGCGTTTCTCGCCAAGCCCACGTATCTCGCGATGGCCGTCGGCGTGTGCATACTCGGTTTATTAAGGCCGTGGATGGCCGGCCCTCGCCGCTGGCCGTTTTTCGCGGCCGGCTTCGTTGCCATAGTTGGGATCGTCTTTGGGGTCATCGCCCTCGCCGGTCTCTTCACCCTCTTCCGCCACCAGGCTTTCGGCCTGCTGCTGCAGGCTCGCCCAAGACCCATCGGATTCTATCTCTACCAGGACTGGCCGCACTGGCTGTTCGTGCCAGGCCGCGCCATCTTCGCTCCACTCGCGCTCGTCATCCTGCTGGCGGCCGCGCGTATCAGGCCCTGGCTGGCCATCCCGGCATTGGTGGTGTTGGCAGGCGTCTTCGCCGTGGTCATCGTCCCGGCGCTGCCCTCGAGCGTGCAGGGCATCCCCACGAACGGCCAGATGCGCCTCCTCGTCGGCGCGCTCGCGGTGATTCTCGCGATCAACCTCATGGCGTCGGCGGTCACCGTCGCCGCGCGGCTGCCAGGCCTCGCCGGCAAACCGTGGGCCGCGCAAGTCCGCGCCGAGATGTTCCCGCCGGGCATCCCGATCATGGCCGCGGTCCTGGAGTACCTGCAGGGCGTGGACTTGTCGAGCATGCGATTCGCTTACGTCGGGACCTTCATCGGTATCCCGGTGGCGTTGACGTTCCTGTACACCGTGTGGCGAATCTGGGGTGGCACCCCGGCAGTCAGGGTTGCGATTCCAGTCGTGGTGGGCGTCTTCATCGCGGTCGCCGGCGTGGTCGTCACTCACGGCAGCCCCTACCTGGACGGCCCGCGGGAACAGATGACTGCTGACTTTACCGCGCCGCGTTTGGCCGGCATCAAAACGCTTCCGGGCAACGCCTCCCGCATCAACGGTCTCGTGGCCGAGATCGAGAAAGACACCGCGCCCGGCGACCGCCTGCTCGTGTTTCCCGACGGCCAGTCCTATTACGTGCTGACTGGCCGAAGGAACCCGACGCGAGTGGACTGGTACGACCCGCTGGCGATCACGCCGGCCATTGCCGTCCAGGCGGTCGCCGATCTCCAACGTGATCCGCCGAAGTGGATCTTCGTCCAGGACTACAAGGAGTCGGATTTCCTGCACCAGAGGCCGAACGACTTCGAGAATGAAAAGACCTGGAAGCCGATCTACGACTACATCACCTCGGCCTACAACCTGGTGAGCACCATCGACGGCGACGTTCGCGTGTATCAAATCAAGTAGCCGTCACCTTTTCCGACTTGCCGGGCGGCCCGAACCTATTTGCTACCCTCATGTTCGCCCTTGAATCCCTCCCGGCCCAGCGTCTCAGCGGTCGTTCCCGCCTATAACAGCGAACTCTCGTTGCCCGAGCTGGTACGCCGGCTCGAACCCGTGCTGAGGGCCGCCGCTCCCGACTACGAGCTCATCCTCGTCGATGATGGGAGTCGCGATAAAACATGGCGCACCATCGAGCAGCTCGCCGCCGAGCACGATTGGGTGAAGGGCGTGCACCTGATGCGCAACTACGGTCAGCACAACGCTCTGCTGTGCGGCGTCCGCCTCGCTCGCTACGAGATCTGCGTAACGCTCGACGATGACCTCCAGCACCCTCCGGAGGAGATACCGAAGCTTCTCGAAAAGCTGAACGCGGAGGTCGATGTCGTCTACGGGACGCCGGCCCAGGAGCAGCACGGTCTGTGGCGCGATGTCGCCACCCAGGTGACGAAGATCGCGCTCCAATCCGCGATGGGCGCTCCAATCGCTCGCAAGGCCGGCGCGTTCAGGGCGTTCCGCACTCAGCTTCGCGATGCATTTGCCGGCTACGACGGCCCTTATGTCTCCATCGATGTTCTGCTCACGTGGAGCACCACCAATTTCGATGCTGTAAGCGTCAGGCACGAACCTCGAGCGCGGGGCACCTCCAACTACACGTTCAGAAAGTTGGTCGTGCACGCGCTGAACATGATCACTGGCTTCAGCACCTGGCCCCTGCAGGTCGCAAGCCTCATCGGCTTCCTATTTACCGTTATGGGCACGCTCGCCCTCATCTATGTCCTCATCACCTACCTGGCTCACGGTGGCAGCGTTCCCGGCTTTTCGTTCCTTGCATCCTTGATCGCCATCTTCTCTGGCGCCCAGCTCTTTTCGCTCGGCATCATCGGCGAGTACCTCGCGCGAATGCATGCGCGTTCGATGCAGCACCCGACCTATGCGGTGCGCGAGGTGACACGGCACAGCAAGACGCATGCGGCCGTGGCTGCCGTGGTCAGCGTCGTCACCAAGCGCTCGCCTTGACAGGTTCCCCCCAGGCCGCGGCAGGCTCAGGCGTCTGCCGGCGGCTGGAGTGGGACTCGGACTTCTGGGCTTTCGGCTGCGCCAAAGTGGAGGGTCGGCAGCTGGGCAAGAACCAGGTGCCCGCAATCGAAGCCTGGTGCAAGGCGAACGACATCACCTTTCTTCAATACCTGGCGCCGCAAGGCGACACCGCCAGCGCTCGAGTTGCCGAGCAGGGCGGTTTCCACCTCGTCGATGAGCGAGTCACGCTGGCCAACCGTCTCAGCGACGCCAGCTCCGACGCATCAGTGCCGGACGTTGAGTTGAGGCCGGGCAACATGCAGGACCTGGGCGCGCTTGACGCGATCGCGCGCGCCGGCCACACCGACTCTCGCTACTACAACGATCCAGGCTTTCCCCGAGCCGGTTGCGACGACCTCTACTCGACATGGATCAGGAGGAGCCTCGAGGGAGCGATCGCGGACATCGTGTTCGTGCCGCTTATCGACGGAACCGCGGCCGGCTATGTGACCTGCAAAGTCGAGGCAAAACAAGGTTGGATCGGCCTTGTCGGCGTCGGCCCCATGGCGCGAGGCCGTGGCGTCGGCAGCGCCTTGATTCGGCGGGCGATCGATTGGTTCCGAGAGGCCGGCGTCGAAGAGGTCCTCGTCGTCACGCAGGGCCGCAACGTAGCGGCCAAGCGCCTCTATGAGCGCAGCGGATTCCTAGCTCGCGACACCGGCCGCTGGTACCACAAGTGGTTCGGCTCGGCCGCGACGGGCGATCGCAATCAGCGAGCTGCCAAGGGGTAGGCGCCGCCGGCGACGCAACCAGCGGAGCTCTTGTTTCAGAAACCACCCA
>DAITQH010000133.1:4152-5519 GCA_036833175.1 Candidatus Dormiibacterota bacterium
GGGTAGGCGCCGCCGGCGACGCAACCAGCGGAGCTCTTGTTTCAGAAACCACCCAAGCGTTGAACCGGCGACCGGGTTGATGTTCAGCTCGTCGTCGAAGAGCTCTTTGCTCCGCTCAGGATCGGCGGCCGCGCGCTTGTCGCGGAACGAGGCCACGCGGCGACCCGCCCACAGAATTGGATAGAGGGTCGCCATGAATGGGCTCGCGTAATCGACCGCGAAGCCTGCCTGTCGCAGCTTGGCCTCCAGACCGTCCAACTCATATCGCCGCACGTGCTTGGCCACGACATCGGCATAGCTCCAGAGCGCGGCGCTCGCGGGCACGGTCACCATGAGCACTCCATCCTCGGTCAGCAGCTCTCTGATGGCGCGCAGGACACGCATGTCATCGTCCAGGTGCTCGAGCACGTCGAAGAGGCCAATCAGCTGGAAGCGTGCGAAAAAGGGTGGTTGCAAGATATCGCCGCGAACGAGTGCGGTGTCGGGGAGCCTGGCCCTTGCGTTACGCAGGCCGTCCTCGAAGAGGTCCATGCCGATCACGGTGCCTCCGGCACACACCTCCTTCAAGGCCCGCAGGACATAACCCGACCCGCAGCCGACCTCGAGCACCCGATAACCCACGCCGAATGGCTGGACGACCTGGCCGGCCAGCGTCGCGATCAGCTGGTTTCGGGCGCGGAACCAGACGTGGCGCTCTTCGGCCACGACCAGCGATTCGTAACAGGTGGGGTCGTATTCGATCCGCGAAGGCACTAGGTGGCGAACTCGAGAACGGCGTCCACCACCCTGGCCTGGTCCGACTCGGTGAGGTGCGTATAGAAGGGAAGGCGCAGGAGCCGGTCGCTTACGTCCTCAGTCACCGGGCACTGCCCGGGCCTGCCGCCGAATCTCTTGCCCATGTCGGACAGGTGCAGCGGCACGTAGTGAAAGACGCTCATGATCCCCTGGCTCTTCAGGTGCGCGATCAGGCGCTGCCTGGCATCGAGGCTGGGCATCAGCAGGTAGAACATGTGGAACGTCTGCTCGCGATCCGGGGGAACCACCGGAAGCGTGGCGCCGTTCTGGCCGGCCCAAGCGCCGAGCGCTTCGTGATATCGCTCCCAGATAAAGCTTCTGGCGGTCTGGATTCGATCTCTTGCCTCGAACTGCGCCAGCAGGATGGCGGCCAGCAGGTCCGACGGCAGGTAGCTGGAGCCGAGGTCGGTCCACGTGTACTTGTCGACCTGGCCGCGGAAGAAGCGGCTGCGGTTAGTGCCTTTTTCGCGGATCACCTCCGCGCGCTCTATGTATCGCTCGTCGTTGATGATCAGAGCGCCGCCTTCGCCGCAGCTGAAGTTCTTGGTCTCGTGGAAGCTCTGAGTGGCCAG
>DAITQH010000134.1:0-5445 GCA_036833175.1 Candidatus Dormiibacterota bacterium
TCAAATTGCAACGCTCGAATTCCACACCTCGCTCTCGTACGCCGCGAACCTGCCCCAGCCGCGGACGATGGTCTTCGACCTGGACCCGGGACCTCCGGCGACAATCGTCGAGTGCTGCAGGGTCGGCCTCATGCTGCGAGACCTTTTCGCCGAGCATGGCCTCGATTGCTGCGCCAAGACCTCCGGCTCGAAAGGGCTGCAGCTGTACGTGCCGCTCAACACGAAGGTCACCTACGTCGAGACGAAAGTGGTGTCGAAAGGGCTGGCCCAGCTGTTTGAGGAACGCCACCCAGACCTCGTGGTCCACAAGCAGCTCAAAGAGCTCAGGACGGGTCGCGTCCTGATCGACTGGAGCCAGAATGACCAGTACAAGACGACGGTAAACGTCTATTCGCTCCGGGCTCGCGCCCGACCGACGGTGTCCACGCCGGTTTCGTGGGCCGAGGTGGAGAAGTGCTACAAGGCGGGCGATCCAAGCTTGCTCGTCTTCGATTCGGAGCAGGTGCTGGCGCGCGTCGCGAAGCATGGTGACCTGTTTGAGCCGGTGCTCAAGAAGAAGCAGAAGCTGCCCAAATCGCTCGTCGAAGCGACCGGTGGAGCTGACGCGCTGGACAAGATGGCGAGCCGCCGTCACAGCACCGGGGGACGGTTCCGCAAGCCACCGGAGACGTGACCCGTCCACGGGTCGTGATCGCCGGCGCGGGATTTGGCGGCCTCACCTGTGCCAGGGCGCTCAGTCATGCGCCAGTCGATGTGCTGATCGTCGACCGCAACAACTACCACCTGTTCACGCCCCTGCTCTACCAGGTGGCGTCGGCCTTGCTCGATCCGGGCGAGATAGCGCGACCGGTTCGCTCGCTGATCCAGCCGTTCGCGAACGTCGATTTCAAGCAGGCTGAGGTGATCGGCGCCAACCTCGACGGGCGCAGGCTGCTGACTGACCGGGGCGAGATCCCATACGACTATCTCGTGCTGGCCACAGGCAGCCAGAGCGATTACTTCGGCAACGCGTCGCTGGCTCGGCACGCCCTCGGCCTCAAGAACCTCGAAGAAGGGCTCGCCTTGCGCAACCGGATCCTTTCGCAGTTCGAGGCCTCACGCTGGGTGGCGGACGCCGCTCAACGACGAGTCCTCCTGACGTTCGCCGTCGTCGGCGCGGGACCGACTGGTGTCGAGCTCGCCGGTTCGATCGCGGAGCTGATCCGCCTCGTGCTGCGCAAGGATTACCGCGACCTCGAGCTGAGCGAGGTGCGCGTGCTTCTCCTCGAGGGCGCGGCTGCTCCGCTCGGCACTTTCGTGCCCGCGCTCCGCGAGGCGGCGCTCAAGTCGCTCGAGAAAAAAGGCGTCGAGGTCCTGTTGGGTGCGAAGGTCGAAACCGTCGACGAAGGCTCGATCAAGCTCGTAGGCGGCAAGGAGATCGCAGCCGGCACGGTCATCTGGACCGCGGGAGTTCGCGCTTCGGACCTGGGCAAAGCTCTCGGAATCGAGCTGGGTCGCCAGGCGCGCGTGAAGGTCGATCCCACCCTACAGGTGCCGGGCCACCCGGCCGTCTTCGTGATCGGCGACCTGGCCGGCGCCATTGACGGCGGGGCGCCGCTGCCGATGCTGATCCCGGTCGCCATGCAGGAAGGCAGGCAGGTGGCGGCGACGATAGCGGCGCTGGCGCGCAACGGCGGCGCCCAGCCCTTCCGATATAAGGATCCCGGCATCATGGCCACCATCGGACGCAACTCGGCGGTGGCGGAGCTCGGCGGGGTCAGGTTGTCGGGATTCCTCGGCTGGCTGATGTGGCTCGGAGTCCATCTCGTAAACGTGATCAGCTTCCGCAGCCGCATCGTCGTGCTGGTCAACTGGGCATGGGATTACCTGTTCTACGACCGTCCCATCCGCCTGATCCTCCGGGCCAGGGGAGACCGCATCTCCCCTCCCCCTTAGGCAAGGGGGGTGCGTCGGCGCTCCGCAAGGCCAGGCGCACGAAGGGGTGACGTTCCCCCTCAAGAGGGGGGTGCGTCGGGAACTGGCTCCGCCAGGCCTGGCGCATTAAGGGGGACGTCCCCCCTCAAAACGACCGTGCGTCACAAACGGACCCGACGCGGGGCTAATACTTCTGAGATGACAAGTAGGCCAAGAGCCGCGGTACTCGCTGCCCTGGCAATGGTCTCGGTGGCCGTCACGGCGTGCGGCGGCCTGCAGGCCGAAGATCCGGCGCAGGTCCTTCGAGAGGCAGGCGCGGCCATGGCAAAGCTCAATACAGTCAGCGCAACGCTCAAGTTCACCAAGGGCACTATTTCGTTCCAGGGCTATGTGCTCACGTCAGCCACCGCGGCGGTTCGCTTGCCCGCCGACAGCGACACCACCTATAAGGTCAAATACCAGGACGTTCTGATCGGCCTGCAGGTGGTGATCACGGGCGGCCATGTGTACCTGCGCCCGCCTTTTTCAGGGTTCACCGAGGTAACAGGGAAAACCGCCGCGGAAGTTCCCGACCTCGCGAAGCTGTTCGATGGGAAGACCGGCCTGCCTGCAATGATCCCAGCCGGGCACAGCCCCACTTCCATCGGAACCGAGAAAGTGGGGGATGTCGACTCGTATAAGGTCGGGGCGACTTACACCGCTGCCCAGATAGCGAAGCTGCTGCCCCAACTGAGCTCGACAGGGGATGTCGCCGCCACCATCTGGGTTGGTGGTTCCGACCACCTGATTCGCAAAGCTCTGCTCAGTGGACCCTTCGGAGACGGTGGAACCGCCAGCACCGTCGAGATCGACCTGAGCGCTTTCAATGGCGCTGTCGCGATCGCCTCGCCCACGCCCTGATCCTCGTGACGGAGGCGCAACGAGCGCGCGGGATCCTGCTCGGCCTGGCCGGTGCCGGCCTGTTCGTCGCAGCCCTCGACGCCTACCTCGTGGTGACGTTGCTGCCCGCCATGCTCACGGACGTCGGCCTCACCATCGAGCGGTTCGAGCAGGCGACGCCGATAGTCACGGGCTTTCTCTGCGGCTATGTCATCGCGATGCCCCTGCTGGGCGCGTACTCAGACGTTCGCGGACGCGCGCCGGTATATGCGCTTTGCGTGGTCGTTTTCGCCGCCGGCTCCGTGGTGACTGCCACGGCGGGATCCTTGCCCTGGCTGGTGGCCGGCCGCGTGCTGCAGGGCCTCGGCGGCGGTGGCCTCGTGCCGTTGACGCTGGCGCTGGCCGCCGATCTCTACAAGGATCGGGTTCGCACCCTTGCGCTCGGGGCGGTTTCCGGACTGCAGGAGGCGGGCAGCGTCCTCGGACCGATCTACGGCGCGACTCTGGCGTCGGCTGCCTCGGCTGTAGGCGGCTGGCGTTTTGTGTTCTGGCTGAACGTGCCGCTCGCGGCGATCTGTGCCGCCGGCCTGCTGGTGGCTAGCCGCGACAAGGGAGCTGGCAAAGCGCCACCCGACCCAAAAGCCAGCGCGGTCGCCCAAGGGTTCGACTGGAAGAGCGCCGGCCTGCTTGGCCTCGGGCTCGGCCTGCTGGTGGTCGCCCTGTATCCGGACGACCCGGCCCACCGCGCCACCAGCGGTGTCTTTGTCCCACTGGGCATCCTGAGCCTTCTGGTCCTTGGGCTCTATGGGTGGCGGCAGTTGCACGCGCTCGAGCCGCTGATCCCGCGCCAGCTTCTCAGAAGCCCGCGATTCGCCGGCGTCGCCGCCGCCAATCTGCTCATCGGCGCCGCGCTGATGGTCGCCCTGGTCGACGTGCCGATACTCGCCAGGCTCGTCTTCAACCTCGACCAGCTCGCTGCCGGTTTGCTGCTGACCCAATTCCTGGTCGGCGTCCCGATAGGAGCGATCCTCGGCGGAGTCGCGGCGGGCCGCGTTGGAGAGCGCTTGACCACCGTCACCGGCACGCTGCTCGCCGCCGCGGCCTTCCTCCAGATGTCCACGTGGCAGGCGACCGAGCTCGCCGTGCGCATAGGGCCTTTCAGGTCAGCCGATATCGCACTGGCAGCCTGCGGCCTTGGCTTCGGCGTCGTGATCGCTCCGCTTGCGGCCACGGTGCTGAAGCTCACGCGAGAGCAGCATCACGGCCTGGCCTCCAGCCTCGTGGTGCTCGCGCGCGTGATGGGCATGCTCATCGGGCTCTCGGCGCTGACCGCGTTCGGGCTTTTCCGGTTCCGTCAGATCCTGGGCACGCCGCAGCTCACTGACCCTGACTTGCGCGCTCGTCTCGAGCATCTGAACCGCCTTGTCGCAGCCGCCTTTCTCCAGGAATACCGCGAGATCTTCACCATCGCCACCGGGCTATGCATCCTGGCCGCAGCTGTGATCTTTACGACTATCAGGCGCGAGCCATCTCGGCCTGCCCTCACGCCTTCCGCGCCACAGCGATGACGTATGAGTGGTGGTATCGGAAGGCGTCGTCGGGATCGCCGAGGCTTTCCATCGCCGACTCGACCTCTGCCTCCAGCTCGCTCCGGTAACGAGGCCCCAGCGACGTGATCAACGTGTAGGGCAGCGGGCCGGCGCCGGCCATGAGCTCAGTCCATTCGCGCGCGTTCGATGTGCGACCGCCCGTAACCATCTCGGTGATTCGCGTGACCTCGAAGCCTGCGGCCCCAAGCAACTGGGGGAGCACGTCGGGCTCGCCGAAACGAGCGCGCTCGGAGCTGTAGCGCGGCAGGCTCAGGTAATGACGCCGCGCCAGAGGCGCGAGCCCCTGGAAGAAAAGGTCCTGCGCGCGCGTGCTCAGGCTGCGGCGCTGGCACGAAACCGCAAGCCTGCCTCCGGAGCGCAGGACGCGTTTGGCCTCTGCGAGAGCGTCGCTCGGATCTGACAGATAGGCGAGGGCCTCTCCCATCGTGACCAGGTCGAATGTCTCGGGCCGGAACACAAGGCGCTCCGCCGCCATGCCCACGAACTGGATGTTCTTGCCCTGCTTTGCGCGCGCGATGGAGAGCATTCGATCGGAGAGGTCGATACCGATCACGCTGCCAGGAGTGACCATAGCCGCCGCCAGATGAGCAACCAGCCCGGTGCCGGTGGCAACGTCGAGGACATGCTCGCCTCGCTTTGGGGCAGCAAGCTCGACCAGCCTGGCCGCTACCCGACCATGCTGTCCGCCCGCCCAACTGTCATACACGGAGGCGATCTGGTCGAAGAAATCGACCAGATGGTCAGTCATCTCGTCAGAGGCATCCGGGTCCATCACTGCCGGGTGTATGTTGCCGAGCAGCCGTGCGCGGACCGACCGCGCGGCCTCCCTCTCCCTTCCTCTGCGTTCAACTGCACCCTGTTACGATGCTAGCTCGTCCAAATTCAGAGTTCTCCTGATAGCCGCTTGAAACGTCGCAAGATCAAGCTCACAGGCGGAGTTGAGGTAGGGCGACGGGGAAGCAGATCAATTCCACTAGAGGAGGCCCACATGGCCCAAGCTGAGAAGTCCGCGGCCCACTCGGCCGGGACTGCGCAAAACGGC
>DAITQH010000135.1:0-5398 GCA_036833175.1 Candidatus Dormiibacterota bacterium
TCTCTGTGAGCATCTCCGGCAAGACCCCACGGGCCTCAGCACAGCCTTTTCAAACGTAGAACTTGATGCCCTGGACCACGCACTTGTCCAGGAGCTCTCGCAGCGGCGGAAGCCCGAGTCCGAAAACATTGGCGATGATGTCGGGCTTGAGGAGCTCAGCCGCGTCACCGGCGAAAGCGATCGCGCACTCGGTGCCCGCCGGTGTGGCTCCATTGCAGGCGATGTGGAAGGGGATGCTGGCGCGTGTCGGATCCTCGGATCCGGTAGAAGCGACGATCAGCAGGCCGGCCACAGGCTTCAGTATGCGGATCGCATGAGGCCAAGGTGAAGCTCACCCGCAAGGACCTGGTCCGTCTGCTCCTGCTCTGGCTGGGCGGGATCGATCTGCGCCTGACCCTGCTGGCGGTGCCGCCGCTGATCCCGCTCATCCACCACGACCTCCACCTCGACGAGAAGTCAGTCGGCGCGCTCGTTTCCCTGCCGATCCTGCTGCTGGCCCTGGCGTCAGTGCCTGGCGCCCTGCTCATCGCCAAGCTCGGGATCCGCGGGGCATTGATCACCGGCCTCGGGCTCGTCGCGATCTTCGGCGCTCTGCGCGGAGCGGGCTCGAGCCCCGCGATCCTGTTCTCCGCAACGTTCCTCATGGGGCTCGGCGTCGCCGTCAGCCAGCCGGCCTTTCCATCGTTGGTGCGCGAGTGGTTCCCGGCACGCATCGCGATCGCGACTGCCGTCTACAGCAACGGCATCCTCATCGGGGAGACCCTGCCGGTGACGTTCACCACCCCGGTTGGCGTCTTGCCGGTCGCGCACGGCGACTGGCACCTGGCACTGGCGCTATGGTCGATCCCGATCGCCGTCACAGCCATCGTCATCGCAATCGCCGCACCGGCACGGCGCAAGCTCGCCGTTCCTGCGCGCTGGTGGCCGAGCTGGCTCGAGAGCCAGTCCTTGCGGATCGGCCTCGTCATCGGCATGGCGTCGGCTGTCTACTTCGGCGCCAACGCATTCATCCCCGACTACCTCGACCAGACCGGTAGGCACGAGCTCATCACGCCGACACTCGTGGCGCTCAACGCCGCACAACTGCTGACTGCACCGGTGGTGGCCGTCTGGAGCCGGCTCCTCACCGGCCGGATGGGTTTCGTCGGTTCGGCTGCCCTGATGGCGGCCGCGCAGATCGGCATCGTCGTGAGCCCTGGGCCATTGGTGGTCGCCTGGGCCTTCGTTCTCGGTTTCTCGACGGCGCTCGCCTTCATCGTCACGCTCACGCTGCCCCCAAGGCTCGCGGCGGCGGGCGACGTCCATCGCATGAGCGCCGCCGTGTTCACGATCCAGTACGGCACCGCGTTCGTGGTGCCACTCTTCGCCGGCGCGCTGTGGGACGCGAGTGGCCGGGCGCTGTTTGCGTTCATCCCCGGAGTCGCCGCCGCGGCCGTTATGGGCTGGCTCGCGCTGTCCCTCCGGATCCCGAGCGAGGTCCGGGCCGGCTCAGGACCCTGACCAGCCGATTGCGATCCGTCAGTCGGCGATTTCGTAGGTCAGCGTGTATTTGCCCTTGTCGCCCATCGGCGCGCCGAAACCGCCCTTGCCGCTCAAGCCCTTGAGGGCCCCTTTGGCGGCGCCTGGGACAACCTCCCATTTGGTCGTCGCCTTGTTGCCGTCGTACTCACCTCGGAGCAAAAGCGCAAACGATCCTTTGTGGACCCCGATGCTGCCTTTGATCACCTGGACGCCCGAGTACTCGGCGGTCTTGTCGGACCGATAGACCATGAGGTACTCGGTGGTGCCCGTGCCCTTGATGTCCCCGGTGAACTTTTGCTTGACCGTCGCCCTGGTCACCTTCGGACCGGTGGAGGCGCCCGCCGGCTTCTCCTGCCAATCCGTGATCTCGAAGCCACCCTTGGCGATCTTCTTCATTGCGTCACCTCCAACGTTTGTGTGTGCTCAGTCGCCGCTGGTGCGGCCACGAAAATGCAAAAGGGGTGTCCGGCAGGGTCGGCGTAGACGCGTAGCGGCTCCTGGGGATCGTCGGAGCGGTCTCGGAGCATCCTGGCGCCGAGGGCCAAGGCCCGCTCGTGTTGGGCGTTGAACTCGTCCATCGAGGGCACCGACATATCGAGGTGCAGCTGCTGCGGGATCGGGCCCTCAGGCCAAGTCGCCTTCGGCAGTTTTGCCACCAGCTGGAAGGCCAGGCGATTCGTGCCATCGGAGTCACGCAGGACGAGCCAGTCGGGTTCCGCGCCCGGAGGGTCTGCCGCAGCCTCATCTCCAGGGCGGTACTTGAGGCCGAGCAGCTGCCGGTAGAACTCCGCAAGCTCGCGGGCGTCGGTGCAATCGAGCACCACCTGCACCAACTCAGGAAATCCCTGCCTAGCTTCCATCAGCTAACTCCATGGGAGGTCGAGCGCAACGGTCCCTTAGGTGCGCTCAACCCAACGTGAACGCCACTCCGCCGGCTCCAGTGTTGGCGCGAAATAAGAAGTGTGGAGAAGGATCTTTCCCGCACGGAAGCGGAAAAAATCGACCGCGTGCCAGACGCTCCCATCGGGGTAGGTGGCCAAGGACTCGGTCGCGTAGTCGTCACCGGTACCTGTGATCTTGAGGACCGTAAAGCTCGGCGTGGCGACCCACCTGTCCTGGCTTCCGGTGATCCGGCGAGTTTCAACCTTCGGCGCGCCCGGGTAGTTTTTGTTCATCTCGCGGTTGCTCTTCACTCCGCGCACTCGCTCGCCTGACTGCGGCATTTCCCATACGTATTCGGCATCCAACCACGATTCGATTCGCTCCCAGTCGCCGGCATTCAACGCCTGGAAGAACTCCCCAACAATCTCGCCGTTGCCCTGCTCCCCCATCAGCGCGAATTGTAGTTTGGCCGCCGAACCTGGAGCGCAACCGGCGCCGGAGGCGCCGGACATTCAAAGGACGTCTCCCGCGCAACTCGCCTGAGTGCAGCAGGAAGGCACGTTTGGAGCGCAACCGGCGCTGGAGGCGCCGGACATTCAAAGGACGTCTCCCGCGGAACTCGCCGAGCGAAGCAGGAAGGCACGTTTGGAGCGCAACCGGCGCCGGAGGCGCCGGACATTCAAAGGACGTCTCCCGCGGAACTCGCCGAGCGAAGCGAAGGAGAGTGGAGCGGGAGACGGGGGTTGTCCTCCCCGGTACCAAGGGGCGGATTGAGTTCAGTTACCGGCTCGGAAATGCTCGCTAGAGCGTAAGGTCGTCGATGCTGTAGGCACGACCGGACCTACTGAGGACCGGTCGGCTCCAAGCAGCCGGCGGTTTGACAGAGGTCGTAGGGGTCGAGGCCCGCGGCGATGCGGCCCGCGGCCCTCATGTAGCTCTCCTGAAAATCTCCCTGGTAGGTTCCGAATAAGAGTGGCTGAAGGACGCCACCCCACAGATAGAAAAGCCCAACCGGGAGTGCGATCCAGACCACGAGCACGTCGCGGAAGCGTCCGTTGGCGAAAACCCTCGCCCGATCGAGGTGTTCGCCCTCATCCCGGCTGCAGAGATCGCTGCCGCACGACGGCCGTGTAGATGAGAAGGCCGAGGAGGGCCGCCTCCGCCACGATCATGAGAGGCGGCCACTCCATGCCCACGGTCATCGCCACCCAGAAGGCTGCCAGCCGGCGCCCGTCCAGCTGTTCCAGCTGAGCCCGATGCAAAAGCCAGATTGCCACCACCAGGACCACGAAGTCTTGCGCGTGCACGTACGGCACCACGGCAAGCGTCGCCAGGATTCCCACCGCGATCGGCACCTCAGGTCCCCGATGCTTGTAGTGCCAGGCCGCTGCCGCGGCCCCTGCCACCAGCAGCACCTCCAACGGCAGCCCGGTGGGAGCGCCGAGCATTGCGGCCAGCGTCCAGGCCGGCTCGCCAACCATGTAGCCAGGACTTGTCGCGAGAAGGGCGAAATATTGCTGGAGCCCGCTCGCCCGCAGCGCCAACAGCGAGATCGCCGCCAAGGCGAATACGGCGGCCGCCCAGCAAAAGAACGTGCGCACGTGGCCGGCCAGCAAGAGCGCGAACGGCACCAGCAGAGCGATATGAGGCTTGACTGCCATCACCGCCAGCGCAAGGCCTGCCAGCGCCGGTCGCCCTGCCTTGAGCAACCGCCAGCAACCGACGATCGCCAGCGCCACCAGCGCGCTCGGCTGCCCGAAGCCCGGCCCAAGCGCAACCTCCAGGCTCCCGAAGGCGGCGCCAACGTAGATGATCCGAAGCAGTCGGTCAGACGGAGCCGCCAGCAGCGCTGCCGCCAGTAGCGCCGCCACCATGGCCCCGACCCAGATCGCGTACGCAACCGGATAGGGGATGGAAGTCATGGGCGCGACCAGGAACGCCCAAACTGGCGCGTTCAGGTACGGTTGAAAAAGGTCGCTATGGCCAAGCGCGAGCACCGCGGAGCGCTGCAGGTCCAGGTCGTACATGTGGCTCCAGCCTTGCCGTAGGCCGATCTCAGCAGCCGCATAGGGCAATCTGAAGTCAGTGCCGATCTGCCAGCTCGTCGCCGCAGCGGCGAGCCCGATATCGAGGATTGAGAGCACCGCCAGCGCCGCCGCGGCGGCGGACATCGGGAGCCGTGCCACGCGTCGGCATTGTAAGGCGGGCGCGGCTACACGCCGATATCTTTGCGGGCGAACCGCAGCGTCGCGAGGCTTAAGGCGGCGGCGGCGACAGCGATGACTCCCAGGACTGAGGTCAGCTGCAGCCCGTGGAGTAGGGGAGTGCCATAGTAGTAGAAAGCTGACAGCCGGAGGGTAGCGTCAGGCAGCTTCATCAGCTCCGGGCCGATGAAGCTGATGAAGAACCAGGCAACGAGCAGGAAGCTCAAAAGGCCGGTGTCGGCCGCGGTGCGCAGCCATCCGGATGCGAGGTAGCCGATCGCCGCGACCAGCAGACCGAGTGGGATCATGCCGAGCGTCGCCGCCGCCAGGTTCCCGGAATCCAGATTCAACCCTGCAGCCGCAGCGGCGGCGCCTGAGGCCCTCGCACGACCTTGGCCACTCCGTCCCGGCGCCTGGACGAGCAGCTTGAGCGTGCCAGGCGACTGTTCGAATACGGCGAGTACGACTGGGAGACGTTCTGCGCCCGACGAGACGAGATCACCGAACAGAAGCGCCAGCTGGCCGAGTCTGCGGCGAAGCCGCAAACCGCTGACTTGGAGTGGTGCGAAGCAAAGCTGATGGACCTGGTGGGCGCATAGGAGGCTGCTGATGGCGGCCAGCGGTCGCGTCTTGTCGCCGGCATCTTCGAGCAGCTCGAGGCCGAAGCTTTGCCAAACGACACCGTCCGCGTAGTAGCCGTTCCGCGTGAGGCGTCGAAGCCTTTCTTCGCGGGTTTGGCACTGGAGCGCAACGGGCGCCGGAGGCGCCGGACATTCAAAGGACGTCTCCCG
>DAITQH010000136.1:0-5394 GCA_036833175.1 Candidatus Dormiibacterota bacterium
TGCGCACGGACTTCTTGAGGCCGGCAAGCGCCGAAGAGCTTGCTGTCACCGGCACATGCTTGCGAGCAGGTCGCCGCTTCGGCGTGGCCGACGCCACCGTGATCGCGCCTGACGGCAAGCTCGTCGCGACGGCCCGCGGCACGTTTACGTGGTGATTCCAGGGAGGATGTGATGGTCAAAACGAAGGAACTGAACGCGCTGGTCGACTTGCTCGATTCGGGAGCGGTGGCGCCGGTAGAGGTGGATGGGCAACCGATTCTTTGCGTCAGCGTGTACGAAACCGCTCGATCGCAGGCGGAGATGTATCTACTTCGGCCCGGGCAGCGGATCCCTCCTCACAAGCATTCCGCCATCGACGATGTTTTCGTAGGCGTGCGCGGCCGGGGCCGGATCCGGACCTGGGACGCGGCCGGTAAGCCCCTCGACCACATGATCGATGCTGGCACCGTGCTGGTCGTCGAGCCGGGAAATCCACACGAGGTCTCGTGCGCCGGCGACGAGTTCTGCTACGTGCTCACGCAAAGCCCTAAGGAGCAGTACGACAGCGTGAGCTATTCAGCGCCGGAGCCGGTCGCCTCGTAACGTGAGTTTCGACGCCACGGCCCGCGAAGGTCACCTGGACTTTCGAGGGCATCAGATCTGGTTCCGAGTGGTCGGCGAGGACATGCCGGGGCGGTTCCCGCTGCTGACCTTGCATGGTGGGCCCGGCGCTGCCCATGACTGCATCGAGCCGCTCGGCGAGCTAGCGGCCGAGGGTCGGGGCGTCATCTTCTACGACCAGCTCGGATGTGGGCGATCAGACAAACCACACGACCCGTCGCTCTGGACGATCGAGCTCTTCCTCGATGAGCTCGATGCGGTTCGTTCGGCGCTCCGGCTGGAGCGCGTCCACCTCTTTGGCCTGTCGTGGGGCGGCATGCTGGCGATGGAGTACGCCCTGCGCCGCCCACCCGGCCTAATGAGTCTCGTCCTGGCCAGCGCGCCCTCCAGTATGAGACGGTGGACCGCGGAGGCAGATCGCCTACGGCAGCTGCTGCCAGCCGCGGTGCAGGAGACGTTGGTGCGGCACGAGCGCGACGGCTCGACGGACAGCCCGGAGTACCAGCAGGCGATGCTTGTCTTCTACCAGCGACACGTGTGTCGCAGGAAACCGTGGCCCGATCCAGTCCAACGTTCGATCGACCAGCTGATGGCCAATCCAGAGGTCTACCTCACCATGAACGGCCCGAGCGAGTTTCACGTCACGGGGACGCTGCGCGACTGGAGCGTGTTCGAGCGCCTGGGCGAGATCCGAGTCCCGACGCTAGTGACCTGCGGCAGACATGACGAGTGCACGCCCGAGATGTCGGCCGAGACGGCCGCCGCGATCCCCGGCGCCGAGCTGGCCGTGTTCGAAGAGAGCGCGCACTTCGCCCAGGCCGAAGAGCCGGAGCGATACCGGAAGGTGGTCGCCCAATTTCTCGAGCGCGTGGAGGCAATGGGGTTGCTCGGCGGACCGGATTGACCCGCCCGATCCGGCGCTTTCGTACAGCAACGCTGGTAGCAAACCGTGCTAATTGGTGGTACTCAGTGCCACTCAGTGAATTCGGCATCCTATTTATGAACGGAGCGCAGCGATCTGTTAACCGCAAGGTTCAGGGTTCGATCCCTGTCCCGGAGCCAATTTCGAATTCGAAATCTCGCCCGCTGTCGAGCTGTGGTTGACAGCAATACAGCAACCGTACAGCAACCGTTGCGAACTGAGGCCCGCTTCGCGTCGTTTCAGCGATCGTTCTGATCTCGATCTGAGACGTGACCTACCGATCGGAGCGCACCCATGTGGCCAATAACCGCAAGGCACAAGAGACGTCGCCCGCGCGTCCTTTATGTGGCCAGGATGATCGCGGGTGTCTGACCGATACTTTCGCCTGTGAGTGGCTTGGGCTCGCTGTTGGTGCCTCGCTCGATCGCGCTCGTGGGTGCATCGGAGACCTCCTCCTGGACACAGGCCTTGATCAGTAACCTCACCGACTTCGGCTACGAAGGTGCCATTCACCTCGTGCACCCGCGCCACTCAGAGCAGTTTGGCCGCCCATGCCATCCCACGTTGGACGCCATCCCCGATCAGGTCGACTGCGCCTATGTGATGACGGGAACAGTCGCCGCGGCTCAGGTTATCGAGGATTGTGGCCGCAAAGGCGTGCCGAGTGTCGTGATGCTCAGCGCCGGGTTTAAGGAAGTGGGCGAGAAAGGTTTAGAGCTCGAACGGGACATGGTCGCGCGCTGCCAAGAGCTCGGCATTAGCCTACTTGGACCCAACTGTCTGGGCTTCGTCAACTACAAGGACAAGATCGCCGCCTACGGGCTGCTGTTAGCGGCTCCGGTTCGCACAGGGGCAATAGCGCTGATCAGTCAGAGCGGGGTAATGCTGCTTCACTTCCATCGTCTAGCGGCCGCCCGCGGAATCGGCCTGGCTGCGTCCGTCTCGATCGGCAACGAAGCGATGCTGAAAGCCAGCGACCTGGTGGAGGAGTTCGTGCGGCGAGAAGACGTACGGGTCGTCGGTGCGCTGCTCGAAGGCATCCGCGACCCAGGGGGTTTTGTGGCCGCTGCCGAGGCCGCCTTCGACGCTGAAAAGCCGTTAGTCGTCCTCAAGGTCGGCCGGTCAGAGGTATCGCGTCGCGCTGTCATCGCCCACACCGGATCGCTGGCCGGCGCCGACGCGGTCGTCGACGCGGTGCTGCGTCAGAAAGGTGCGATCCGCGTGACCAGCCCGGAAGAGTTGATCGAGACCTGCGCCCTGCTGGCCACAAGTGGGTGGCCTCGGGGCGGACGCACCGCCGTGGTCACGACATCGGGCGGCGCCTGCGGGCTGGTGTCCGACTTCGCCAGCGGCACCAGGGTCGAGATTCCCGACTTCGCTCCCGAGACCAAAACGCGCTTGGCCGACCTGCTTCCCAGTTTTGGCACACCTCAAAACCCGCTGGACACTACCGGCGTCATCGTCAATCAGCCGGCCCTGCTTGCTGCCTGCGTCGATGCCGTGATGGCAGACGGCGGATTCGATGCCCTTCTGATCAACTCCGACCCACCGCGCGACGCGGGCGCCGGTCCAGGACGTGTCGAGGAACGCCTCGCGCCATTGGCTGAGGTGGTGCGACGAGCGCCCATCTTCACGGCGGTTTCGGCCACCGTTTCCGGTGAGCTGACGCCCTTTGGTCAGGAGACTTTGGCTCGACATGGCCTGCATTTCGCCAATGGGCTTCAGCTCGGCGTCCGCGCACTCGACAGCGCCGTGTTCTATGGCCTGACTCGAGCACGTCGGATACGGTCTGCGGCAAACCCAGCGTGGCGCCCTGTCTACACACTTGACCGAGGGTCGACAGGCGTCATCGGAGAGGTCGAAACCAAGCGGCTACTCGCCGCGTACCGGATCGGAGTCCCGGACGAGCGTTTGGTACATTCGGCCGCGAACGCGGTAGCAGCAGCGGCCTCCATCGGCTATCCGGTCGTGGTGAAAGTACAGTCACGCGATATTGCACACAAGACTGAGGTAGGCGGTGTCAAGCTCGGCCTTCGCACCGCGGCCGAGGTGCGCCGCGCTTTCGCCGACGTGAAGGCCGCCGCGCGAGGAGCGCGATTCGAGGGAGTGCTCGTGTCCCGCCAGGTCGAGCCAGTCGCCGAGCTGCTGGCCGGCATCAGTTCCGATCCCCAGTTCGGGCACATGGTGCTCGTCGGGATGGGCGGCATCTTCACCGAATCCCTTCGCGACGTCAGCATGCGTATGCCACCCATCGACGAGGAGACGGGGGCTGAGATGCTGGAAGAGTTGCGCGGAGTGGCTGTGCTACGCGGTGCGCGCGGTCGGCCGCACGCTGACTTCTCCGCTTTGGTCAAGGTACTGGTAGCGCTCGGCGACATCGCGCTCGAGCTCGGTGAGCGGCTCGTTGAACTGGACATCAACCCTCTATTCGCTCTCCCTCAAGGCGCCCTCGCTGGAGACGCTCTGCTTATTGTTACGTGACGCAGGCTGGGTTCGTCGGCCAAATAGGTATGTCTCCCGAACTATGAATGACCTGCCGTCTCAAAAGGAGGTAGACCGGTTCGCGAACTGGGGCCTCATCACCATCGTCGCAATGGCCGCCGCAGTGGGCGTACCAAATCGGACTCTCGAAGCTTTTGCCCTGGCTGCCATTCGCAGCTTTGATGGTCATCTTCGGTGTGCTGATGGTTCCCGTTTTGTTCTCTTATGGCATTGCCGGACGGCATGTGATCAGATCCTTGAAGCTCAGGAAAGCCGAGCAGCGCGAGGGCCGGATCGTTTACACGAACAGAGTTGGCGGCTTAATAGACCAACACCCCTATGTCGTACTTTCCGTCGTAATCGGCGTCACAGTGGTCGTTGTCCTGATCTGGACGCTTCTCGAGCTCAAATAGAATTAGATCCCGGTCCTCGTAATATCCTCGAGTCCGCTGCCCGAGCCGTACAGGAACGCCGCCGATGAACCATGTCAAACGGTGAAAGTGGGTGGCGTTCGGCGAATTCGGATCCCCATTTCTGAACGAGGGACACCCCTCAGCCTCCATCAAACCCAGGGCAGTTCAGTTCGCCATTTTGGCTTGCGAAGGGCCCAAGGCTGCGCAACGCCGCGGAAGTTCGGTCGGCCGGGCCGCCCGAAGAGGGCGAACTCGCCCGGGCCGGTTCCAGCCCAGTTACTTCGCAAGGATCCCCACATTAGATCGTCGAGCCGCTGCAAACGTCCCGGCCGGAGGTCCCGAGCACTTCAGGACCTTCGGCACTCCTTGGCGCCGATCACCCCCATCAGCATGTGATTCGAAGTGTTCCTTCGGTCCTACGTGGTTGTGGCGCGCCCGTTTGAAGAGGTCGGGGCTCAGATGGCGCAAGGCGCCGGAAACTGGTTGCCCGACCTGGCGAATGATGCGAACGGGGGCGGAGAGAAGCTTCTTTCCGAATTGGGGTTCGCCCTCGGCAAACGCCGGGTCGGCAGGCGCGTCAAGGTGGAGATCGGCGCGCCGAAGGCGTCCGCCGGGGTCATCTTTATGCCCATCCGGTGGCGCGCCGCGACCGAGGCCGGGCTCTTCCCGACTCTGGAGGGAGAGCTGGAGGTCGCGGCGATCGGCAACGCCAGAACTCAACTGGGTCTCAGCGCCAATTACGAGCCGCCATTAGGGGTGCTCGGGAAAATCGCCGATCGCGCCTTGCTTCACCGGGTCGCCGAGGTGACCGTCAAAGACTTCCTCGAGCGGATCGGCGCGCGGCTCGAATCGGATCGGGTAGCAGGCGGGCTCTTGCCGACAAGAACATGACCTCGCCGGACTCCTTCAAGACGATTATCGAGCCCTTCAAGATCAAGACGGTTGAGCCCATTCGCATGACCTCCCGCGGCGAACGGG
>DAITQH010000137.1:0-5313 GCA_036833175.1 Candidatus Dormiibacterota bacterium
AGGCGCGACGATTCAACAGAAGCACGAGGAGGATGACGACTATCTGCATGGGGATGCCGCCGGGTCCGCCGAGCCAAGTGAAGAAGGGGAACGTAAGTGTGAGCGGGCCGAGGTTGGTCGCCTGGATGTCCCGCTCGACCGTCGCGTCGAGCGAAAGGAAGGGATGCATGAGTACGACTCCGCTGATGAGGCCGACCGCGACCGCGGCTGCGATCGCGACGGCGAGCAGGGGGACTCGGATCATGACGACGCCGCCCGCGGGCGGCCTCGAAACCATCGGAAGCTCGGGGACGGCAGCCAGCGTTCCGGGAGCCAGAGCACGAATGCCGACCAGCCGATACCGAGCAGAACGCCCCCGATGACGTCGCTCGGCCAGTGGGCGCCCGCCCAGACCCTGGCGATGCACGTCAGTACGATCACCACCACCACCAGAGTCCAGAGGATCGGCCGCAACACGGGCCTGATCTTTGGAGCGACGGACACGGCGATCATGAAGGCCATCCAGGTGAAAAAGACCGCATGCCCGCTTGGAAAGCTGAAGCCGGTGGTCGGGCTGAGGACGTGGACGAGGTCCGCCGGCGGCCGCTGCCGAGAGATGACGAGCTTGATGATGTTGTCGAACAGGCTGGAGATGCTGCCGATCAACATCAACCATCCGGCGCGGCGCTCCAGGACGAAGAGCGCGACGATGGCAATGGCACCGAGCAGGACCTGCCAGATGCCGGCGCTCGCGTTGATCAGCTCCATCGGGTAGACGATGGGGCCCCAGTTGAACTGCTGTATGAACCTTGCAATCGGGATGTCGGTCGGAAGTACCTCGTTCTGCACGACAAGGAAGGTGTCGATTGCGAACAGGACAAAGACGACCAGGGCCGTGGGACCGAGCCAGCGCCTTGCGGTCGGCCCTGGCCGCCCCGCAGCGACCTCCGCAACAGCCTGCTTGGGCTCGGCGAGAGGCGCGGCGGAGTCTTTGGGCAGTGCGCTCATCTTGGGAGGATCACCTGTAGAGCGCTCAATTCGGCGCTGATGGTGGCCGGCGTCCGGCCGAGCGCGGCGTTGTCCGCGTAGATCCGCACCTTCGGCTTCGTGGTCACCTCGAGCTTGCGGAACTTGAACACCTGGCCAAGGCCTCCCTCTTTGTGCTTGGAGAGCACGACGCGGGCGAGCACTCGCTTGACGATGTCCGTGCGGGTGGCGCCTGCGTGCACGGACAGTTCAAGAAAGGGGTCCACGGGAGTCTTGTCGCTGACTGGCATCTGTGAGCCGATCGACGTGGTGTTGGTAAAGACGAGCGACATCGCTGTCCCGCTTCCCCTGATGTCCCCGGTCAGCTCGTAGGTGAACGGCCTGGCCTCGGCAATGTGCTTCACGTCCTCGGCAAAAGCCCCGAACGCCTTGTCCTTGGCCGATTCGCCGGCTGCGATGGTCTCGCCGAAGAGTCCGATCGCGGCGGCCTCCAGGAAGATCTTTCCATTCAGACGGCCCAGCGTGATGGGATGAGGCTTCCCGGTCTTGATGACCCGGATTGCAGCATCGACCGTCGTGGGTAGATGCAGCGATTTGGCGAAGTTGTTGAAGGTGCCCAGGGACAGAATGCCGAGAGGGTGCTTGCTGTCGGCAAGCCGGCGGACGACCCAGCCGATGGAGCCATCTCCGCCCGCCACGATGATCGTGGCGGTGGGCCCGACCAGCTTGTCGATGTCCATCTTCGGGTCGAACTCGACGACGAGGCTATCGTCGAAGGCTTTCCGGAGCTTGTCTTCGATCGCGGGTGTCATCGAGCCTGCCTTTGAGCTCATGATCAAGAGGCTGGTCCCCGGCTTCGCTTTCCCCGCAACCGAAGGGCGTTCTTTGGTCAATGTGGTCAACTCGAGGTTCCCATCAACCGGACCCAGCGCGCGCAAGCGAAAGAGTGGAGGCCGAGCGCCACCAAGCCCAGAGCGACGATGCCCAGCAGAATCCGTCCGAACGGCTGGGCCAGCAGGAACACGAACGCTCCGCCGAAGCCTTGAGCTTGGGCCGGGTCATGGTGGATTCCAGCCTGTACGACAAACCAACCGATGATCAGGAAGATCACGCCCCGGGCGAACATCCCGAATCTGCCGAGCTTCACCACGTTGGCTCTTGTGCGGGCACTCATCTCCGCGCCCTTGAGGTCTTGAGCGAAGGTGGCGCGAATGGCTTCCAGGAACTGCCCCAGGGCAACCCCGATCACAACGAGACCGATGAGAATCGTAAGCGGGCCTCCCACCGGGTGGGTGAGAACCGCCGCGACCGTCTTCTGCGTGCCGTCGGCGGCCGATGCGCCTGACCCCGCGAGGAGCTGTAGAGCGAAGACGACGATCGCCGCGTAAGACAGTGCGCTGGTTACAAAACCGAGCCTTGCCATGTAGCCGGAGGCGTCACTGCCACGGTGCAGGGGGTCGTAAATCGCCCTGGTGAAACCCCACAACGAATACGCCGCCAGGCCGACCGCGGTGACGATCAGCACCAGCTTCCCCAAGGGATTGCCGATCAGGAACACGAGACTGCCGGTGAGATCGGTGGTCTGGCCACCTGCAACGCTGAGCACGACTCGAAGGGCCAGCAACCCCATGACTGCGTAGAGGGCACCACGCACCACATAGCCCAGGCGTTCCAAGAGCTCAAGCGCGGGGTTTGCCGCCACTCGTTTGACAGTTGCGTTTCCGGACTGGACAGTTGACATTTAGGCCACCTCCCGATCGATTTGCTTCATCCGGCGATTCGCGCCGTGTCTGGTGTCATGCATACGTTGATGAGGGTGGGCCGCAACCGGTAACAATCGCAGTAATACCCATGGGGTCCGGCTGCCGGGGTATCTTCGTGCGATGCCGGGCGACGAGGTGGAGGGATGGTTTCTCACGTGCTCCGAGCGGGGCAACGATTTCACAGGGCTTGACCGCCGCCGTGGAGATGGACCGGCCTGGAGCACCGGGAACCTGGTGCAGACACTGGTCCACGGGGCCACCTATTTCCGCCGGTTGTTGGAAGAGGTTCGCGGGCTCGGCCCAGGGGACAAGCTGTACTTCACGGACTGGCGGGGTGACCCGGACCAGCGCCTTACCGACGATCCCGATTCCGAGATAGGAGCCGTCCTCGCCGCCGCCGCAAGGGGCGGCGTGATGGTCAAGGGCTTGCTCTGGCGATCTCACATGGACAGGCTCGGTTTCAGCGCCAAGGAGAACCGCCACCTGGGCGCGGTGGTCAACTCAGCTGGGGGCGAAGTCCTGCTCGACCAGCGCGTGCGACTTGGCGGCTCCCATCACCAGAAGCTCATCGTCATCCGCCATGCCGAAAAGACCGAACGCGACGTTGCCTTTGTTGGCGGCATCGACCTGTGCCATAGCCGGCGCGACGATGCCGACCATCACGGCGACTCGCAGCACCAGAAGATGGCTTCGGTGTACGGGGCGAGACCTCCGTGGCATGACGCGCAGCTAGCAGTCCAGGGACCGGCCGTAGGGGACCTGGAATTCTGCTTTCGCGAACGCTGGGATGATCATGGCCCTCTCAGCCGCGATCCCCTCGGGCTGATGCACGATCTCCTGCGCCACACGCATCGCAAGGCAAGCGTCCTGCCGCCAATGCAAGCCGACCCCACGCCGCGTGGAACCCATGCGGTCCAGGTCCTGCGCACATACGCGCGCAGGCATGGTGGCTATCCGTTCGCGCCCCGTGGCGAGCGCAGCGTCGCCCGCGGGTTCCGGAAGGCGATGGGGAGAGCGCGCCGGCTGATTTATCTTGAAGACCAGTTTCTCTGGTCCAAAGAGGTGGCGGAGACCTTTGCCGCCGCACTTGTTGCGTGTCCGTCCCTGCACCTCATTGCCGTCGTACCCAGATTCTTCGACCAGGGCTCAACCCTCACTTTGCGACCGAACCAGGTCGGACGCGAGCAGGCGGTGAGCGTTCTTCTCGACGCGGGGGGCGATCGAGTGGCCATCTACGACATCGAGAATGTAGCCGGCGTTCCTGTTTACGTCCACGCCAAGATCAGCGTGATCGACGACGTGTGGGCGTCGGTCGGGTCGGACAACTTCAATCGGAGGTCGTGGAGCCACGACTCCGAGATCTCGTGCGCAGTGATCGACGAGGAGCACGACGGCCGCGCGCCACTTGATCCCGCCGGTCTTGGCGACGGCGCCCGGAAGTTCGCCCGAGACCTGCGGCTGCAGCTCTGGCGCGAGCACCTTGGTCGTGAGGACGGCGACGACGCGGATCTGCTCGATCCTGCCGAAGCGGTCGCGACGTTTCGGGACACGGCCCTAGCGCTGGAACGCTGGCATCTCGACGGGGCGCGTGGTGAGCGGCCGCCGGGGCGCTTGAGGCCGCATTCCCGAATCCAGCCCTCGCGGACGACCAGAGTCTGGGCCGAGCCTTTCTACCACACGATCTACGACCCCGACGCGAGGTCTCCGGACATGCGCCGCCTTGGGGAGTGGTAGTCCGATTCTGAAGTGTTGCTGAAATTGTTATGACCGGGAGGCGAAGCTGCGCTCGGCGGGAACCCTACTGCCAGATTCACCGCTGTGGCTAGGGCATGGTCCAGATGGGCCTTAAGGAGAAGCAAAGCAGTGAGACATTTGACTTACAAGGTTCGATTTCTTGGGCTTGTCGCCATCGCCGCGCTCGCCGGCATGTGGCCGATGGCCGCCCAGGCCGCGGCCGCGACCGCGCCTAGCCTGGGTTCGGCGGCGAACTTCGCCGTCCTGAGCGCTGCGCCCGGGGGCGGGGGGGCGGTGACCTGTACCAACGGCACCATCACCGGCGACGTCGGCTCTTCCGGCGCCCGGGCCTCGGTCGTTCGGACCAGGTGCCAGATTAATGGGTCGATCATCGCTCCGGTCTCGGCCCAGGTCGTAGCTGACTTCAACAGCGCGTTCGCCGCGTTCGCGGCCATCCCCTGCGACTTCTTTCTCACCGGCACTCTCGCCGGCGTCACACTCACGACGCCAGGCGTCTACTGCTTCACCGCAGCGGCCACGCTGACCGGGACACTGACCCTCACGGGATCGGGTCCTTGGATCTTCAAGATCGGAACTAGTGGAACCGGCGCTCTGACAGGGACCGGATTCTCGGTCGTCACCAGCAACCCCTGCAACGTGAACTGGTGGGTCGCTCAGGCTGCGACGATGACCGACTCCAACTTCGCTGGAACGATTCTCGCCGGTGCGGCCATCACCTTGACACGTGGAACCTTCAACGGTGATGCCCTCGCGGGAGCCGCAGTGACGATCACGGGCACTACGCTCGTCGGCTGCGCACCTGGCACACGCGGCGAGGGCAACGAGAAGG
>DAITQH010000138.1:0-5261 GCA_036833175.1 Candidatus Dormiibacterota bacterium
CTTAGTAGATGAACCCCACGAGCTTGCCGCCCAGCTGACCGGGCTTGATCGTGCGCTGGTCAATCACGTCGAACGCGATCCAGTTCATCTCGGAGACCACCCAGGAACCATCGGGATTGACCGACTCCACATACGACACGTGGCCAAGCCAGCTCTCCCAGGTCACCATGATCGCGCCCACCTTAGGCGTCGACCCCACCGGATAGCCCGCCGCTGCGGCGTTCGCATACCAGTAGCCGGCGTCGCCGCGCCACGTCACGTTGCGCTTGGTCGCGACGTAGTAGGTGCACCAGCCAACGGGAAACCCCGTGGCCGGGTACGCTCCGAGGCAGCATCCCATCACGTGGGCGCCGAACGAGCCTCCGGTGCCGGAAGACCGAGCGAGGATCTGGTACAGGGCCGGTGGGGGCGGGAATGCGCCGCCGACGCCGCCAGGGATCACCAGCACGGTGCCGGCCGTCAGCTGGCTGCTGCGCAGGCGGTTGAAGTCGATGATCACCTGTGGGTCGACCTGGTACTTGGCGCCAAGGTTCTCGAACGTGTCGCTTGCCTTGGTAGTGACCACGATTCCGGGAACCGGCGGAATGACCACCTGCTGACCCGTGGCGACCGAGTCGCTGGCGATCAGGTTCGTGTTCGACCAGCGGATCTGGGAGACGGTGACGCCGTACTTGGCGGCGATCGTGTCGAGGCTCTCACCGGCGGAGACCGCGTAGCTGATCGGCCCGCGACTGATCGGGACCGCCATCGGGATCGAAACCGGCTTGATGATCGTGCTGTAGCGACCCAGCGACACGTCTCCGACGGTGCCGCCCTCGCTAACCACCACCGCTTGCGCGTTGACAGCTCCAAGGCGGGCGGTGAGTGAAGGGAACTGGCGGTCCATCGTGGCATAGCTCGATATCGCGACCGCTACTGCGAGCACGACGGCATGCGTCAAATAACGATGAACCCGCAATTCCTACCCCTAAGAGTGCGAACTCGCCCCGGATCGGGCGACTCCCCTGAGACGGCCGAAACCGTACCAGAAGTCCGGCGAAGGCGTCAACCCTATGACGATCGGCATCTGGCGCCAGGCCGTCCCCGGCGTCCCGGTCTCCCCGAACTCGATCCGAATACGAGGCTGCGGCCTCCAGCGGGCCCACCGCCGAACAGTAGTTCGTGCAGCCAGGCGCTGCCTGACACGGCCCAAAAGGCGGTTCACAAGGGAGTAGAACGGCGGGTGGTCCAGGTACTTGCCTTTTAAGGCTTCCGAAGGCGGGATAAGGGATATTAAGAAGCCACCTCGAATGTCACATCTCCATACACACGCCTGCAAGATCCTCGAGATCGACGTGCCGATCCTCCAGGCGGGGATGGGGCGCTACACAACTCCAGAGCTCGTCGCCGCCGTCAGCAATGCCGGCGGCCTCGGGATCATCGGGGGCCTGGGACGGTCCGCTGATGACCTTCGCAGCGAGATCCGGCGAGTGCGAGAGCTGACCTCACGCCCGTTCGGCGTCAACCATGTCCTGTGCCAGGTCGACCAGGCAGCCATGCAGGTGACACTCGCTCAGCGCGTCCCTGTCCTGTCGCTGGCATGGGGCCGCTCGGCGGAGCTGACCTACCAGGCACACGAGGCGGGGATCATGGTCGTCCATATGATCACCAGCCCGGAGGAAGCCGGCCTGGTCGCGGCCGACGGAGCCGACATCATCGTCGCGCAGGGAACCGAAGGCGGCGGGCACGTCGGGATGATTTCCACGCTGCCGCTGGTGCCGCTGGTGGTCGACGTGGTCGGAGGCGTGCCGGTGCTGGCAGCCGGCGGCATCGCCGACGGCCGCGGCCTTGCCGCAGTGCTCATGCTCGGCGCGCAGGGCGCGCTGATCGGCACCAGGTTCCTGGCCACGCCCGAGGCCCGCGCGCAAGGCCACTCGAAGGACGTCATCCTCAACGCGCTGGGCAGCCAGACGACGGCGAGCAAGTTCTTCGACGACGTGATGGGACGGGTCTGGCCGGGCGCGATGGTGCGGAGCATCAACCACCCCTTGCTGGAAGAGTGGGCTGGCCGCCAGCAGGAATGGGCGCTCGCGGCCGACCAGCTGCGTCCGTCCCTCGAGGCCGCCCTCGAGGCGGGAGACTTCGTGCTCGCGGGCGAGTCAGCGGGTCTCGTCCATGACATCGTGCCGGCCGGCGAGCTGGTCCATCGCATCGTCCGGCAGGCCAAAGAGCTGCTGGATATGAGAAGGAACCCAGATGGTTCCTTCTCATGACTCATCCTCCGATAACGATTGGATTTTCTAGATAGTCACTCCTCGCGACGCTCGGAGTCTGTTAAGCGCGATGGGGACGGCCGGAGTGAATCCGGCCTATTGGCCACGTGTATTGGGGTTAGGGCCCGCCGCGCACGTAGATCGTCTGGCCCGACACAAACCCCGACTCATCACTGCACAGGAAGGCGATGACTGAAGCGATGTCGTCCGGCTGCCCGACCCGCCGCAGCGGGATCTGCGACGCGGCGCCGAGCTTGAAGGCTTCGAAGTCGAGGCCCATGCGCTCGGCCGTCGCGCGCGTCATGCGCGTCTCCACAAAGCCGGGCGCCACGGAGTTGACGTTGACGTTGAACGGGCCGAGCTCGATCGCCAGAGTACGCGCCATTCCCTGCAAGCCCGCCTTCGCCGCCGAGTAGTTGGCCTGCCCGCGATTGCCCAGCGCCGATATAGAGGAGAGGAAGACCATCTTTCCGTAGTTCTGATCAACCATGTACCGCTGCGCCGCCCTGGCGCAAAGGAACGTGCCCTTCAGGTGAGTATCGATGACCGCGTCCCAGTCCTCATCCGTCATCTTGTAGAGAAGGTTGTCGCGCGTGATGCCCGCGCACGCGACCAGGATGTCGAGCCTCCCCAGCTCTTTCACGGTCCGCTCCACCATCGCCTCGACCTGGCCCCGGTCCGTGACGTCGCACGCGATCGCGACGCCGCCGATCGGACCCGCTACCTCGGTCGCCGGCGCCACGTCCATGTCCGACACGGCCACCTTCGCGCCCTCGCGCGCAAGCAGCTGCGCCGTGGCGGCGCCGATGCCGCGGCCGCCGCCCGTCACGAGCGCGACCTTGCCCTCGAACCTCATGCGGTTTCCGTGTCGAGCGGCGTGCCGCCATCTTTGCGGGGGTCGGACGCGCCATGTAGAAACCCGTCCGCTTCGGCAACGATGAGCTGGGGACGAGCGAAGTACGAGTCGTAGTTCAGCGTGCGCCGGTTCACCTTGTAGCCGCCCTTCTCCAGCGCTTCGCAGACGACCCGCGGTATCCGCCCCTCCGCCTGCACCAGGTCGCCCTGGAAGTCGATCCTGGGCGCGCTGACGGCCTCGACCGGCGACATATGGTGGTCGATTACATTGACCAGGATCTGCATCACCGCTGTCACGATCTTCGTACCGCCCGGCGCTCCCACCACGGCACGGAGCTTACCCTTGTCGAAGACGAACGTCGGCGTCATCATCGTCACGCGCGTCTTCCCGGGGCGCACCGAGTTGGGATGCCCAGGCCGCGGGTCGAAGCAGTTCATGTAGTCGTTGTAGCCGAAGCCAAGGCCCGGGGTCACCACTCCGCTCGCCGAGCCAAGGGTGTGCGTGAGGGACACCGCGTTCCCCGCATCGTCGACCACGCAGACGTGGGTGGTGTCGGCCCGGTCGTGGGCCTTCGCTCCCGCGGCCACCACCTCACGCGCCTTGGCCGCGTACTGCTTGTCGGAAAGAGCGCCGGTCGGGATGTCGACGAACCTCGGGTCGGCGACATGCAGCTCGCGGTCGGCCATCGCCCATGCCATCGCCTCGACCAGCACCCGCGCCGCCTCGCTGCTCGGCCATCCGTGCGCGCCCAGGTCGAAGCCCTCGAGGAAGTTCAGCATCTGAAGCAGCGTGAGGCCGCCCGCCGGCGGGCCCGCGGCGACAACCTGCCGGCCGCGATACGTGCCCCTGAGCGGCTCGGTCACGTTGACGGTGTACCCGGCCAGGTCCTCTTTCGTGATGAAGCCACCGTTGGCTCCGAAGTCGGCCGCGATCTCATCCGCGATGTCACCTTTATAGAAAGCCTCCGCGCCGCCCCGGGCGAGCCGTTCCAGCGTGCGCGCGTAGTCGGCCTGCACCATCCGCTCGCCCACTGAGTACAGGGCGCCGTCGTGCGTGTAGATGGCCTTGGCCGCCGGGGTCGCCTGGATGCGCTGCTGGTTGGGCACGACGTCCGGTCCGTAGTCGGTGGTCCAGTAGCCATGCATGAACCCGGTCACGGGGAACCCGTCGCGGGCCAGCGGGATCGCCGGTTCGATCGCCTGCTCCCACGAGATCGAGCCGAACCGGGTCAGGGCCTCGTGCAGGCCCGCCACCGTTCCCGGCACCCCGACCGACTGATAGCCGACGTCGTTGACAAACCCGTCGAGCACGTACCCGTAGCGGTCGGCCGCCTCGCGGATGAACAGGTGCTCCCACTGGTCCTCACGGGCTCGCGACCCCGCCGTTGAGTAGAACTCGAGGAGCGCGTCGCCGCCTGCGGCGCTGTGCACCAGCATCACCCCGCAGCCGCCGATTCCGCACATCTGGGGGTCGAGCACGCCCTGGACGAAAGCGCATGTAACCGCTGCGTCGACCGCGTTGCCGCCACGGCGCATGACCTCCAGGCCGATCTCCGCGGCCTGCGGCTGGGGGCACACGATGATCGCCATGTGAGACGTAAGTTAGATCAACGCGTCAGTGGTGGTGGTGCTCGTGATGCTCCATCTGCCCGTGATCCATGTGAGCGTGGCCTCCGCCACCCGGCTGCGACATCGCCCGCAGCATCCCCGGCCCGCCGGTCGTGAAGAACCGCCACGCCATCACCGCCATCAGGACCAGGAACGCGATGTCGAGGAAGCTCGTGTAGTTCCAGGCCGGCTGCGTCTCAAAGATGGCCACGTGGTGGTTTGACGGCACCAGCCCAAGCAGCTGAAACGCGCCGCCGATCAGGAAACCGGCCAGCGCCATCGCCACGTACGAGACGCCAAGCAGGTAGAGCGACATCCGGGCCCCGTAGTACTTCCGGTAGATGTTCAGGATCGGAAGGATGATCAGGTCGGCGAACACGAAGCTGATCACGCCGCCGAAGCCGATCCCGCCGTTCCAAAGGACCACCGCCAGTGGCACGTTCCCGACCGAGCAGACGAAGCTGAGCATCGAGATGACGGGCCCGATCAGTGGCCCCCAGACCTGGTTGAGACCCGGGTGGTTGGTCAGGAAGAGCGACTGCCACC
>DAITQH010000139.1:0-5160 GCA_036833175.1 Candidatus Dormiibacterota bacterium
CTCCTGGCGTCGATGAGGCTGCCCTGTAGGGTCCAGCCCGTTCCGTTCCAGGTCTCGACCTGCATCTGCGCGATCGGGAAGTGGTCGGTTGGTGTCGTCTTGACCACGACGCCCGGAAGCAGGAATGGGTTGTCGGTCTCATTGAGCTGGTTGGCCGCGATGTCCATCACGCTGGCCCGCGTCAGGTTGGATCCGGCCTTCTTGAGGACGTCGACCATCGTCCAGGCGATCGCTATGCCGCTGACGTTGAACCCGTTGGAGGCGTTGCAGGTCGTGCACTTTTTGACGATGTCGTTATAGAGCTTCATGCCCGCGTCGTTGGCCCACTGGGGATCGGTCGGGTCCTTGAGGTAGGCGATGCTGGTCACGTTCTTCAGCGCGGCCCCGGCCTTCTGCGCGAGACCCATGTAGAGGGTCGGGTTCGATACGGAGTTCAGGTAGACGGTCGGCTCCCAGTGCAGCGCTGTGATGATGGCCAGGGATTGGATCGTGAATTTCGGCGTTGAGAAGAGGAACAGCGTGTCGGCCCCTTTGGCCTTGAGGGTGGCCAGCTGGGACTTGGTGTCAGCCGCGGTGACGTCGTAGCTCTGCGAGTCAACGACCATCGACGCTTTGCCGCCAAGGCCGTCGTTCAGGCCCTTGAGATAGTCCTTGCCGTAGTCGTCGTTCTGGTACAGGACGCCGATCTTGGCGTTGGGGTGGTTGGCGAGGACGTCCTTGGCGTAGATGTGCGACTCGGCCTGGTAGGAAGGTATCCAGCCGATCGTCCACGGGTACTGAGTGTGGTCGGCGCCCCAGGTGGTCGCCCCAGTGAACACGAAAATCTGCGGCACCTTGTTGGTGTTCAAGTACTGACGCACCGAGGTCTGAGGCGCCGTGCCGAGGCCGCCGAAAACGGCGAAGACCTTGTCCTGCTCCACGAGCTGCTTGGTCAGCGGGACGGTGTTTGCCGGGTTGTAGCCGTCGTCCAGGATCTTGAACTTGATCTTGCGGCCGTTGATCCCGCCCTGGTCGTTGACGTAGCTGAAGTAGGCCTGGGCGGCGTTGGAGATGGTTCCATACGCGGACGCTGCCCCTGACAGGGCGTTCGTGTTGCCCAGAAGGATCGTGTCGCTCGTGATGCCGGCCTCAGTTGTCGTGCCACCTCCGCCGCAGGCGGCGAGGATGACAAGAAAGGCTGAGATCGCAGCGATGCGGGACACGGATTTTGCCATAAGACTTCCTCCAGGATTGATAACGCCCCATTAAACCCGATTGATAACGCCCCATTTAAACAGGCTTTCGCCGCCAGCACCACTACCGAGAAGCCTGGACGCAATCAAAGCCTGAAACTGTGCAATTCGCAATCGCGGGTCACTCAACCGCCTGTGGGTCGGGCGGCACCTGCCCGCTCTCCCGATCTGCAACCCCTCGCAGGCGCCTGCGGAGGCGGGCGTAACCGGAGCTGATAAGGCCCACCATGCCGTTCGGGGCGAAGATCATGATCAGGATCAAGACAACCCCGTACGTGACCGCGGGGCCGGCCTTCTCCACGGTATCGGCGATCTGGCTGGGGATCCAGGTTTGAGCCGGGACCCACTGATTTGACTCGATGGGAAGGAAGTAGGCGAAGATTCCCCCGAGCAGCGGGCCTGGGATCGAGGCAAGGCCGCCGACGACGGCTCCCACCAGGAGCTGGATCGAGAGCGCGACCGGGAAGGTGTCAGGGCTCACGTAGCCTGCCGAAAGGCCGAAGAGCGAGCCGGCGACGCCGGCATATAGGGCGGAGATCCCAAACGCCAGCGTCTTGTAGCCGGCGATATTGACCCCCGACGCGGCTGCGGCGACCTCGCCGTCGCGGATGGCTCGCATAGCTCGTCCTGCACGATGCCGGACGAGGTTCCAAGCCAGCCAGAATAGGACCAGCCCCCAGGCGAGGGTCACGTAATAGGTCCACTGGTCGCCAGTCATCGGCGAGCCGGTCAGCGTCGAGAAGACGTCCTTGGCGGCCTGCGGCGGGTCGATCGGAGCGAGGATGATTCCGTGCACGCCGCCAGTGAAGTCCTCCGGACGTTTGATCAGACTTGGAGTGACGACAGCAAGGGCGAATGTCGCCAGCGCGAGGTACAGCGGCGACAGGCGCAGCGCGGGCACGCCGAACAGGAAGCCCACCATCCCTGTAAGAAGGCCCGCGACGGGAATCGTCGCGAGATAGTCGATCTTGTAGCGGTACGCGAGGATCGCCGACGTGTACGCGCCCAGCGCCATGAAAGCCCCATGGCCCAGCGATAGCTGGCCGCTGTAGCCGACCAGGATGTTGAGCCCCATGATCGCGATCGCAAGGATGAGCGCCTGGGTCCACTGGGCGGCCTGGAAGCTCGTGATCATGGTCGGCCAGCCGGCGAAGAAGAGGACCGCGAGGATCGCGAGCCAGTAACGGTGCGGGGAGGTGCGGATTCGTTGGAGCATCGATGGACGGCCTAGACGCGGCGCACGTTCGGGCGGCCGAAGAGGCCGTTCGGTTTCAGCACCAGGACCGCGACGATGATCGCCAGGGCGACGGCGAGCTGCAGATCGCCTCCGACAAACGGCAGGTAAGCGCCGGCAAGGTTGACCGTCACACCAACGATGACTCCGCCGACGACGGCTCCTAACGGGCTCTCGATACCGCCGAGGACTGCCGCCGCGAAGGCATAGATGATGATCGTCTGCATCATGTTCGGCTCGAGCAGAAGGATCGGTGCGGCCATGATCCCGGAGACCGCTCCGACGGCTGAAGCGAGACCCCAGCCCAGGGCGAGCATCCAGCTGACGCGCACGCCGAGCAGGCGGCTCGCCTCAGGGTGGTGGGCGGCGGCTCGCATGGTGAGTCCTACCTTCGTGCGCTGGAGCAGGAGGTAGATCGCGAGCAGGACCACAGCGGAAACCGCGATAACGCCGAGGTCTCGGTAGCTCACGAACGCTCCCAATAAGCTGACCGTATCCGCTGGGAAGGGACTCGGAAACGAGCGGGGTACATAACCGAAGGCGAACCCGGCCAGGCCGTTGACCAGCGTCGCGAGGCCGAGGGTCACGATGACAAGCGTCAGGATGGGTGCGCGTTCGACCGGCCGGATGACGATGCGCTGGATCACGATGCCGCCCGCAAACGCGATCACCAACGTCGCGGGAAAGGCGATCCAGTAGCTGACCCCGTGGTCGATGAGCGCGAAGGCCACGAAGGTCGCGAGCATGGCCATCTCGCCCTGCGCGAAGTTGACGAGGCCCATTGCGTTGTAGATGAGGACCAGCGCCAGGGCAAGGCTGGCGAAGATACCGCCGGAGGCGATGCCGCTCACGACCTGCTGCAAGAGTTCTGACATCAGTAGCCCAGGTAGGAACGACGCACCGACTCATTGCCCTTCAGCTCGGCGCTTGCGCCCTTGACTGCGACGCGGCCGACCTCGAGCACGTACGCGTGGCTCGACATCTCCAGCGCGAGCTTTGCGTTCTGCTCGACGAGAAGCACCGCGACTCGGTCCGCCTGGTTGATGGTTCGGATGATCTCGAAGATTGCACGTACGACGATTGGCGCGAGGCCGAGCGAAGGTTCGTCGAGGAGCATCAGCTTCGGCCTCATGAGCAGGGCGCGCGCAAGCGCAAGCATCTGCTGCTCGCCGCCGGAAAGGGTGCTGGCCGACAAGCGCCGGCGCTCGCGAAGCACCGGGAAGTATTCGAACACGCGCTCATAGTCTTTGCGCACCGCCGGGCCGTCGCGGCGCAGGTGCGAGCCGAGCTTCAAGTTCTCGTCAACGGTCAGCTCGGTGAGGATGCCGCGACCCTCAGGCACGTGCGCGATCCCGCATCGGACCACATCCTCGGTGTGCATTTGTCTAAGTGAGTGTCCGTCGAAGCGAATGTTCCCCGTCCACCGAACACCTCCGGTGATGGCACGCAAAGTCGTGGTCTTGCCCGCGCCGTTGGCCCCAAGAAGCGAGACGATGGCCCCTTCAGGAATTGAAAGCGAGACGCCGTGAAGGACGGACGTCGGGCCGTAGCCCGCCCGGACGTCTTCGAGCTCGAGCAGCGCGCCCAATCAGGCGGCGCCCAGGTAGGCTTCGATCACAGCCGGGTTCCGCTGCACATCGGTCGGGCTGCCTTCCGCGATCTTTTTGCCGAAGTCCAGCACGACCACCCGGTCCGAGATTCCCATGACGAAGGCCATGTGGTGCTCGACCAGCAGTATCGCGACTTCGAGCTCGTCGTGGACCCGGCGCAACAGGCGGCTCATCGCGTCGACCTCTTCGTGGCTGATACCCCCTGCCGGCTCGTCCAGCAGCAGCAGGCGCGGCCTGGACACGAGCGCGCGAGCCAGCTCTACGCGTTTCTGGGTGCCGAAGGGCAGGGCCGCGACCGGGTGTGCTGCCAGCGCACTCAGACCGACGAAGTCGATCATCGCCATCGCTCTCTGCGCGGCGGCGGCTTCCGCTCTCACCGAGCCCGGCATCGGAATCGCCGACTCCAGCCATCCGCTGCGGATCCCCATGTGATCGCCGACCATCACGTTCTCGAGGACGGTCATCGATCGGAAGAGGGCGAGGTTTTGAAACGTCCTCGCCAGGCCGTGCCTGATGACGTGATGCGCCGGCATGCGTGAAGCATTCTCGCCGTCGATAAGAATGCTGCCGGAGCTCGGCCTGTACACGCGCGTGATGACGTTGAAGAGCGTGGTCTTGCCGGCGCCGTTTGGCCCGATCAGAGCCACCATCTCGCCGGCGTTCACCTCGAACGAAAGGTGATCCAAAGCCACCACCCCGCCGAAGCGGACAGTCAACTCGCGCACTTCGAGGAGCGACATTTGCGCCGAAAGTCTAAGTGCGGACCGGGCGCGCGGCTACTAGTCGGACGGTTGAGGTAGGTCCGGAGGCTCGTCGGGCGCGGCCGGCCATATCGGCGGAGGTGGCGCTTCGACAGGTGCTGGTGGCCTTTCGAGCGGCCACGCCGAGGGTCGCTGCACGGCTGGAGGCGGTGCGGCTGCGGGAGGCGTAGCCGCAGGAGGCGTTGCTGCAGGAGGCGGCGCGGCAGCAAGCGGCCAGGCAGCAGACGGATCAGCTTGGACCGGGGGCGCTGATGCCGGCGAGGGTGCCTGGGGTGGAAGCGGCGCCGCGAGGGGCGCGGCTACAGGCGGCCGGGGCGTGCTTG
>DAITQH010000140.1:0-5035 GCA_036833175.1 Candidatus Dormiibacterota bacterium
GCATCTGGTCGAACAGCGCCTGGTCCACGTGCGTCACGCGGCTCAAGCATTCCCATGTCAGCGGCAGATGCGCGGCTTCGATCGCCTGGGCGAGCTCGAACGTGCGCTTGTAATTGAGGGTGAACAGGTCATCAGACATCCAGATGTGGTCGTATCCGAGCTCAACGATCTCGCGCATCTCGGCGACCACCGATTCGACAGGTCGCGCGCTGAAGAGGTCGCCGAACACCGACTTGTGGCAGAAGTCACAGCGGAAGGGACAACCGCGTGTCGACATCAGCGGAGTCGTAGCGTCCTTCCAATGCTTGCGCCAGTAGGCGACGTACTGGGCGTTCGGGATGTCTTTCCGGTACGGCAGCGGGAGGTCGGTCATGTCCTTGCTGCGGGCGCGTGCCTGCGACCTGACGATCTCGCCATCGCGCTTGAAGACAAGCCCAGGGATCTCGTCGAATTGCCTATCGTCGAGGTGCTCCATGATCTGGACGATCGTCTGTTCGCCTTCGCCGACGGCGACGAGGTCGAACTGGTCGACAAAGGTCTCGGGTTCGCCTGACGGGTACGGGCCGCCGACCACGGTCAACGCCTTACCCCGGACCTGGGCCGCAAGCGAGAGCGCCTCGTCCTGCATCGTGATCATGCAGTAGATCCCGATCACCGCCGGCTGCAGCTTCTCGATCTGGTCCAGCACCTCGCTGCGCTCGAGGAATGTGTGGTCGATGTGGCGCACGCTGTAGCCGGCGCGCCGAAGTGCAGCGCTCAGGTACATGAGGCCGAGCGAGGGCATGATCCAGTGCCGGCCACGAGCCGGAGCTCGCTGTGGGTAAACCAGCACAACGTCGACCTTTTCGATTTGGCTCACCTGGCGACCCCCACGTTTATGTAGTAGCTCGTCGCCTTGAAAGGCGCCGGCAAGATGTAGTCGAGGCCTGCCCAGTTGAAGTCGGGCTGGGCGAGCTCACGGCCTGCGTGCAGCTGCGCACCCGAAAGTGGCGGCACCGACCACTCAATTCCGAGGCTGCCTGACCGCAGCCGAGCATAGTCGCCGGTTGCAGGCGTCCAGATGCCGAAGGCCGAACCGGTCAAGGTGTGGCCGGGATCGGCGAAGTCGTCGAACGCCGCGGACTGCTCATTGAGGATCCCGAGCTCCGTGTAGCCCGGAGCGAGGTTGAGCGCGCGCACTGCGACCGTGACACCGGTCGCGTCCACCGTGTATGTCACCTCGATGCTTCCCCGAGAGGCGATCGGCACGAACGCATAGCGATGGGCTGCGTCGCCGCCGATCTCGTCAAGCGCGAAGGTTCGCTTCCAAATCGTTGTCGTGGAGGTCGAAAGGTCAACGGTGACAGCCGTGCGCGAGTACACCCAGCCGTCGGGGTAATGGGCGAGGGGGGCGCCAAACCCCATGCCCTCGCCGGCTATGTCCGTGCCGCCTACCCGTAGGGAAAGACCCTTGGCCAGTGGTGCCGTCCTGCCATCGGCCGGCATCGGTGAGATAGCCGCGGTCACCCCAGGGAAGATCGATTGCATGAGGAGCCCTGCGCCGAAGCGGTAGGCGAAGACTGGTTTACCCGCAGGCACCTGATAACTCTTCTGGTCGCCGAGCGACTCGAACGCTGCGTTTGCAGTGCCGGATGCGAGTTCGGGAAAGACGGCGGCGGCCCTGTAGTAGCCGATGTCTTCGAGGACCAGCTCCGTGACTCCGTTCGCACGCATCCAGCCGACCGCATTCGCCGGGTCGCGCGGAAGGTTCTGCGACCCGATGAGCTCCGACGGAGGCTTGCCGCTGTAAAAGGCGGCCACGGGTGAGTCGGTGACGAGCACGCCGGGAATGCCGCTAGCTGCTTTGCCTGCTGCTACGAGCCCCGCGTTGTCGGCCGCGAAGCTCGCAAACACCGGCATGAAGCCGACCGCAAGCAGCCCGCACGCCGAGACGGCGGCCACGCGAAGGGCCGTCGCGTGTCGCTCGAGCGCCGCCGCTGCCAACAGGGCCAGCGAGGGCAAGGCGGGGTAGAGGTAGCGATGGCTGCCGGTGTACGCGCCGAACGTGACGAGCCCAACGATTGCGGCCAGGTAGACAAGAGCGGGTACGTGAAGAAATGCGAGGGAGGCGCGGTCTTGCGGCCCGCGCCTTCGCAGCGTGGTGATGACTCCGACTGCGCCCAGTGCGAACAGGGGAAGGGCTGCCAGCCCAAAGGTGCCGGCCAATTCCGTCAGCCGGCCGACGGCGTCGCCGGCGATGCTGCCTCGGGCCGTCGCGGAAAGTACCTCGACCGATCCTCGTGCCAAGGAATGGCTGGCGGGTGAGAAGCCGAGCTGCATCAACACCAGCAGCGCGATCGCAGGCACCGCCCATGCGAAAGCGGCCTGCCGCCGGGGCAATTGCCAGCCGGCCACGGTTACCTTCGAGCGGAGAGGAAATCTTTTAACAATCGGCTCCGCGACCATGTAGACAACCACAGCGCCAACCCAGATCCAGGCCTTGGTGGCGGTCGCGCAGGCGAGGGCCGCGAGCGTGGCAGCAAGCTTCATCCGACCCCGCACCGCTGCCAGCGCCCCCGTGGTGAGCAGAGCCGTCATCAGCGGCTCGACCACCGCTGAGCCGGACGTGAACAGGAAGACCGGATTGAGCGCCAGCAGCGCCACTGCCAGCCGTGCTTGACGGCCATTTGGCGCCAGGGCGTACACAGCGGCGAGGGTGGCCAGGCCCATCGCCGCGCCGAGCATCTTCAGCGCCCCGAACGACCAGAGGCCGAAGAGCTTGAGCACCGCAGCCGCAAGCACGTGATAACCGGGGAGCCACGTGTCCTGCATCCCGAAGATCGGATCCTTCAGCTGTCCCGTCGACGCCAGGTTCGCGGCGATGAGCCAGTGGCCGTATCCGTCCTCGAATGGTTCAGGCATCTGCGCTGCAAGCAGCAGGAGCACCCCACACAGCCCCATCAATGCGAGGACAGGGGCCGCCACGCGCATGCGGCCCAGAGCACGGCGTCCAAGGCTGCGCAGCGTCACCACCTCGAGGAAATCGATGGCGGTCCATCCGGCGACACTCAGGAACCCAAGAGCGAACAGGAACGAGTAAACCGCCACCAGCCACTGTGACTGGGCCGCTGCGAACGGCACCATCGCCAGCGACGCGGCGCCGAGCAACGCTTCTCCAATCGCCCGCGGGTCGCCGACGCGAACGTAGGCCTGGTCCCGCCACTCCTGCCCCCGCTCCACTATCTGGTGCTTGGGAGTGCGCACGAACTCGCCGCCGCTGCGGGTCGCCCGAATCAGCGCGAGGATCACGGTGAACGACATGCCGGCGCCCACCAGCTGGCAGAGCAACGACGGCGCTGCCGCCCACCACGGCCGCCCTCGCCGGATCTGAGCAACGGTGAAACCGATCCAGGGCGAGATCCCCATCATCACGAAAAGGACGCCGGCGTCAGCGACCTGCCACGGCAGCGCCTGAAACCGCGGCCCGATAAGCAGCAACGGGTAGCACGCGAGCTGCAAGGCCATGACCGGTCCGACGCCATACGCCAGGAGGTGCATGGTGGCCTGCAGCTTCGCGGCCGGCCTCGCGCTGCTCCGCAGGACCGGGACCAACAGCCTGAACGCCGACTGAAAGCTGCCGGTTGCCCATCGCGATTGCTGTCTTCGGTATGCGTCAAACGAGACGGGCAGCTCCTCGGGAACCACCACGTCTTCGAGGTATGCAGCCCGCCAGCCTCGAAGCTGGGCGCGGTAGCTGAGCTCCAGGTCCTCCGTGAGCGTGGCAGCGCTCCAACCGCCCGAATCCTCGATGGCGATCGTCCGCCAGACTCCTGCGGTGCCGCTGAAGTTGGTGAAGTAACCGTCGGACGATCTGACCGCCTGCTCGATGAGGAAGTGGAAGTCGAGGGCAACCGCCTGGAGTCGCGTGAACCATGAGTAGCCCTCGTCCAGGTGTCCCCACCGCGCCTGCGCGAAGCCGATCGTCGGATCATCGAAGACCCCCAGCATGCGATAGAGGAAGTCCCGGGGAGGTGTGAAGTCGGCGTCGAAGATCGCAATGAAAGGCGCGGTCGTGAGCTTCATGCCATGCGCCAGCGCACCAGCTTTGAACCCGTCGCGCGACGTGCGTCTGACGTGACTCACCGCCACGCCCTGCCGCCGCCAGTGGGCAGCACGGCGCGCCACTATCGAGACGGTCTCGTCATCTGAGTCGTCGAGCACCTGCACCTCGAATCGCGCGCGCGGCCAGTCCAGCTCGCACACTGCGTCGAGGACGCGCTCGGCTACGTAACGCTCGTTGTAGATCGGCACCTGAATACAGACGCGAGGCTCGCTTCCACGGATGAGCGGTTGATGCGCGCGCGGCGGGAGTCGAGTTGCTCGCCAGGTGAGATACAGGAGATTGGCGCCAAACGCAAAGAGAGCAATGCTGGTCAGCCCGATCGTTGCGACTGCGATCAGGGTGATCACGATCGCGCAGGCTCGTCGAACAGGGTGTAAGGGCGCATGGTCGAGCGCACGTACTCAACGCGCGCGAGCGCCTCGGGACGGCGCCGCCGCGTCCACTGCATGTACCGCCAAGCCGCGAGCCCGAGACGGCGAGCGGCGCCATCGAGAAATGCTGGAAACAAAGAGGCGGGCAGTCGCCATCGCGGCGGATCGATCTGCAGCGGCGCGCGCTTGCTTGCCAGCTGGGGAAAGTGTTCGACCAGGGCCGGGTTGGAATCGAGTAAGTCGTCGATGGTTTGCAGGCCGAAGACCGGCTCGGCGACCAGCAGCTCGTAGGCCATGTCCAGGTCCTGCCGCTGCAGGGGGTGGCACTGCGATACCTCGAGGATCAGGTTCGCGGTCATCAAGCGAGGCGCGATCGGGCGGCGCGTGAGGTCGTCGACAGGCTTGGCGCGGTGCGCGAGGGCATGCAACAGGCCGAGCGCGTTGACCGCCACGTAAGCGATGTGGCGGTGCCCGTCGTCGACTATCAGATTGAGGTCGACGTCATCTGAGGCGCGAAAGCCGCCGCTGGCCAGCGAGCCCGCCACCGAGACGCTGCGGATGA
>DAITQH010000141.1:0-4975 GCA_036833175.1 Candidatus Dormiibacterota bacterium
GTTTCGCGAGCCCGGAGTGAGCCAGGAGGAGGGTGGTGATCTCCCGCTCAGGAGTGGGCCTCCCGACGAGGAACCCCTGTGCGGCGTCACAGCCGGCTTCGACCAGGACGGCTTCGGCGGCGCGGTCCTGCAAGCCTTCGGCGACGACGCGCAACCCCAGGTTGTGGCCGAGGCCGACGGCCGAGCGGACGATCGCGCCCGAATCCGGGTCCGAGGCCAGGGCCGAAACGAACGAGCGGTCGATCTTGATCTCGTTCACCGGCAGGCGCATCAGGTAAAGGAGCGATGAGTAGCCGGTTCCAAAGTCGTCGAGCGCCAGCCGCACCCCCATCTCGTTGAGCCGGTGCAGCGCCTTCGCTGCCGCCGCGGCCATGGCCACGCCCTCGGTGATCTCGAGCGTGAGCCGCTGGGGTTCCACCTTGAACGTCCCGAGCGCCCGGGCGACCATCTCTTCTAGCGAGTGGTCCTCGATGTTGCGCGGTGACACGTTCAGCGAAACCGACACGTCAAGGCCGTCCGCGAGCCACCTGGTCAGCTGCGTGAGCGCTGAATCGATGACCCAGGCCGTGAGCGGGTGGATGATTCCGGTCTCCTCCGCCATCGGGATGAAGCGGTCCGGCCCCATCAAGCCCTCGCGCGGGTGATTCCACCGCACGAGCGCCTCGACCGAGTGGATCGCCCCGGTGGCGAGGGTGACCTGCGGCTGGTAGTGCAGCACAAGCTCGCCCTGCGGTATCGACCGCCGCAGCTCGCCGGCAAGCCCCGAGCGCCGCAGCGTCTGAGCTTCCTGCTCCGGCGCGTAGACCGCGTATCCGCCGCCCGAACGCTTCGCGATGTACATCGCCACGTCGGCGCGCCTCAGGAGCGTGCTCGGGTCGTCCCCATGCAGCGGGTACATCGCCGTCCCGATCGAGGCCCCCGTCTCAACCATCTGGTCGGCAATCGCGAATGGCCCTTCGAGCGCGGCGAGGATCTTGCGCGCCGTCGCCACGATGTCGTCGGGGTGCTTGGCGTCCGTGGTCAGAACCGCGAACTCGTCGCCCCCGAGCCGGGCGATGGTGTCGGTCGCGCGCAGGACGCCGCGCAACCGCGCGGTGACCTCCTGCAGCAGGCTGTCGCCGCGGTCGTGACCGAGCGCGTCGTTGATGTCCTTGAAGCGGTCAAGGTCAAGCAGCAGGACGCCGAACATCTTCTGGTTGCGTCGCGCCGCGAGCAGCGCCTGGCGCAGGCGGTCGCCGAACAGGCTGCGATTGGGCAGGCCAGTCAGGGCGTCGTGAAGCGCCTGGTATTCGAGCGCGTCGGTGTGTGCCTTGCGCTCGGAGATGTCGCGTAGCGTGGCGATGAACAGGTGCCGCGAACCGATCTGCATCGAGCTGACGACGAACTCGAGCGGAAACAGACTGCCGTTCTTGCGCTTGCCCATGGTCTCGTGCGCGCCGCTGACAGGTATGTCGAGCTTGAGGCGGCGCTCGAGATAGTTGGCGAAAGCGCTGCGGTGCGTGGTGGCGATGAGAACGTCCGCCTGCTGGGCGACGAGCTCTGACTCCGTATAGCCGAAGAGCTTGACCACCGCCGGGTTGGCCGACTCGATGATCCCGGCTTGATCGATGGTGGCGAGTCCGTCGGAGACGTTGTCGAGAACCGAACGCATCCGCTTCTCGCTTTCCTGGAGCGCAACCTCCGCGCGCTTGCGCTCGACGAACTCTCCGATCTGCGAACCGACGTCGTTCATGACCGCCAGCAAGCCCTCGTCGAGCTCGCGCGGAGCCCAGGTGTGGAGCGCGATCATGCCGACGACGCGGCGGCCGCTGCGGACCGGGAACCCGACGATGCCGCGCAGCCCCGCGGCGATCGCGGCGGCCGAGCGCGGCGAGTCGTCAGCGGCCAAATCGGGGACGGAGACCGGCGCGCCCGTCTCCCACACTCGGCCCGCCAACCCCTCGCCCCGCTTGTAGCTCGTCTGCGCGGCGGTCGCCTCGTAGGTGGAGGTGTCGCGGCCGGGCCGCTTCCACGAGGTGACGAAGTGCATCGTCTCGCGCTCTGCGTCGACCTCCCAGTACTCGGCCAGCTCCCAATCGAGCGCGCGGCACAGGCCCTCGAGCACTCCAGGCGCGGCTTTGTCCCAGCCGGGCGACGTCACCAGCGCCTGGGTGACGGCAAAGCGCGATGCCTGAAGTACCTCGGCGCGCTTCCGATCGCGGATGTCGACTGCGACCGTCTGGAGGTACAGGGGCTTGGCATCCGGACCGCGCACGAGGCGGGTCGTAACGTCGACCCACACCGGCTCACCGTCTTTGCGCGTGTAGCGCTTCTCGAGCCGCGTGCCCTCGTCCTGCCCGCCGAGCATTCGCGAAAACGCGTCCTGCACCGCCGGCACGTCTTCTGCGTGGGTGATGTCGATCAGCGAGAGGTTGCGCAGCTCGGCTTCGGTGTAGCCCACGAGCTGGCAGAAGGCGGGGTTGACGGTCGTGATGTGGGCGTCGAGGCTGGCGAACGCCATGCCCGCCTGGGCCTGCTCGAAGAGCGTCCGGAACCTCGTCTCGCTCTCGCGCTCGGCCTCTTCCATCCGGTGCCGCTCACTGATGTCGTGAACCAGCGCGAGCAGGCGATGTTTGCCTTCGGCGGCGAGGCGGCGCACCGCGGTCTCGATCTGGATCTGGCGTCCGTCTTTGGTGACGAGCGCCGATTCGTATCGGACCGGCACGTCACCGCCTTCGAACCGGCTTGCCAGCCGGTCGATCAGGTGCTGCCGTTCCTCGGGCGGAGCGAGGTCGATCAGCGAACCCATGGCCGCGAGCTCGGACGCGTCGTAGCCGGTCAGGGCCTCATAGGCTGCGTTGCCGGCGACGAACCGTCCGTTTTCGGTGATGACCAGGCCCTCGCCGATGTCGCTGATGGACCGGAGCAGTGCCGCCTGGCGCTCAGCCTGGAGCGCGAGGTTGCGATCGAGCAGGTGCTGGCTGAGGTAGGCCAGAACCGCCAGGACGAGCAGAGCCACAGCCCAGGCCACCAGCTCGCCGGCGCCGACGCTGGCGAGCCAGAGCCGGTACCCGACGGCCGCCAGAATCGCCGCGGCAGCGATCCCGGTGACAGCCGGCAGGAGGCGCGCCCACCGCCATAACCCCCGATCCTCGTTGGCCCAACCAGCTACCGCATCAAGGGCAGGACGAGGGCTGGGTTCGGGTCGGGACGGCTTTGGATCGCTGGCCAACTCGATCACGATAACGGTCGAACCCGCGGTTCGCTGCGCCAGGCCCTGGCGGCGGGCCGGGCCACGTGGCCCGACCCGCTCTCGGGGCTACTTGCTGGACTTGGCCGGTGGGCGCTGCGGGACGGTCCGCTTCAGGAGCGGCCGGCGCTGGGCGAGGAGGGGGTTGACCCCATCCCCGTTCTCCTTGTCCGTGGTGCGGGCGCGGCCTGCGGCCGCGTGGAGGGTCCGCAGCTTCTTCAGGCGCTCTTTCTTGGCCGCCAGGGCGGTCTTCAGGGCGTCGGAAAGCTGGGTGTCGTTCATGGGTACCACCCGGAGGCGAGCCTCCAGCTCGATCACCTCTACTTCGGCGCGGGTCAACTCGAGATCGATTGTCTTAGCCACTCTCTTCCTTCTTATTACTGGTCGAAGCTACAGCCGAATCTAATACCTACCCCGGAATCGACCAAGTTATGCCTAGAACCTTAGAAGTGGCTGAGAAGGCTATCCACACTGGACCCCGATCCTCACGGTTGCGGGCGCCGTCGAGCAGTAGGTATTCGGCCCGCACAGGCCGCGACCGGGGAAATTCACCTAGTCCAACGAAATGGCGTCGCGGAGCTTCTCGAAAAAGCCTTTAGAAACCTTCTCGGGCTTACCCGTCAGGCCTCCTACCTTGCGCAGGATCGCCTTCTGCTCCGCCGTCAGGTCCTTCGGGATCACGACCTGCACCACGACGTACTGGTCCCCGCGCCGGCCACCCCGGACGTCCGGCATGCCGCGGCCCGCGAGGCGGAAGGACTGGCCGTGCTGGGTGCCGGCGGGGATGGCGATCTCGACCTGTCCCTCGAGGGTGGGAATCTCGATCCTGTCGCCGAGCGCCGCCTGCACCATGTTCACCCGCAGCTCGTACACCGTGTCCTGCTCGTGGCGCGCAAGGTGCGGGTGCGGCTTGACGCGCAGGACCACGTACAGATCTCCGGCCTGCCCTCGCCTCAGGCCGGCGCCGCCCTCGCCGCTGAGCCGGATCTGTGACCCCGTATCGACTCCCGCCGGGATCTTGACCGCAAGCCGCCGCGACTCCTCCACGCGCCCCTGACCGCGGCACTGGACGCATGGACTCTTGAGCAGGCGGCCCGCGCCGCCGCAAGTGGGACACGTGGCCGCTGTGACGACAGCTCCGAAAATCGACTGGGCCTGGCGGCGGACCTGGCCGGAGCCGCGGCATCCAGGGCAAGTTTCGTCGCCCGTTCCAGGCTCGGCCCCGCTGCCCGCGCAGCGTACGCAGCTGGCGAGCCGCCTGACGTCGATCTGCTTCTCGATGCCCGTGAACGCCTCTTCGAACGTCATGGTCAGGTCGTAGCGCAGATCGTCGCCGCGATTCGAGCGCTCGCGGCGCCCGCGACCGCCAAAGCCGCCGCCGAAGAATGTGTCGAAGATGTCCCCGAAGGGCATGTCGGAAAAGTCGATGCCGGGTCCTCCGCCGGATTCGACGGAGGCATGTCCGAACATGTCGTAGCTGCGACGCCGTCCTGGGTCGGACAGCACCGAGTACGCCTCGCTTGCCTCTTTGAACCTGGCTGCGGCGATCGCGTCATTCGGGTTGCGGTCCGGGTGGGAGTCCATCGCGATCTTCCGAAATGCGCGCTTCAGCTCCTCGGCGGAGCACTCCCGGGCCACGCCCAGGACCTCGTAGTAGTCGCGCTTGACGGCCAAACGCTAGAGGTGCGGCGGGGGGGCCGACCGAGAGATTCGGTGGCCAGGTGGTCCGGCCGCTAGGCGCGGCCG
>DAITQH010000142.1:0-4974 GCA_036833175.1 Candidatus Dormiibacterota bacterium
GCCGCTCCCTCGCCACCTTCATGAACGCCTTCACCAGCGCCGACTGGACGATGTATCCGTTTAGCTCGCGCAACAAGAAGGACTTCAACAACCTCCTCGAGGTCTACCTCGATGCGACCTTCTTTCCACGGCTCGACGAGGACTCCTTCAAGCAGGAAGGCATCCGCTTCGAGTTCGAGGACCCGGCGGATCCCAACAGCGGCCTGCGCTACAAGGGCGTCGTCTACAACGAGATGAAAGGCGCGCTCGCGGGCCCACAAGCCGCCGTCCAGAAAATCGTGGGAGAGGCCCTGTTCCCCGGACTCACCTACTCCTACATCTCAGGTGGCGATCCAGAGCACATCCCCGACCTCACCTGGGAGCAGCTCCGCAAATTCCACGCGGTGCACTACCACCCGAGCAACGCCTACTTCTATACGTACGGTGACCAGAATCTCGAAGAGACCCTCGCCGACATCGAAGAGAACGCGCTAAAACACTTCACAAGAATCGAGGTCGACACATCGATACCCGACGTCAAGCGCTTCCACAAGCCGGTCAAGGCAACAGAGCCCTATCCCGCCACCAAAGGCGAGGACAACACGCGCAAGGCCCAGGCCCTGGTCGCGTGGGTGACGGTCCACACGGGCGACTCCTTCCAGCTGCTCGCGATGAAGGTCCTCGCAGAGGTGCTCCTCGGCAACGCCGCCTCACCGCTCCGAAAGGCCCTCATCGACTCGAAGCTGGGCACCGCCATGGCGGACGGGAGCGGCTTGCAGGACGACTACCGAGAAACCGTGTTCGGCGCGGGCCTTAAGGACATCGCGCAAGGGGACGCCGAGAAGGTAGAGCGCGTGGTCCTCGACACCCTCGAGCGAGTGGCCCGGGAAGGGGTGGACCAGACACAGGTCGATGCCGCCATCCACCACCTCGAGTTCGAAAAGCGAGAGCGCTCCAACGCCGGCTTCCCCTATTCGTTGAAGGTCCTCTTCACGACCCTCGCGCCGTATTACTACGGCGGCGACCCCTACGACGCCCTGAACTTCGACTCGGACCTCGCCCGCCTGGAGCGCGATCGCAAAGAGGGCCGCTTCTTCGAGAACCTCATAAAGGCCGAGCTGCTCGACAACACGCACAGGGGCCTGCTAACAGTCGTGCCCGACGCCGAGCTCGAAGAGATGAAGCGCAAAAAGGAGCTAGAGCGCCTGGCAAAAGTCGAGGCAAGTCTCACCGAGGCGGAAAAAGCGCGAATCGTTGCCGAGGCGCTGCGACTCAAGCAGGATCAGGACGCGAAGCAAGATCTCTCGACCCTGCCGACGCTGGAGCTCACCGACATCCCGATGAAGTTCGAAGACGTCCCCAGCCGGGACGCGACGCTCGGCGCGGCGCACGTCGAATTCTTCCCGCAGCCCACCAACGGCGTGACCTACATCGACATCAGGTCAGACTTCTCGACGCTCACCCCAGACGAAAAGGACCTGTTGCCGCTCTTCGGGCGCGTCCTCACCCAGGCGGGCGCCGCGGGCCAGGACTACGTCGAGATTGCCAAGCGGATGGCCTCATATACGGGTGGCGTTGGCGCAGCCGCCCAGGTCCAACCGCTGGCAGCCCGGGAAGACTACCTGCAGTCGTTCATGGTCTCCGGCAAAGCCCTGGACCGAAATGCGAAGCCGTTCATCGACCTGCTGACAGACCTCACGGCCCACCTCGAGATCGAAACCGGCAGGCTCAAGGAGATAATCGCCGAGACCGCGACCCGGCTCGAGAGTTCGATCGCGAGCCTCGGCTTTCAATTCGCGATCCTCCTTGCCCAGTCGAAGCTGAACTCCGAAGGCGCGATGAACGACAGGCTCCAGGGTATCGGCATGCTCCACGTGATGCGCAATCTCGCCAAGCTCGATGAGAGTGGTCTGCGCGACCTGGTGTCAAAGCTCGACGCGATAAGAAACAAGTTGTTCCAAGCCGACTCGATCGATGTCGTGGTGACAAGTGAAGAGTCGATGGTCGAGACCCTCAAGGGCCATCTCGCAAATTTCGTCAAAACGCTGCCGGCACCAAAAGAAGCAGGCGCCAAGCAAGTGCCTGTCAAACCGCTGCCTCTCGACCCCGTGCGCGAAGCAAGGACAGTGCCGATGCCCGTCGCATTCAATGTGCGTACCTTCAAGACTGTCCGCTATCAGCACCCTGACGCTCCCGTCCTGCTCGTGCTTGCCAACTATGTGCGGGACACGTTTCTGCACAAGGAGCTCCGCGAGAAGGGCGGCGCTTATGGCGCGTATGCCCAGGCCAACACAGGCGGTGGCAACTTCTACCTCGGTTCCTACCGCGACCCGAACATCATCCGCACCTATGACACATACGACCGAGCGGTGAGGTGGGTCATCGACGGCGACATCGATTCCGAGGCCTTGAAGGAGGCGATCCTGGGGGCCTGCGGGGACGTCGATCCCCTCGAGTCACCCGATATCAAGGGCCGCCGCGAGGCCATCAACCGCCTGACCGGGTTCACGCGGGCCGAACGCGAGAAGTTCAAGCAGCGGCTCCTCAACACAACGGCCGCCGATCTCCAGCGCGTCGCGAAGTCCTACCTGGAGCAGCCGCGGCCCATCCAGGCAACGGTGGCGGGAGCAGACCTCATCGAAGCGGCGCGCAAGGAGCGCCCCGACCTTTTCAAGGTGGTGGCGCCGGTCTGATCGGGGTCTAGAATCGCCCCAATGAACTTCTGGCGACGGGACTACTTTCTGCCGCTCGCGCTCGTGGTGATCGGGGTCTTTCTCCTGCTTCGCAACCTCAACCTTCTCGATTGGCTTGACGGTAAGTACGTTTGGCCGGTGGTCCTCATCGCCCTCGGCGTGTGGCTGATAGTCCGCCGGACGCGGGTCTGAGGCCAAACCCGGAGATGCGCCGCCACTACCGCAGCTTCTTCTGGCCGGTGGTCCTCATCGTCATCGGCCTCTTCGCCTTGCTGGTCGACCTCAACGTGATCTCGGCCGACCGCCTGTATCGGCTGGCGGACCTGTGGCCGCTCATCCTCATCGTCATCGGCCTCGAGCTCATCGCCCGCCGCACTCTGCAGGGATCGGCGGTCGACATCGCCGCGGTGCTCATCCTGGTGATCGCCGGGGTGGGCGCCATCGCATACGTGGCGGTGGGACCTGCGATCTCCGGCGGCACGCACACACTCACGGCCTCCGACCAGGTCGGCTCGCTGACTGCGGCGAGTCTGAACGTCGAGGTGGGCGGCGCGGACCTGACGGTGGTCGGCGACACCTCCCTGGGCCCCGACCTCTACCGAGCGGTGCTCTCCTACTCAGGCCCGAAGCCGGAGGTGACGCTGGACAAGTCGACAGGCGAGCTCCGGATATCGCAGCAGGGCGAGTTCGGCATTTTCGGCAGCAGGCATCTCACCATCGACCTGCACATCAGCCCATCCGTGAGCTGGAGCGTCAGCCTGAACAGCGGAGCCACCAATGCCACTCTCAAGCTGACCGACGTGAACGTCACCTCGATCGAGTCGAACACGGGCGCCGTTCGGCTCGACATCACGTTGGGGGCACCGAAGGGCATCGTGGCGATCAGTGCCAATGGCGGAGCGCTGACAGTTCGTGTGCACCGGCCGAGCCGCACCGAGGTGTCGGTCCAGGTCTCGGGAGGAGCCGTCAACCTCACGGCGGATGGCCACCATGCGGGCGCGCTCGGCAGCGCCAGGTGGCAGTCGGACGGTTACGCGAACGCCAGCGACGCTTACGCGATCGAGGTCAATGGCGGCGCCTGCACAGTCAGCGTCGACACGTACCCCGCCCCCGCCTGACTAACCTCCGGCGCCGAGCCTTCGATCCAGGGCGGCGACGCGAGCCGAATACGTTGACGCAGTCTCGGGAGTAACCGCCGCGCGCAGGCCGTCGGCGGCGGCGCCAAGCATCGCATCCAGCTCGCTGTCGAGCACGCCGGCCACCTTGAGCACCGGGATCAGCGCTGCCGCCCGCTCGGCGCCGGCCAGCAAAGCATCCTGATCGACTCCCAGGTCAGCCAACCCGTCCGCCTCCCGCCGAAGCCGCCTGGCGAGCGCAACGTGCTCGTCATCCCCGCGCTCGAAGCTCCGAGCGGCACCTGCGCGCGCGGCCGCCGCGGCCAGCCGCGCTTCCAGGAGCCGGCCGCCCGCTGCTTGGTTCGCGACTGCGGCTGGGCACAGCCCGACCACGTGCTGTGATGCAATCGGCACGCCTCGGCGCTCCAGCTCGGCGATCACCATCGCGGGTGTCGTCTCCTCCATGCGGAATAGGTTCATCGACAGCTGCACCCGCCCTCCAGGAAGCTCGAATACGAGGGCATGCACGCCGCGCATACCTCCGCCTGCTTCCCGAATTGACCGCGCGAGGTCACGGGCGGCGCCGACGTCGACGCCACGAAGGATCACGTTGAAGGCGACCAGCTTCGGCCGCGCGCCCACGCAAACGGCGCCCGCGGTGGGGTGGAGGTCAGGCCCGCCAAGGTCGAGCCGTCCGCGCCCGCCGCGAATGTCCGCGAGGCTCTGACCGCGACCGTAGAAGTACACGGGGACACGAAGCGTCTCCCAGATGCGCTCCCCGAGCTCGGATGCGAGCTCCTCGCAGGCGCTCAACGGCGTCGAGTCCAGCGGCACGATCGGCACCACGTCGGCGACGCCAACGCGAGGGTGAACTCCGCGATGCGCTCGGACGTCAACAAGCGCGACGGCAACCGAAACCGACCCCAGAAGCCCCGCGACAAGAGAAGGACCGAAGCCGGCAACCGAAACGACTGTGCGGTTGTGATCGCCATCCGCGTCCACATCCAGCAGGTGCGCGAAGCTGGCGGCGTCGGCTATCGCGTCGATCACGTTGCCATCCCGACCCTCGGAGAAGTTTGGGACTGACTCGAAAAGCCTCTGACCGACCTCTTTCACAGCCCTGCTAGCGTAAGTAGTCAGTGTCAGGTCCCGTTGCGCTCGTCTACGGCGACGAGCTGATGAAGCAT
>DAITQH010000143.1:0-4925 GCA_036833175.1 Candidatus Dormiibacterota bacterium
TCCATGACGGCGATGACGGAGTTGGTCGTCCCCAAATCGATTCCTACGGTCTTCGGCATATGTCGCTTTCCCTCCAGGTGCGCAGCTAGGCGCGAATTTGAATTTCTATGCTGCTGTCTTTCCCCGGCACGGCAGCATCAAAACAGAGCCTCTAGGCTTTTACCCGTGCCGATCTTTGAGCTCGACCCCGTCGACCGAATCGCCGTGGCGGCGCTCGGCGAGCCGGGGCACCGCCAGTTCTTCCTCGTGGCCAGCGGGCTGGGCCGCCAGCTGACCCTCGCCTGCGAGAAGTCGCAGGTCCAGGCGCTGATCGTCCGGCTGAACCACATGATGGAAGCGCAGGGCATCCCGGCGGCGGAGCACGCCAGGGCTACCAGCGGGCTCGTACCTGGAGAGCCGGAATGGCAGGTGGGAGAGATGGGGCTGGGCTACCACGAGGCGCGGCGGATGTTCGTGCTGGTCGCGAGCCAATCGGCGGCCGGCGAAGAGCACGCGCCCCAGGACGATGCTCCAAGCGTGCGCTTCTGGTTGAGCCACGACCAGGTGATCGCGTTCTCCAAGCAGGCGGAGACGGTGCTGACCGCAGGCCGGCCCCTGTGCCCCCGCTGCGGGCTGCCGATGGATCCCGCAGGCCACCCATGTCCGGTTTCCAATGGCGCGCGGCCGATCTTCTGATCCCGACCCACCCGAAGGATTAGAAAGGACCGAGCACCTGCTTGCCGAGCTGCCCGACCTGGAGGTGCTCGGCCTCCTCCGCGGTTCGTCGAACTACACGTTTCTCGCCCGCCTGGAACCCCATCCTCCAGGGGGTTTGCTCTCGGTGTACAAGCCCGCTCGGGGCGAGTCGCCCCTGTGGGATTTCGCAGCCGGGACGCTGTACCGGCGCGAGGTCGCGGCTTACGAGCTGAGCAAGGTCCTGGGCTGGCCGCGCATACCGCCCACGGTGGTGCGGCGGCGGGGCCCGCATGGATTGGGAGCGCTGCAGCTGTTCATCGACGCGGACCGCCGCCACTTCCTTGACGAACAATCGGCGCGGTCAGACACATGGGCCCAGGTCGCCCTCTTCGATGTGATGGTGAACAACGCCGACCGCAAGTCCGGCCACTGCCTGTTCGATGCAGATGACGTCGTCTGGGTCATCGACCACGGCCTGACCTTCCACGTGGACCAGAAGCTCCGGACCGTGATCTGGGATTTCGCGGGCGAGCCGCTGCCGCCCGCGCTGTGCGGGGACGTGGAGCGAGCTTTGGCCGAGGTCGAGAAGGGCCAGCTCGCCGCGACGCTCAGCGGCCTGCTGAGCCCGGCGGAGGTCCGCATGCTGAAGCGCCGGCTGCGCGGAGTGCTCGACCCGAGCTGGCGCTTCCCGGAGCCGGTGTCCGCCTGGTCGGTGCCCTGGCCACCCGTTTAGGTAACTGGTAACCTTCGCGGGTTTCAATGCGTTTGCCTGGTATCTCCGCGAGGTTTCGTTCTCTCGCCCCCATCGTCGGCGCCATCGGCTCTGCCGTCGCGCTTGTCGCGTTCGCGCCAATGGCGCACGCCCACATCCTCACGGACTGCACCGTTACGTCCAGCACCCCGACCTGTCCAACACCGACCCCGCCACCAACCCCCACGCCCGTCAACGCGTTCATTTCCCTTGACGTCACGGCCGGCGACCCGAACACGCAGATCACGGTCAACGGCTCTGCCTTCCTTCCGGGTGAATCGACCAGCCTCTACTGGGACCAGGCGTCAAAGGTGGCCGGTGCGTCCAACGCCGACTCGAACGGGAACTTCACCACCAAGGTCAAACCGTTCGCGGGGGACGCGCCCGGCGTTCACCGCCTGTGCGCCAGCGTCCAGCCCAATCCCTGTGCCACCTTCACCCTGCAGCCGCTGGCGACCACGCCGACTCCACAGCCATCGCCGTCACCATCACCTGACACCTCACCGTCCCCCTCGGCGAGCCCGACCTTCGATACGTCGAGCCCCACGCCAGTCGCGTCGACGCTCAACGGGCTCGACCTCATGTTGAAACCACCGTTTGTGATCCTGCCGATCATCGGCGGCGCGGGGCTGGCGATTGCGTTGCTCTACTGGATCCTGAGCATCACGATGCGCCCGCGACAGAAGGCGCTGAAGTCGGTCGCCGTCGCCCACCTTGCCTCGCGACCGGACTACTCCGCGGGGTTCGGCGCGCCTCCTCCCGCGGCCGCGCAGCCCGCGCCTCCCCCATCAGCCTGGGCGGATGTGATTCCGGCGGCGTCAGTGGCAACCGCGCCCGAACCCCTGCAGCCGCCTGCCGAGCCGCCTGCCTCAGACACCGCCGCGACAACCTTCCCGGGTGCAGCCGCAGAGCCGCCCGCCCCAGCCCCAGAGGCGCCGCCTCTGGAGATTGCCGCGGCTCCTGACGAGCCGCCCGACCTTCCCGAGCCAGGAGACTATTAGCCAGCCGCGCAGTCTGCTTATAGACTTGCGCGAAGTATGGCGCTGCTCGAAGTTCGAGAGCTAAGCGTCCGCTTCGGGGGGGTCGTGGCGCTCGATCGCGTCTCGTTCTCTGTCGATGCGGGCGAAGTCGTCGCCCTCATCGGACCCAACGGCGCCGGCAAGACCACCCTGTTCAATGTCGTCACTCGCGTGTACAGGCCGAGCTCGGGCGCTGTGCTGGTCGACGGCCAGCCTGTCTCACGCATACCTGCTCACCACGTCGTGCGCCACGGCCTGGCCAGGACCTTTCAGAACGTTGCCCTGTTCCGCTCGATGACCGTGCTCGAGAACGTCGTGGTGGGTGACCACACGAGGACGCGTAGCGGGTGGCTCGAGTCCACGATCCCCCTGCCTGGAACGGTCAAAGAAGAAGCGGCAGCCAGGAACAGAGCGATGGAGATGATCAAGTTCGTCGGTCTGGGCGATGTGGCGACGCGGCCGGTGGAGGCCCTGTCGTTCGGAACCCAGAAACGCGTCGAGCTTGCCCGCGCGCTCGTCTCCAAACCGCGCCTTCTTTTGCTGGACGAGCCCGCCGGAGGCATCAGCCACGAAGAGGTCGACGCCACCTCCCGCCTGCTGCGGCGGATTCACGACGAGCTGGGCATGACCGTCCTGCTGGTCGAACACCACATGGCATTCGTGATGGGGATCTCCGACCGCGTCGTCGTGCTCGACTTCGGGCGGAAGATCGCCGAGGGCAGCCCCGGCGAGGTCCAGAAGAACCCGGCCGTGATCGAAGCCTATCTTGGCGCCGCCTCCTGATGGCCCTGCTTGAGCTGGAGGAGGTCCGGGCGGGTTACGGCCCCACCTCGGTGCTCCATGGCGTCTCGCTAGTGGTACCCGAAGGCCAGATCGTCTCGCTGCTCGGCGCCAACGGCGCCGGCAAGACCACCACACTGAGATCCATCACCGGCGGTGTGCGGTGGACGGGCGATATCCGTTTTGCCGGCCGCTCGCTGAGGCGCATGCATACCGAGGACATCGTGCGGTGCGGCATCGCGCACGTCCCCGAGGGCAGGGGCATCCTGACTGAGTTGACTGTCGACGAGAACCTCAAGCTCGGCTCCCACCTGCGCCGCGACGGCGCGTCGGTCCGCAAGGACTATGACCGCGTGTTCGAGTACTTCCCGGTGCTGCGGGACCGCCGCCGTCTCTCGGCCAGCACCCTCTCGGGAGGTGAGCAGCAGATGCTCGCGCTCGCGCGCGCCTTCCTGATGAAGCCGAAGCTCATGCTCCTGGACGAGCCGTCGCTCGGGCTCGCACCGATGATCGTGCGCGCGATCTTCGACATCATCCGAACGATCAACAAGGCGGACCGCGTGGCCGTGCTGCTGGTAGAGCAAAACGCCCGCCTCGCGCTCGAGATGTCGAGCGATGCGTACGTGCTGGAGGTCGGGCGCGTTGCGGTCAAAGGCAGCAGCTCGGAGCTGCAGGGCAACGAGGCCGTGCGCCGCTCGTACCTGGGCTACTGATGCAAGAGTTCCTGCAGCTTGTCGTGAGCGGCATCGCAACAGGCGGCATCTTCGCAAGCCTGGCGCTGGCGCTCGTGCTCATCTACAACGCGATGGGCCTCGTCAACTTCGCCCAGGGCGAGATGGCGATGCTCGCAACCTTCGTCGCCTTCACGTTGATCAATCACGGCATGAGCTACTGGATCGCGTTTCCAGTGACATTGGGCATTGCATTCGCCGGCGGCATCGCCATCCAGCGCGTCGTGATCCATCCGGTCGAGCGCGCTCCCCTGCTGACCATGGTCATCATCACGCTGGGGCTCGCGACGCTGCTCAACGGGTTGGCCGGCGCGATTTTCGGCTACGTTCCGCGGTCGTTTCCAAGCCCGTTCTCGGTCCAGACCGTCAACATCCTCGGCGCCTACGCAAGCTACCGCGACCTCGGCGTCATCGCCGTCTCGGGCGCCGTCCTGCTTCTCGTATACCTGCTTCTGCAGCGCACGACCATCGGCCTGACGCTGCGCGCGGCCGCACATCACCGCGAGGCAAGCCGGTTGCTTGGGGTGCGCGTGAGCTGGATGCTGGCGCTCGGCTGGGGACTCGCGTCAGCCGTGGGCGCGGTGTCCGGGATCATGGTCGCCCCGATCATCCTGCTCGAGCCGAACATGATGCAGACGATCATCATCTACGCCTTCGCGGCCGCGGTCCTCGGCGGCATCGAGAGCCCGCTGGGGGCGGTAATCGGCGGCTTGATCGTCGGCGTGACCGTCAACCTCGCGGGCACTTATGTTCCATTCGTCGGAGGCGACCTGCAGCTTGCCGTCGCGCTCGCGATCATCATCGGCGTCCTGGTCCTAAAGCCCAACGGCCTCTTGGGCCGGCCGACCGTGCGGCGGGTCTGAGCGGTGGTTCAACGCATCCGGACCACGCCGCCGCGGTACCTGCTCGTTCTCGTCGTGGTGCTGTTCTTCATCGGCCTGCCCACCGTGATCGACAGCTTTCAGTCAG
>DAITQH010000144.1:0-4865 GCA_036833175.1 Candidatus Dormiibacterota bacterium
GCACACAGGCCAGCCGCTCGAGCGAGTCGAGCGAGACACCGACCGCGACTACTTCCTGAGCCCAGAAGAGGCGATCAGCTACGGCTTGATCGACGGCCTCATCCTGCAGACGCCGGCGCCGGTTCTCGCCGCCACGCGATAACCCCGGCAGCCCGCAGGCAGAGCCAGCCGACAACCAACACCCCCACGGCTGTGGGCCATGGCGCCGGAACGACCGCAGCGATCGCGGCGCCCGCCGAAAGCAGGAGCCAATCCTGCCACTGAGCCTCGCCCCATAGGGCGAGCGCGACGGACACGAGGACGAGGTCTGTTGGGAGCGAGTGCGGAGCCACCAGGACTCCGCCGGCAATCAGGACGGCGGTCGCGGCCCTCATGTCATCGCGGCGCCGGCGCGCCAGCCACAGCACTACGGCCAGCGCCATCAATGACAGGAACGCGACGGCACCGCCCTGATAGGCGCGTGGCAGCAGGATGCCTATGTGCGCGAGGTCGATCTCCCTTGCTCCCGCCTGCACGGTGCCGCCCGCAGCTGAAAGCCACTCGAACGGCCAGTGCGGGTTCAACGCAGCTGTTGCGGCAAGCAGGACAACACCGGCGACTGCCCAGCCGGCGAGCACTCGCCACTGGCGGGTCAGTAGCAGCGCCGCGGCAAGCGGGAGAACGAGCTGCGGCTTGAGCAAGGTCAGGCCGAGACATAGTCCAGCGAGGAAAGGCTGGGTCCACAGGGCCATGGCAGCGCCGATTCCGAGCGCGACGAAGCCGTCGAGCTGGGCGTTGAGCAGCAGCAGGGCCGTTGGCACCGAGGCGAACGCTGGAAGGATGCTCGTCGGAGGCCGCGGACGCACCGCGAGGTACAGGCCGATCGCCAGGCAGGCAAGCCCGACCAGGATCCACAGCCTGCCACCAAGGTTGGTGCCAAGCAGGTCGAATGGCACGGCAAGGAATGCCACCCACGCCGGAGCGAGGAAGGGGAGGATGCCATTGACGCCGAGCGTGACCAGGGTGCGGCCGCCGGTGACCTCGAGCTGGATGCGACGCTGCGTATCCATGTCGTAAAGGTGGCTCGGGTTTTCGATGATGAGCCTGCCGCCGGTCGCGAACGCAGGCCAGTCCGAGTTGATCACGTCGTCGCTGCCCTCGATGAGCGGATAGATGACGAAGCCGAGCGCGACGGCGGCGAGCGCGACAGTGCCCCGCCATCGCCACCGCGCTGATCCGGTGCGACCGCTCAATCGGCTTTCTCGATTCGCAGCGCGCGAGTAACCGGCACTACCAGGCCGCCCTGGACCAGGAGCGATAGCAGGACCACGCCATAGGCGATCAGCGCCACGCGGCTGTCGACGCCTGGGACGTTTGCCACCGATAGAGCCAGCGCTACGGAGAGCGCGCCTCGAAGGCCCGCCCAAAAAGTGAGATGGCGCCAGGCCCAAGGAATCGGTGGCGGGCGAATCGCCGAGACGCCAAGCAATCCGTAGACAGGGATCGCGCGGGTCACCAGCATGATCAGGAAGACAACCACCACGAACCCAAGAACGGGTACGAGTTGCCAAGCGGGAAGTGCGGCCCCGACGAGGATGAAGAGCATCGCGTTGAGGACGAACGCGAGCAGGCTCCAGAAGCCGAGCAGCTGTGGCCCGTGCAACCTGCCGATCGCCGTTCCGTAACGAGCGACGACGATGCCCGCGACGACCACGGCGACGATGCCGGACGCATGAATGACGTCGGCGGCGAGGTAGCTCCCGTACGCGATGACCAGCGTCGCCAGAATCTCTAGAGGCGCATCGGCGGCAAATCGGAGAAGGAGAAGGCCGAGAAAGCCGACCGCCAGGCCGATCACTGTGCCTCCCGCGGTTATCTCCAAAAACCGCAGCGAGGCGTCGCCGATTGATGGAGAGCCGCTCACGATCGTCGCGAGCACCGCAGTGAACACAGCCACGCCGGTGCCGTCGTTGAAGAGGCTCTCGCCCTCGAGGATCGCCGACAGGCCGAAGGGAGCCTTCATCTGGCGCATCAGCGTCACTACGGCGATGGGGTCGGTGGCGGCGAGAATGGCGCCGAGGAGCATGGCGCTGGCCCAGCTCAAGCCGAGGACGAGGTGGGTCAAAGTGCCGATCAAGAGGACCGTGAGCGCGACGCCTATGGTCGCGAGGAGACCGACCGGCAGCAGGCGCCGCCTGAGCTCAGGTAGGTCAAGGGTGAGCGCCGCCTCGAAGACCAGGCCGGGCACGAAGGCGAGGAGGATGACGTCGGCGCCGACATGTCCCAGCTGCCCGCCGGGCAGCAACCCGACGACCACGCCTGCGGCCGCAAGCACGATGGGGTAGGGCACCATCCGCGCGCGCTTCGACACCAGCCCAAGCACTGTCGCGAGCGCGCCGACCAGGATCAGGAGGAGCAGGAACCTCTGTTGGGGGCTCATGGGGTCCCCGCGAACTCGCGGCGGAGCCTCCGAGTTCGTGGGGTGTTCACACCTCGACGCTCATTCCGTCGCGCGCCGCTTTCACCTCGATGCCCAGGCGCTGGGTCAGGTCGGCGGCAAGCTCCCAGGGATGGGCGCGCCACACGGTCATGCCGTAGTGCGTGAGGATTGCGAGCCTCGGCTTCGCGTCGCGGATGATGCGCTCAGCGTCGTCGAGGCAGAGGTGTGGCAGCTCGGCGCGGCATTGCATCAGCACCGTGTGGATGACCATGACGTCGGCTTTGTGCTGTTCGGCGATACCGTCGTAGTAGGCAGAATCCGTGACCCAGCCGAGGCGCTCGCCGAATCGGAAGCCGTAGGTCTCGACCTGGTGCCGATGCAGCGGGGTGGTCGTAAATTCGATGCCGTTGACGTTGTAGGCGGTCTCGGGCTTCAAGCGCACGACCTCTTGTGGAAAACGGCGAACGTATTGCAGCACGACGGGGTCTTCGTCGAGCGCGTCGGATGGGCAGAAGAGCTTGCCGCGATGCGCGAACCCACCCTCGGTCATCGCTTCGACCATCACGTTCACGTCGCCGGAGTGGTCTAGGTGGCGGTGGCTGACGACGATGGCGTCGAGCTTGGTCAGGTCGACCTTTCGCTTTGCGTACTGAACGATGGCGCCGGGTCCGGGGTCGAGCGCGATGCGCGCCTTGCCATCTTCGATGTAAAGACCGCCCGAGGCGGCGAGCTGCTTGGCGACCATGAACCGAGCGCCGGCGGTCCCCATGAATGTGAGCTTCACGTTTCAGCCACCTCGCTCAGCGCAGCTTCCGCTTCGCCACCGAAGTACCGCTCGTAAAGCTCCTCGACGCGCTCGAGCGTGTCGATCTCCTCCACCGGCTTGTCGTCTCGGATGCGGACGATGCGCGGGAATCGCAGCGCGAAGCCGCTGGCGTGCCGGTTGGAGTGCTGGATGGAATCGAACGCGACCTCGAGCACGACCTCCGGCCTAACGGCGAAGCCCCAGCCCAGATTTTCAAGGGTCATCGTCTTAAACCGCTCGGTCATCGTCGCGATCTCCGCGTCTGTCAATCCCGTGTAGGCCTTGCCCACGTTGACGAGCTTGCCAGTCTTCGTGTCCTTCACCGCGAACGTGTAGTCCGACAGCACGCCCTTGCGCTTGCCGTGGCCCCACTCGACTGCGGTCACCACCACGTCAAGCGTCGCCAGCGGCCGCTTAAGCTTCAGCCAGGCAAGACCGCGCCGCCCTGGCGTGTACGGACTCAAGGGGTCCTTCACCATCAAGCCTTCGTGGCCGCGCTCGCGCGTGTCCGCGAAAATCCGGTCGAGGTCATCCGGGCTGGTCGCTTCCTCGAGTCGCGCGAGAAGGAATGGCGGTTCGACGCCGAGCCCTTCGATCAGGCGGCGACGAGTCTCCAGGGGTTCGTCGAGAAGGGAGCGCCCATCGAGGTAAAGGATGTCGAAGATCACCAGCACGACGGGCACCTCGCGGCGGAGCTCGTCAGTGACCTTCTTGCGACCGAGGCGGTGCTGCAGCTCGAAGAACCGCAGCACCTTGCCGTCGCGATGCGCCAGCACCTCGCCGTCGAACAGGACAGCGTGGCCGAGTCGCGGAGCAGCCTCCGCCAACTCTGGAAATGCGCCAGTGGTCTCCTTCAGGTCGCGCGAGAAGAGCTCGACGCGCCCGTCGTCGTGGTGAAGCTGGCAGCGCACGCCGTCGTACTTCTCTTCAGTCCACACCTTATCGGCGCCCATCCGCCGGAAAGCCTCGGCCGCCGTCTCGACCGGGCTCGCGAGCATGAAGCGCACCGGCTGGAACAACGAGACCGTCGAAGCTTCCAGCTCGCCGCGCTTGCATCTCACGGCGGTCTCACCGATGTCGCCGGTGATCAGGTGGATCTTCTTGACCTTGGTCACCGGCAGCTCGAACGCCGTTGCAATCGCTGCTTCGACCAGGCCTTCGCTCAGCCCAATGCGCATCTCACCCGAGATCACCTTGACCGCGAACCGGGCCGCTTCCGGATGCAGGCGTCGCAATAAAGCCTCGAGCGGCTTTGCCTTGCCGGCGCCTCGCGCAGTCCGGATCGCATCCAGCGCCGCTTCGAATTCGGCGAGCGAAACAGGCTCAGCTTGAGTACGGCCATCAAGAGCCTCGCCGGCCCAATCGCCGATGTCGGAGTGCTTGCGAAAGATCGCCTGTAGCTCGTCAGGATCCCGCCTCGAGATCGATTCGACCACCCTGCTTACAGTCGACCAGCCGAGGCCGAGCGTCCGGCGCTGTGACGGGCTGAACGCGCGCCCGCTCATGAAGACTGCGGCCCGTCTGAGGTCGTCCTCGTCCAGCGTGCGAAAGTACTCGGCGAGGATCCGCGCCTTCTCCGAGGTCGCCGATGTGGCGCCGACTGCCGCCGCGGCGCGCGCGAACTCCAGCATCCCGCCACCT
>DAITQH010000145.1:0-4830 GCA_036833175.1 Candidatus Dormiibacterota bacterium
GATCCGCGTAGAGCGCTGCGTCGCCGCCCACCTCTGGCAGCGACGACGTGGCCGCCGCCACCACCACCTTGCCGCGTGACATCGCTTCGATGACCGGCAGCCCAAAACCCTCGTACAGGCTCGGCACCACGACGGCTGCGGCTTGCTTGTACAGCAGCTCGAGGGTCGGTTGGTCGACCCTGCCCAGGACTCGGCACCTCGGCGATGCGCGCAAGCGCGCGGCGAGCGCGTCATCGCGCTCGGGTCCGGCGACGGCGAGTGTGACACCCTCCAGCCTCTCGACCGCTGCGAGCGCGGCGGCCTGGTTCTTGCGAGCTTCGATGCGGCCGACCTGGAGCACGAACGGCCTACGCAGGCCGAGCTCGCCCAGCCGAGATGTAGGCGCGATTGGCCCATGGACTGTCTCACCTCCGCCAAGCGGCACGACCCGAATGCGTTCCGGCTTGACGCCATAAAGCGCGACAAGGTCGGACTTGGTGGACTCCGAGATCGCGATCAATAGAGGACAGCGTTGCGCCGCCCACCGCGTCGTGAGCTGAAGATAGGCGCGCTCGGACGCAGAGTAGGCGTTCGGATGGCGCTCGAAAGCGAGGTCATGTACAACTGTCAGCGCCTTGCCGATCCACGCAAAAGGCACTGCGTGCGCAGGCACGAACAGCAGGTCGGCGCGGTCGCGAACCAGGGCCAACGGAAGACGCACCTGTGACCACAGCCGAGGGAATGGCGTGACCATCACGTCGACGCCAAGACCGGCGCGTGGCCTCGAGGCGAAGAACCGCCATCGCAGCTCCGGCGCCAAGGCCTCGAGGCGCGAGCCGACCTCCCGAGCGAATATCTCGGTGCCCGTAACCACCTCGCGGGTCGCGGGGTTCAGGTCTACAGCAACCGTCTTGGTCAGCAACCTGCGAATGATAATCACGCCAATGAACCAGGTCCGTGTTCTCGGCGTCCGCGTCGATTGCCTTGATATGAGCTCTGCGCTGGAGCGCATCGGCCAGCTCGTCGAGGCCGGCGGTCACCACCTCGTCGCAACGGTCAACCCCGAGTTCGTGATGCGGGCGAGGGTCGACCATGAATTCGCCCGCGTGCTCGAATCGGCAGACCTCTGCCTCGCCGACGGCAGCGGTGTCGTCTGGGCCGCACGGCGGCAAGGCTGCGCGATTCGCGAGCCGGTTACCGGCGTCGACCTCATCCCGCCACTCGCGGCGCTGTGCGCGAGCCGGCATTTCCGGCTGTTTCTGCTGGGAGCAGCGGAAGGTGTGGCGGGCGAGCTGGCGTCACGACTGCGAGCGGAGCACTCAGGTCTCGAGGTGGCAGCTCATGCGGGCTCGCCTGCTCCGTCGTCTGATGCCGAGACGGCTGCGATCATCAGCACCTACAAGCCGCACGTGCTGCTGGTGGCTTACGGCCACCCCAACCAGGAGCTGTGGATCGATCGCAATTGCGATTCGCTTGGCGTCGCCGTCGCGATGGGGGTGGGCGGCGCGTTCGACTACCTGACCGAACGCGTCCCCCGAGCCCCCGCATGGATGAGGCGCGCGGGTCTCGAATGGCTCTTTCGCCTCATCCGCCAGCCGTGGCGAATCCGCCGCATGGCGGTCCTCCCCATTTATGCGTTGCGGGTGCTGCGTAACACGTAGTCCCAATCGCCGCTAGCGTTGCAGGGTTGGACGGGGTTCCCCCGGCCATGACTTTTCCACTGGGGTCCCCGCGACGCAGTCGCGGGAGGCAGCCCTGCGGCAGAGCCGCACGCGCGATGAGGGGGACCATCCGGGTCCCCTCTCATAAGGCGGGTCGACGACCCGCCGCTTTACGATTCGCAGCCATGGCCGGAGAGTCTGCGCCCACGTTGAGCGTCGTGATCCCCGCCTATAACGAGGAGCAGCGCCTGCCGCTCACCATCGAGCAGATCGAGCGCTACCTCGACGGACGGCATCTTGACTACGAGCTGATCATCGTCGACGACGGCAGCACCGACGGCACCCGCCAGGTGATGGACGCCGCGGCCGCACGCAACAGCAAGGTTCGTCTCGAAGCCCTGCCCGCGAATCGTGGCAAGGGACGAGCGCTGGCGTGCGGTGTCGCCGTCGCCCGCGGCAAGGAGGTGCTGGTCACGGATGCGGATCTCTCCACTCCGATCGAGGAGCTGGATAAGCTGGACGCCGCCCTCCAGGCGGGCGCAGGGGTGGCGATTGCGTCGCGGGCAGTGAAGGGATCCCGAGTCGAGGTTGCCCAACCGATCTACCGCGTGCTGATGGGAAAGGTCTTCAACCTCATAGTGCAGGCGGTCCTGCTGCCCGGTATCTGGGACACGCAGTGTGGGTTCAAGCTCTTTCGGGCCGACGTCGCGCAACCTGTCTTTGCCGCTCTCACCACCGACGGCTTCGGATACGACCCCGAGGTTCTCTACCTGGCGAAGCGCCGTGGCGTGAGGATCGCCGAGGTGCCGGTGGTGTGGCGACATTCCGCTCCCACCAAGGTGCTGCCGATCCGAAGCTCGATCGACATGTTCAAGCACGTGGTGAGGGTCAGGTTCAAGCGGTGAGCGTGGGGGAGAGCAGGGGGGATGCGTCGGGATCTGGCTCTGCCAGGCCGGATGCCCTAAGGGGGGACGTCCCCCCTCAGCAGGACGTCCCCCCTCAGAAGGCCCCTTCAACCGAGGTGCTCGTCGTTCTGCCCACGTTCAACGAACGGATGAACCTCGAGAAGGTGGTGGCCGGCGTCAGGATGCTGGGCCATGACGTGCTGATCGTCGACGACGCTTCGCCGGACAAGACGGGCGAGCTCGCCGACCGGCTGGCCGCAGCTGACCCCAGCATTCGCGTGCTGCACCGGCCCCGCAAGCTGGGTCTGGGAAGCGCTTACGAGGACGCATTCAAAATCGGCCTTGCCGGTGGGTCCGCCCTGTTCGTGGAGATGGACGCCGACGGCTCCCACCTTCCCGGCAACCTCGACGCGATCGTCTCCGCAGCCCGAAGCAGCGGGGGTTTGGCCATCGGCTCGCGCTACATCCGCGGCGGCGAGGTTGTGGGATGGCCCTTCTACCGATATCTCCTGTCGTGGGCGGCCAACGTCTACTGCCGTCTGCTGCTCTGGCTCCCCACCCACGACTGCACGTCCGGGTACCGCTGCTACACGCGCGACCTGCTGACGCACATCAAGCTCGATGAGGTGGTGTCGCAGGGCTACTCATTTCAAATCGAGATGGTGTATCGCACCCGCCAGCTGGGGTATCAGGTGGTGGAGACTCCGATCCGTTTTGAGGACCGCGTGGCCGGCGCCTCCAAGGTCTCGCAGGGAGAAGTCCGGAGAGCATTGCTGACTGTTTTGCGTCTGAGCTTGAGGCGATGGACGCGAAGCAAGTAGAAAGGCCCGGCTACAGGCCCGCTGCTCCGCTTGGGGAGTGGCGCGTTCCGCTGCTGACCGGGCTCGCCCTCGCTGTGGTCACGGCGATTCCGTACCTGTACGCGTATGCGGTGCAGCCGCACAGCCAGGTCTTCATGGGCTTCTTCTACCTGGGGGATGATGCGAACACGTACCTCGCCAAGATGCGGCAGGGATGGGAGGGCGCCTGGTCCTGGGACAACCGATACACGACCGAGTCCAGCCCAACCGCCTATCTGTTCATGTTCTGGCTCGCCCTCGGCCACCTCGCTGCACTTTTCCACCTGCCCCTGATCGTCGTGTTCCACCTGGCCAGAGTGGCCGCGGCCTTCGCGCTGATGGCGGCGGTGTGGGCGTTCGTCAACCACTTCATCGCGGACCGCTCGGCGCGGCTCTTCGCATTCTTTTTCGTTGCGATCGGCCTCGGCATGGGGTACGTGATCCAGGCGCTCGGCCACCCGGTCATCCTCGGCAACACGACCGACACGCTCGACTGGCGCATGCCCGAGCTGACGGCTTTCTACTCGGTCCTCGCCCTGCCTCATTTCGCGTGGTCGGGCGTGTTTGCCGCCGCCGGCGCCGTGCTCACGTTGAAAGCGATCCAGCGGGGGAGCCTCGGCCTCGCGGTGCTCGCGGGGCTCTGCTGGCTGGGCCAGGCTTCGATCCACCCGCAGATGCCGATCCTGATGGGAGGCGCGACGGCGGTTGCCCTTCTGCTGCGCCCCGCCTCGCCCCGCGGCTGGATGGCCGCCATCGTCGCCTTCGCGATCCCGGCGCCCTACATCCTTTATTGCTACTTCGCTTTCATCGGCAACCCGCAGGTGCAGCGGTGGACCTTCCACTCCAAGAACGCGCTGCCGCCTGAGGCCTTCAGCCTGTTCTTCGCGATCGCCCCCCAGCTGCTCCTCGCGCTGACCGGGCTGCCTGTCGTCCTCAAGCGGCGCAGCCGTGAGGACCTGTTCTTGATCGCATGGCTCGTGCTGCTGGCGGCCATCCTTTATCTACCCAACCCGGCGGGGGACCTGCGCCGGCGGTTCCTGGACGGCCTGTACCTGCCGTTGGCGGTGCTCGGCGCGATCGGCATGTACGAGACGATCCTCCCACGCCTCCGGAGCGCGAGGGCCCGCGCCCTCATTCCTTTCTCATATGTCGCTTTCACGGCGGTCGGCAGCGCGTTCCTGATCCTGGCGCCGATTCTGATCGCCACGCAGCCGCAGTACTCAGTACCGCGCACTTGGTTCGACGGCCTCACCTGGCTGGGCGACCAGCCGTCGGGAACAGTGCTTTCGATGCCAGGCGTCGGGTTGTTCGTTCCTGCCTACAGTCCCGACACCGTGTATGTCGGCCATTACGACGAGACCTTCGATTACGTGAACAAGACGCAGACGGCTCTTGACCTGCTGACCGGCAAGACAGACATCGTCCAGTTCGACACCGCCAACCACA
>DAITQH010000146.1:0-4825 GCA_036833175.1 Candidatus Dormiibacterota bacterium
CAGGGCCGCGAGGCCAAGAAGAAAAAGAAGGTCAAGCTCCCGGCCGGGGCGCCAGACGCGAACGTGCAGTTTCGGCACCACGCTGTGGTGTCGACACCGGAGCCCCCCGCGACGACCGAGTAAGTCGCCGGCACGGGTCATCGCGCTTCGGAATTTGGGCTCTCCACGGGCTCCGAGGTACGGAGGCCGTGTTCTCCCCTGGGCCACGTCCGGGTGGCGGCGACGAGCAGGAAGATGCCGAAGATGCCGCCCAGTGCCCGCACCGGCAGCCACAATGCGAGCGCCGACCCGAGGAGTGCAGCGGGCACGCCCGCCGTGGCCATCCACGAGGCTGCGCGCAGGTCGACGTTGCCGCCTCGGTGATGAGTCAGGGCGCCGATCGCCGCAGTGGGGAGGATGGCGATGAGCGAAGTCCCCTGCGCAACTCGCTGGCCGACACCGAACCCAATCGCTAGCAACGGCACGATCAAGATCCCGCCGCCCACCCCAGTGAGGCCGCTGACCACCCCGATCACCAGACCGCCTGCCGCGATCAGTGCGTAATCCGTCGGTTGAAACGCGGGCACCGCAGCGCCGGCAAGTTGATGCGCAGTCCCGACCAGCGCGTCGTAAAGCTCCTTCAGGCCGGCCCCCAGCAGCACGATCGCCACGATCACTTTCAGAGCCCTATCCGAAATCCGCCGCGCCGCAACCGCTCCCGCGGCAGCCCCGAATACCCCACCGAGGGCCAGGAAGAAAGCGACATTGAGATCGGCCTGGGGTGTGCTCGAACCGAAGTAGTAGGTCGCCGCGGCCACCAGGGCGATGGGCAGGATCGCCGTCAGCGATGTGCCGATGGCCCGGTGCTGATCGCGGTGCGCCCACAAGACCTGAAGCGGGACCAAGACGAAGCCGCCCCCCACGCCCAGCAGGCCGCCGGCCAAACCTCCGATGCCACCGATCGCTGCATCGCGCCGGGGGCTCGGGGTTCTAGCGACGGTCACCGATTCATGAGAGCCGGCCGACATAGAGGTCCACCACCTCCTCGTCGTCGAGCAGGTCCTTGCCCGAGCCTTCGAGGCGATTCTGTCCGAGCACCAGGACGTATGCCCATTGGGCGTGCCGGAGCGTCTCTCGTGTGTTCTGCTCGATGACAAGCACAGCGACATCGGTCGAACGGATCTGCTCGATTCGCTCCCAGATCAAGCCCTGGAACTTCGGCGCGAGGCCCGCGCTTGGTTCGTCGAGGATCAGGACGGCAGGATCGACCATCAAACCTCGTGCCAGGGCGAGCATTGTTCGCTGGCCGCCGCTCAAAGTGTTGGCTTTCCGACGCGCCGAGGCGGCCAGGTCTGGAAACAGCTTGAAGAGCTGGTCGATCCTTTCGCGCACGCCGCCCTTGCGGCTGTAGCCACCCATGTCGAGGTTCTCGCGGATGGTGAGCTCGGGAAAGACGTTGGCGACCTGAGGCACATAGGCGAGGCCCTTGGACACGAGCCTTTCCGCAGGCTGCCCGGTCACATCCACGCCCTTGACCTTCACAGTGCCGGCGGTGGGTCGAATGAGCCCGGCTATCGCCTTCAGGAGCGTTGATTTACCGGCTCCGTTGGGGCCGACGACCGCGGTGATAGCGCCTCGTTTAGCGACGATGCTGACACCGTCGATCACGGGTGGTCCACCGTACCCGGCGGTCAACCCAACGACTTCCAGAACAGGCGTGTCGTCGGTCACCTGACCTGCTCTCCCAGGTAAGCGTCGACGACATCCTGGTTGGATCGCAGCGACTCGAATGGACCTTCGGCGATCACCGTGCCCTGCGCCATCACGATGACGTGCTTGGTGACGCGCTCGATGAACGGCAAGTTGTGCTCGACAACGATGACGGAGGTGCCCGAGGCGATGAAGGCTTCGATGGCGACGGCCATGCGCTCTCCCAAAACCGGGTTTACGCCGCCCATAGGCTCGTCGAGGATCACCAGCTCGGGAGCGGCCATCCGGATGCGGGCGAACTCCACGAGGCGCTTCTGCCCGCCGCTCAAATTGCCGGCGCGCTCGTTGCGCAGCTTCGCCAGCCCGAACTCCTCGAGTATGTCGCGCGCCTGCACCAGCTCACGATCGGCCTTCAATCTTTGCGCGCGCCCGAGTCCAGTTATGGCGCCGAAGAAACCCTCACGGTCCGGGTCCCATCGCGCCATCAGCACGTTTTCGAGCACGGTGAGACCGGGCCACTCGCGCGGAGACTGGAAGGTGCGGATCAGACCGAGGCGAGAGATCTGGTGGGGAGGATGCCCTTGTATCTCCCTGCCCTTGAAGAGCACGGTCCCGCTGTCGGGCAGCTTGAAGCCGGAGATCAGGTCGATCGCGGTGCTCTTGCCTGCGCCGTTAGGCCCGATGAGACCTGTCACCTGGCCCAGGGGCGCCTCGAACGAGCAGGCATCGACGGCGATGACGCCTCCGAAGCGCTTGGTCAGCCCCCGCACCTCGAGAGCCGGGCTTGCGGTCGGCTCGCTCACGCGGTTAGGGGCGCTGGTTCGATAGCAGGTTCCACAGCTTGGCGGTCGATGAATCGGCGCTCCGGAAGCAACCCCTGGGGCCGGAAGCGGAGAAAGAGCACGAGGACCAGGCCGATGATCGCTCCGCGCATCGCAAGCAGTACCTGTGGATGCTCGGTGTTGAACGCGCCAAGTCCTGGCAGCTGCGGCAGGTAGCGCGTCGACTCCTGCACGAGGAGGCCCATGATCACGACCCCCAGGGCCACACCTCTGATGTTCCCGCGGCCGCCCACCAGCACCGCGGAGTAGAGGACTATAACCTCGACAGGCGACCAGGCGGAAGTGTTGAACGCTGTCAGGTATGCGGCGAAAAGGGCTCCGGCGAAGCCGCCGAGGGCAGCGCCGAGCAGGTAGCCCTTCAACTTCAGCCGGTAGATGTCCCGCCCAAACGCCGCAGCGGCACGCTCGTCCTCACGCAGCGTCCGCAGAGCCATGCCGAAGCGGCTTCTCGACACGCGGGACATCAAGAAATAGACGAGGGCGAACATCACCAGGCTCAGCCCGAGGAAGAAGTATTGGTATGAGAAGTAATCGAGACCGAACCAATCACCCATCGGGTTGAACAGACCCGACAGTCCGTTGTATCCGTCGAAGAGACGTACGTATTGGCCGGCGAAGACATACATGACGTAAACGGCCCCCAGCGTCACGATCGAGAAATAGATGCCGCGAAGGTGGCGCAGCGCTATTGAACCGACGACCAGCGCGACGGCCATCGTTGTCACCACTGCTATGGCCACCGCGAGCGGATACGGCAGCGCCTGTCCAAGGATGTACTGGGCCGGCGCAACCGCCGGCCCGATGGTAAGGACGAGGGTCATGTAGGCACCGACCGCGATGTAGCCGTAATAGGCGAGGTCGAAGTCACCAGACCAGCCCCAGATGACATTCAGGCCCAGAGCCATGATTCCGAAGATCGCACCCTCGGTGAGGACGGAGACCAGGTATGCGGTCACTCAAACACCGTTCTGCGAGCGTTGGTGAACAGGCCTCGCGGGCGGAACAGGATGACCAGTGCCAGGATCGCGAACGCGATGGCGAGGTTGTAGCTCGCGCTGATGTAGCCGCCGACAAACGGGACCGGGAGAGCCGGCACCACCTCGAGGATGATGCCCACGATCACCGCGCCGGCCATGGTGCCGACAGCCCGCCCAAGACCCCCCGCGACCGCGGCGGTCAGCGTGATGAGAAAGAACCCGAAGCCGAAGTACGGGGTGAAGGAGCCAACGCTTTCAGCCAGGACGAAGCCTGCATATCCGGCGATCAGGCCGGCAAGGAAAAATGTCGCGGCCGCCACCCTCGTGGCGTTGATGCCGGTGACGCGCGCGAGCTCCCGATTTTGCGACACCGCGCGCAGCGCCTTGCCGAACTTCGTGCGCGAGATGATGAAAAAGAGCGCGGCGGTGATCGCGATCGCCGAGATGACGATCTGCTGGTCGAGTGGGTTCAGCAGGAAAGGGCCCACTTGCTGAGGCGCCCCGGGGTCGATGTTGTAGGCGACGTTCGCGGCACCAAAGAAGATGACCAAAACGTTCTGGACGATGAAAGACACGCCGAGCGTGGCAATGAAGATGACAGTCGGGCTGGTGCCGAAATGGATGAATGGACCGATGACGCTCGAATACATCGCCAAAGCCATCAACCCACCCGCGAGCGCGGCGGCTAGCGCGGCCGCCGGTGCGCTTCCAGTCCTCTGGTGCACCAGGTACGCCGCGTACGCACCGACGGTCAGGATCTCGCCATGCGAAACGTTCGCGACGTTCGTCACCCCGTACTGGAGGGTGAAGGCGACCGCCGAGAGCGCGAGGATCGACGCGGTAACAATCCCGAACCCAAGCGTCAGCAGAGCTGCGTGCACGGCCCAACCTCCATTGTGGCGCGGTGCAACAGTCTTAGCGAGACAGCCCGGTCAGTCGATTCCCCGTCTCTGGCTTATGGTGTCGCGGCCTTCAGCGCCGCTGCGTCCAGCACCTGCACCTGCACCTGCTGGCCGGCGGGGCTTTGCTGGAAGGCGGCATAGGGTCCGAACACGTTGTGGAAGTCGTTGTAGTCGAGCGGACCACTGGCGCCATCGAAGTTGATCTTGGTGCCGGCCTTGATAAGCGCCAGGCACGAGGGGTACGTATAGCACTGCGTACCAGGCGGATCGGTCACGCTCGTCATGGCCGCGTTGATGTCCGGGCCTAGGATGCTGTTCGCCTTGTCGATCGCCAGCGCTTGACTGATAACCGCGTCATACGCGTAATTGGCGTTTCCAAGTGGCTGCTGATTGGCTCCGGGGACCACCAGCGCAA
>DAITQH010000147.1:0-4786 GCA_036833175.1 Candidatus Dormiibacterota bacterium
AGTCCCATCACGTGGTCGAGCCGGATGCCGGCCGCGTGGGTGGTCGCGCTTCTGATCGCCTCGATGAACGGCTCGTAGTGGGCGCGGCGCAGCTTCCACGGGTCGAACGGTGGAAGGCCCCAGTCCTGGCCGTCGCGGAAGAACTCATCCGGCGGCGCGCCGACGCGCATCTCGGGCGCGAGCAGGTCTTGCCACCGCCATGCGTCGAAGCCATCCGAGGCGAAGCCCACCGGCACGTCAGTGATGAGGCCGATCTCACGGGCCGCGCGTGCCATCTGGCGATCGAGGTGAAACTGCTGCCACACGTGGAAGGCGACGCGGCGGCTGAGGCGGCGGCGCTCTGCGTCAACGCCTGCGCCTTTTGGATGGCGCAGCTCGGCGGGCCAGCTCCGCCATGCCGGGCCGTGCTCCTCGGCAAGGGCGTTGTACGTGGCGAAGTCGCGGAGCGCCTGGCCCTTGCTATGCGCCCACGGCCCCAGCCGGGGCGGGTCGGGGGCCACTTTGAAGATCGCTTCGAGGGCCTTGAACTTCAGGCGGAAGACCTCGTCGTAATCGATGAGGCGCTGGTCGTTCAGCTTGTGCGCGGCGGTGCGCAGCGGTTCGAGCTCCGTGGCGACTTGCTCGGCGCCCTCGACCTCCTCGATGCGGATGTAGATCGTGTTGCGGAAGCGACGCGACGAGGCGTAGTACGGCGATGCTTCGTAAGGAAGGATTGGCGTCTGCGCGCCGAGCGGGTTGATGAGGAGGACCTCGGCGCCTTGCTTTCTCGACCACTTTGCGAGGCGGCGAAGGTCGGCCATGTCGCCGATGCCCCAGCTGTCACGCGAGCGGGCTGAATACAGCTGGACGGCCCAACCCCATGCGCGGTTTGGACCGATGGCGCACGCTTCGGATGGCAGCTTGAGGCGCCGCCCGCTGCGTGGGCGCTCGCCCGCCGCGCCCATTGCCGTGAGGATTGCGTCCTCAGTCTCGACCGACGTTTCAGTGAGCTGTCCCTGATAGCTCCAGTAGGACGGCAGCACTCCCCATCGCTGTCCGCGCTCGCTCATTCGAGTCCCAGTATCAGGCGCACCCTATATTTCGCGCTATGGCGGTGAGCTCAGCGCTGCACGGCGAGGTCAGGAGACGCGAGGACCCGCGACTGGTCACCGGCGCCGGGAAGTACACCGACGACGTTCAGCCGCCGGGCAGCCTGCACGCGGTGTTCGTGCGCTCGCCGCATGCGCATGCACGCATCAGATCCGTTGACGTGAGCGATGCGCAGTCGCTCCCTGGAGTCGTTGGCGTCTTTCAGGCCTCCGACCTTGTGTTCGAGTCGGAGACGCCGCGGCCGCGACTGTGCGCCGACGAGGTGAAGTTCGTCGGGGATGCTGTGGCGGTGGCCGTGGCGGCAACGCGGGAAGCGGCGGCCGACGCGGCTGCGGCGGTGGTGGTCGATTACGAAATCCTTCCGGCGCTGGTTGACATGACCCATGCGCTGGAGCCGGGCGCGATGCTGGTGCATCCCGACAAGGGCGACAACCTCGCCTTCGAGTTCGAGCTCGGAGAAGAGGGCGCGCTCGATGGGGCCGATGTGGTTGTGAGGTCGCGATTCGTGAATCAGCGACTCGCCGCCGTTCCCATCGAGGCCAATGCGGTGGTGGCGGAGCCTGACGGCGAGGGCGGAATTCGCATGTGGGCATCGACCCAGGTGCCCTTTGGAGTCCGTGGAGCTGTCGCCGATTCCCTCGGGCTGCCGGAGGCGAGCGTTCGGGTCATCGCTGGTGACGTGGGCGGCGCTTTCGGGGCCAAGCTCATGACGTATCCGGAGCAGAGCGTCATCGCGGCCATCGCGAAAAAGCTCGATCGCCCTGTGCGCTGGTTCGAGTATCGAACGGAAAACATGGTGGCGATGACGCATGGGCGCGGCCAGGTGCAGAACGTGGCGTTGGGCGCCACCTCTGATGGCAAGCTCGTCGGCTTCGAGGCCGACGTCATTGCGGACGCCGGCGCCTATGCGGGACTGGCGCCCCCGCAGCTGGTGCTTACAGCGCTCCTTGCGTCTGGCGTTTACGCGATCCCTCGCATTCGGTGGCGTGGCAGCTGTGTCTATACGAATACCGCGGTCATGTCCGCCTATCGCGGTGCCGGGCGGCCCGAGGCGATCGCGATGATCGAGCGGGCGATGGACATGCTGGCCGCGGAGCTCGCGATGGATCCGGCCGAGCTGCGGCGCCGCAACCTGATCGGTGGACCTTTCCCGTACACGACCGCCACCGGCCTCACCTACGACACCGGCGATTACGCGAAAGCGCTCGACCTCGCGCTCGAGGCAGCGGGTTATGAGGAGCTGAGACGCGAGCAGCGCGACCGGCGCAAGAGGGGCGACAGGGTGCAGCTCGGCATCGGGTTGTGCACGTATGTGGAGATGACGGCGGTGCTCAACACGACCGAGTTTGGAGAGGCGCGGGCTGAGCCAGACGGTTCGATCGTGATCGCGGTCGGCACCACCGCCAGCGGGCAGGGGCATGAGACCGCTTACGCGCAGCTGGCTTCACAGGTGCTCGGAGTGCCGATCGACAGCGTTCGGATCGTGCAGTCGGACACCGGTTTTGTGGCCAGAGGGTCGGGTACGTCGGGTTCGCGCTCGCTGCAGCTGGGCGGCAGCGCCGTGCGTGGCGCGAGCGTCGCTCTGGTGGAGAAGGCGCGAGAGGAGGCGGCGCGGCGGTTGGAGGCGGGCGTGGCGGACATCGTGCGCATGCCTGACGGGCGCTTCGGTGTCGCGGGAGTGCCGGCGACGGCCCTGAGCTGGGCGGAGCTGGCCGCGCAGGCGACGCTGGTCGCGCAGTTCGATTTCGAGCAGGACGACCAGACGTTCCCGTTTGGGTGCCACGTCGCAGTGGTCGAGGTGGACGTGGAGACGGGTCATGCGCACCTCGTTCGCCACATCGCTGTCGACGATTGCGGAACGGTGCTCAACCAGATGCTCGTTGACGGGCAGATCCACGGCGGCGTCGCCCAAGGAGTCGCCCAGGCCCTATACGAGGAGTTCGTTTACGACGCCGACGGCAACCCGCTGACCACGAGCCTCATCGACTACGTCATCCCGACGATCGGTGAGATCCCGCAGATCGAGACGGTGCACATGGAGACGCCCACGCCGCATAACCCGCTGGGGGCGAAGGGGGTTGGGGAGTCAGGAACGATCGGCTCTACGCCGGCGGTCCAGAACGCGGTGATCGACGCGGTGTCACACCTGGGCGTGAGGCACATAGACATGCCCCTGCACCCGATGAGGGTGTGGGAGGCGATCCGGCAAGCGCAGGGAGCTTAGTCAGGCCGGCATGCGCGACCTCGACCGTCGCGTTAACCGCGCTGTCGAAAGTTGGTCCCTGACGCTGGGCGAGCCGTACCCGGACGTATTTCCGGGCAACTTCGTGTGCCGGTGTAGCCTGCCTGACGGCACGCGAGCCGTCATCAAAACCGAGCCCGACTCCGAGCGGGGCCATGCTGACGCGTTTGTATCCGGCATCGAGGCGATGCTGCTCTATGACGGCCACGGCATGGCTCGTGTGCTCAAGTTCGCGCGTCAGGATCGCGTGGTGTTGATGGAGAACGTCGAGCCCGGGGACACCATGTGGCACGAGCCGATCGACCAGGCGCTGGAAGCTGTCGCATCCGTCATGCGCAAACTTCAGAAGGCGCCGCCCTCCGACCACTCGCTTCCAGACGTTCGAGCTTACAAGCGCGCATGGCCGACCCACGTTCGTTTGTACTTCGGCCCGGGGCCAATCGACGCAGACCTCTTCCAGATGGGCGAGAGACTCTTCGTCGAGATGTGCGACACGTCGGCAGCGCCGGTCGTGCTGCACGGAGACCTACACTTCGGCAACGTCCTGCGTTCGGAACGCGAACCCTGGCTGGCGATCGACCCGAAAGGCGTGATCGGCGAGCCTTGTTATGAAGTTGGCGATGTCTTTCGCAACCGGGTCGATGAGCTGTTGGAGGCGCCGGATCCCGCGCGGGCGATGCGACGGCGAGTCGAGATGGTTGCCGACCTCACCGGCTTCGATCGCGAGCGAATCCGGCTATGGGCGCTGGCTCAGGCGGTGCTGTCCGCGATCTGGACGGCGGACGATCCGGATCCAAGCCGAGCAGCGAATGTAGATATGCGTGCTGCGCGGCTTTTAAAACAGATCGGCCCGATCGGCTAGTGCCGTGAACGGATTGCCAGCTTGAGTCTCCCCTCCGGCCCTTCGGGCCACCTCCCCGGCAAGCGGGGAGGACCATTCGGACTCCTAGCTGTTCTCTTCCTCGTAGCCCAGGATTGGGCGCAGCCACCGTTCCACCTCGCGTAGAGGCATTGACTTGCGTTTCGCGTAGTCCTCCACCTGGTCCTTGCCCACCTTGCCGACCATGAAGTACTTCGACTTCGGGTGTGCGAAGTACAGTCCCGCCACCGCCGCCGTCGGCGTCATCGCGCCCGATTCGGTCAGCTCCATGCCGATTGAGCGCGCGTTCAGCAGGTCGAACAGCTTGAACTTCTCCGAGTGGTCGGGGCACGCGGGGTAGCCGTACGCGGGCCGGATGCCCCTGTACTTCTCGCCGATGATGTCCTCGCGCGACAGCACCGGGCCCGTCTCGTACCATCCGCGCCTCACGACGTGGTGCAGGTACTCCGCGAACGCCTCGGCCAGGCGGTCGGCCAGGGCCTTGGCCATGATCGAGCGGTAGTCGTCGTGTTCGGCGGCGAAGCGCTCCGACAGCTCGTCCGCGCCCAGGCCCGAGGTGACCGCGAAGGCGCCGA
>DAITQH010000148.1:0-4773 GCA_036833175.1 Candidatus Dormiibacterota bacterium
TGTAGGGATGGCATCCGCAGACAATCGCCACCCTGATCGATTCGATCCCGACCCTCCTGAGCCAGGTCACCGCCGCGTGCCCCGTGTTCGCTATAAGTGCATCAACTTGAACTCGGCCGGGCGCAATATCGCGCTCGCGCAGGACAATGGGGCCCCACTTGCCTGCGGGTCAGCTGAATTCGGATTCTGGTCGGGGGCAGGGGACACTATTTGAACTCTCATGCTGAACTCGGCGGAGGCCTCCTCGACCTGCTGACGACGAACCGCAGGCGATGGGCGTCGGGTCTATGCGCCGGGAACCTGCGAACCGTCATCCCGGAGATCGCTCCTCAGATCAGGCCTGACTCGTAGGCAAAGATCACCACCTGAATACGGTCTCGAAGATCGAGCTTTGTCAGCACATGGGTGACGTGGGTCTTGACCGTGGCTTCACCGATACCCAGCTGGGCAGCGATCTCGGCGTTCGTGAGTCCCTTTGCGACCGACATCAGCACTTCGGTCTCACGCTCAGTTAGCTCGGACAGTCTGGACTTAGAGCTCGACGCGATCGCAGCCCTTGCAACGTAGCGTTCGACCAATCGACGCGTAACCGCAGGCGCCAGCACGGTGTCGCCTTTGGCGACCGAGCGAACGGCGGCGATGATCTGCTCCCGTGTCGCATCCTTGATCAAGAACCCGCTTGCTCCAGCCTTGAGCGCTGCGTAGACGTACTCGTCGAGATCGAACGTAGTGAGGACCAAGATCGCTGTGGCTGGACAGGTTCCGATGATCTCGGTGGTGGCCTTGATTCCGTCAAGGACTGGCATCCGAATGTCGAGAAGAGCGACGTCGGGAAGAAGACGCCGCGCCGCTTGAACTGCATCACGCCCGTTGCCTACCTGGGCGACCACCTCGATGTCCTGCTGGGTTTGCAGGACTGCGGCGACACCGTCGCGAGCGAGAGCTTGATCGTCCGCAATTAAGACTCTGATCAAGGCGAGCTCTGGAACGGCAGCCGAACCCAGACCCGAAATCCTTGAGGGTCCTGCGGCGCGACCTCCAGCTGGCCTCCGTGCAGCAGCACGCGTTCACGCATTCCGATCAGACCCTGGCCGGTGAATCCATCTTCGGATCCCAGATTGTGGCCGTTGTCAACGATCTCTACCTCGAGCGCTGCCGGGACGTAAGAAATGCACACCCGGCCCGAGGTGGCATGCCCGTGTTTGAGCGAATTGGTCAGGGCCTCCTGAATGATTCGATATGCGTTCAGCTCGAGGCCAGGTGCCAGCGGAACCGGTTCTCCATTTACCTCAAGCGTCACCTGAAGTCCCGCCTGTTGGACGTCCTCGATCAGGTTCGGCACACTTGCGAGTCGCGGCTGAGGTAGCAGTTCGCTCATCGAATCGGATTCACGAATTAGGCTAAGCAGGCGGCGCAGCTCGCCCATCGCCTGCCGTGCGCTCTCCTCGATTGCATGGAACGCCTGATGGGCTGCGCGCGTGTCACCGTCGAGCCGGCTATCTCCCGCCTCTGCCTGCAGCACGATGAGGCTGACGCTGTGGGCGACGATGTCATGGAGCTCACGCGAGATCGATGAACGTTCCCTGGCCACCGCTGCACGTTCCGCCTGCAGCCGCTCGCGCTCGAGCCTGGTCGCCCGCCGCTCCCACTCCACAGCCCTGAGTCTTGGGTTGCGCACCACGATGCCTATGACCCAGGCTGGCACCAGGAAGGCGCAGTAAATGAAGTCCAGCACAACGGCTTCGATGCTTTGTGGAAGAGGTGCGCGGACGACGAGCATGACTGACCATACCCCGTACAGCGCGACGCCCGTGATGGCAGGACGCAGCGCGGCATGCGCGCCCACCGAGTAGAGAGCGAGGCCGATCAGGAGGAACCAGCCGAGGCCAAGAGAGCTCCCGTACAGGAGCATTGGAATGAGAAAGGAGCCAAGAACAACGGCTGTGGTTACCAGGGGCCAACGGCTCCGGCCGAGGAGCCCTAGCCCGGCTGCCAGCGCCGCCGCCGAAAGCACGGGCTTGTCGCCGACCATGTGGTTTGGAGCTGTGATCTGCGGCGCCCACACATCTAGCTGCGCCCAGACTTCAAGCAAGGCAAGGAAGCCCAAATGCATGATGCGGCCTCGGGCGGCAAGGCTCACTGGGGCGGACAATAACGCTCTTTCACGCCGCGAGCATCCACCGTGGGATGGATAGTCATCCGCCTAAGGACGGAGCTAGAAATCAGCCTTGCGTTAGACGACATCCCGAAAGGCCCTCGATATCTTGGGCAGCACCCGTATCACCGCTCTCGGAGGAAATCGAATGGCAGTTTCGTCCAGCGTCCCAGTTCCTCGAACTGACGCGAGCCCACAACCTGCGCTGAAAGTTGGAGGGATATCCGCACTTCTGTTCGGGGCAGCCGTGATCGCGGACTTGTTTGTGTTCGCCGCATACGTTTCGTCGACGGGCGTCACCATCCCCGGAGACAACCCGGCGGCATTTCCCGATGCCTTCGCCCAGTCGCTTGCCAATGGGGCCCATTCGGCCTTTTGGACTTGGTACGTGGTGCTCGCTGTACTTGCCACATTCGCGTTCGCATTCATACAGTCGATTGCAGACCGACTTCGCGCCGCCGGTTCCCGTCTGCCTATCCTTTCATTGGGCACCGCGGCGCTGGCCGTATACGTAGTGATGGCCCTTGCTTCGGCCGCCGTCGAGCGTGAAGCCGGTTCGGGGGTTCTTACACGCTCCGAACTGGTGACCTCAATCCCCGTGCTCTTTGGCGTCCTGATTCCAGTGCTGCTGGGAGCTTTCGATCTCCTGGCCGCCGCGTGCATCCTGACAATCAGCTGGGCCGGCTGGCGACACAAGGCCATGCCGCGATGGCTGTGTGTGTTCGGCGGCGTCACTGCGCTCGCGCTTGTCGCTGGCGTGACCGGTGCGGCAGGCCCCGAGGTGCTGGTAGCCCCTTGGTTCGTGGCTGCTGGTATCTGGATGCTCGTGCGCTCGCGCGTGGCGGACCGATCGGATGTGCCGGCATATCGCAGGGAGGTGTAGGGCGCTCAACGGGTGAGTTGGTCGAAACGAGTTCAAATAAGGAACCTTTGGTCTGAAAAGGTCGGGGGCCCGGGATTTGAACCCGGGGCCTCACGGTCCCGAACCGTCGTGGTGGCGTGTCCTCCGGTGTCCTACTGACTCCCGCGTCGTCCACGCGAATACGGAATCGAGACCAGGCTGGCGTCCTTTGGTGACCCCGTAGACCGTCCGGGGCGCTCGCACGAAGCGCTGATCTATGGACCGTCCAACAACGAGGTGCACATGATGACCGCCGAGGCCGGTCAGACTGAACTGGCGGACTGGATCAACAACTTGAACAAGGTGGCCGCGCTCGAGCCCAGCGTCGTCGTGGTGGACTCCCAATATTCCGGACCGCTGCTGGTGCGGGCGTTTCAGTTGGGGGGCAACGGGAAATCGACGGTCACTCTCGCGGATTTACCCTCGCCTGGCAACATCAAAACGGAGCATGGGGTGGCCTTGAACTTTTACCGCCCTACATCGAGTCAGAGGGTTCGCCGAGCACACGGCCCAAACCTGGAACGCATGGCACGCATTCACGGCCTGGTCCGGACGAAAATTCAAGGTTCGCGATCGGTCCGTTCATTAGGCTAATGCTGCCGCCCGCCTCAACACCAGCGCAGGCACAGCCGAATCGATGAGATGCGTTAGGGAGGTTCATCGAATCATCAATCGAAGCCAGGCATTAGTCCTCGGATTCTTTGGCGCGACCTGGATCGCGCTGCTCCTCATCCTGCTGTTCGCGCCCGGCGTCTACATCGATATGTTGAAGCCGCCGCCCCAGGCGAGAACGTTGGTTGAGATCGGGTTCCTTCTCGCCCTGACCGTTCTCATCGCCGTGCTCGTCGTCGGGGTTCTTCGACGTTGGCGGTGGGTTTTCTGGCTCATCGTCGTGGCCTTCCTCGCTGGGCTGCTACGTGTGCCAGCCACGATCCTGGAGTTGGCCGGAGTGCTGCCGGCGGGCGGGCCAGACTGGTATGTGGTCCTACAGGGAGTTATCGGCGTTTTCCAGTTCACCATCGCCCTCGCACTGCTGCTCGGTTACCGGAGGTCCGGCGCCTGGGGCGCGTTTTGACCAGCCAAGGGACGCTCGAGCCTGTGGGCTTCGAAAAGTCCATCAGCGGCGCCCTACCACCTGCCCGCCATCCGCAGACAATCGCCGCCCTGATCGATTCGATCCCGACTGGGCTGAACCAGGTCACCGCCGCCTGCCCTGGATTTCCTTAAGGTGTACGCACCTCTCCGATCCCGTCTAATTAAATACTGACCTTGGTAGGCCAGATGATCGCCGCCTGGCCGGTAGTTGCTAAAGGTGAACAGCCGATTCGCTAGGGTTTGGCTAGTATCAGCCGATGCCGACGTGGGGCGCTAAGCTGGTCGCGATCCTTATCGGGGTCGCGTTCATCCTTGTCGGCTACTGGCTCTTCTCCCGAGGCGCTCCTCTGATCCAGGGCTTAAATCGAAGCTACGCTCGATAGCCCGGCGTGCTCGGACGTTTTCGATACCCGTCCTGGTTCCACCAATTCATGGGCGGCGTATTCATGGCATTCGGCTTGTTGGTCGCAGTCGTCGGGGGCGTGGCTGCGCACTGACGCCACTGCCCTTGGATGCCCCGTATTTCCTTAAGGTGTACGAATAGCCACACGGCCCGCGGGCAGTTCACCGACAAGGAGCTACCCTCCCCCACCTCGGGCCGCCAGGAGCCCATCGACAGACG
>DAITQH010000149.1:0-4622 GCA_036833175.1 Candidatus Dormiibacterota bacterium
CGCCGCAAGTGTTGCGCAATTGCCAGGCCGCCGGACAGTCCCGAATGCGCCCGCCCCTCACTGCTTTTCGACGCCGACTGTTGGACCTCCTTGGGGTTTGTGCCTCTAACGACTTGAACGCCGCGGCAGCCGGCTTGGCGAAGGCTGGCGGGCGCACTCGCGAAGTGGGTGAAGGGTGACATTCCCCAGCTAGTGGGCCTCGACTACGCGGTGACGAAGAAAGTTCGCCCGACCGCAAACATGCCGCGCTGCGGAATCCAGAAATCCCCGAGGCGAGCTTGCTCGGCAAGTTGACCCGGCGGACCGAAGCTGTCGTCGCCGAGACGGGCCGATGATGGAAGACGATCCATGACGTCGTCCTGTCGCAGCCGTCTATCGCGATCTGCCACTCGGCGTATTGCCCGATGAGGCGACCTTTCGCGCGAGCTACGCCACCAGACTGAGGTGTCGGTCCACTGCTGGGGAGCGCCGCGCGCCGAGCGTGGCGTGACAAGCCATCAGCCGTGGACCGCATTGTCGGAACCGAAGCCAGAGTCGACCACGCTCCAGGCGATCTCGATCAACCTGGCGATGGCAGCGGCGGTCAAGGGCGCCGATCTCGTCCACAGCCATACGTGGTACGCGAACCTCGGCGGTCACCTCTCCATGCCCATGTGGTCGATTCCACACGTCATGACCATCCACAGCCTCGAGCCGCCCTGCGGTGTTCGTTTGCCTGTCGATATACGAGCCTTTTGGCCTTGTGATCCTGGAAGCAATGGCATGCGAGACGCCAGTCGTCGCCTCACGCGTCGGCGGAATCCCGGAGATCGTGATTGAGGGTATGACGGGTTACTTGGTGGATTTCGATCCGGCCGACCTGGACGGCTTTGCCAGTGCGCCGGCCGACCGCATCGAGACGCTTCTAAGAGACGCGACCCTGGCCGTAAGGATGGGCAAGGCCGGCCGCGCACGCGTCCTGGAACACTTTGGCTCGCGGGCCATCGCATCTCAGACTGTCCAGCTTTACGAGAGGCTCCTCAGGCCGTAGTTCGTCGGTCACGTGATGTCCCGCGCATAGATTGCAAGGGCCCGATCAATGATGGATTCCGACGCTCCGACGTCCGGGACCCCACCCGAAGCAGTCGAGATGTTATTTCTCATCTGCGCCGTGTCTACCTGAAGACCGGCTAAGGCTTGCACGGTGCGATCAACTGCGCCGGCGGTCAACCGGAGCGCCTCGCTCACCGCCGGCCACTCCGCCTGCCACGACCCGGCCGCCCGCTCGTGTTCCCCGGGCGAAAGTCCAATAAGCATGCCGGCTTGCGCGGCTACGCCCGCGAAGGCGACCCGGGCTTCGACCGCTTGAACAAAATTGCGCTTGTGCGGCATAGAGGACGACCGCCCGGGGATGGCTACCGCCACCTCGGCCACTTCGTCTTGGGAAAGCAGCAAAAGGTCGGACGCAATTTTGGCGGCGGCGCCCGCGGCGATGGCCAGTCCAGTCACCAGTTCCGCAACCCGGTTTCGAGTCGTCTGCCACGGAATCTCGGGCGCAGCCAATCCAAGTTGTTGGGCAATTAGAGCCATCACTTCGAAGCCACGGTCGCCGAAGGCCTCGAGCGTGCCCACGGGACCACCTAGCTGCACTGCCAGGCGGTTCTTGTGAAAGACGGCAAGAGACTTCCGCGCCTCAAGCACCCCAATCATCCAATTTGCGCACTTGAGGCCGAACGTGATTGGAAGCGCTCGCTGCAGCAGGGTGCGCCCGGCCATAGGGTCGCTTCGATGAAGCATCGCAAGTTCGGCACACCTGGTGGCCAGCGCAGAGAGTCCGCCAAGTATCAGATCGAGACCGTCGCGCGCCACCAGCATCATCGCGGTGTCGATCGCATCCTGACTCGTCGCCCCTCGGTGCACGTCGTGTGCCGCGTCTGGGCCGACCGCGCGCCTCAATTCGTCGACGATGGCGACCAACGGGTTTGCTGAGGCAACCGCTTCGCGTCCAATCAACCCGAGGTCGAAGAGATCGGGATTGCATGCGGCAACGATTTCGACTGCGTTCGATTCGGAAATGATGCCCAGGCTCGACTCGACTTCAGCCAAGGCGGCCTCGAACCTGAGCATCGCTTTCAGCCATGCCCGGTCCGAAACCACCTCCGCCATCTCAGGCGTCGTTAGGCTGGGTCCGAACAGCAGATCAGACGACAAACGCGCGGCTAGAACGGGAACGGATGCGATCCGTTCTGGACGGTGATCCAGCGAACCTCCGTGAACTCATCGATCACCGCCTTGCCGCCAAACCGTCCGTATCCGCTGTCGTTGATTCCGCCAAAAGGCATCTGCGGTTCGTCCCCAAGCCATAGCTGGTGGCATTCGCGCGAGCGACCGCCTCTTTCTCGCCCGTGAAGGGATCGAGATCGTCGAAGCTCCGCCCGTCGGCGGCGCCGGTCCAGCGGCCGGCGATGAACTGCTGGTGCCCCTTGATTTCTGACTTGGTCGTGCTCATCGGCCCTCCAACTCCCTGCCTTGCCATCTGCCAAGCGGAAACTGCCGCAAGTTTAGTCCGCCTACGGACGATTCTCGAATTAAGATGAGGCCCTTGAGATCGCCGGGCGCGCGCAGGGCGGACATTAGCCGGACAGCGCACTCAAGGCCTGATCCGGACGAGCTCGGCGACCTGCACCTGCGGAAGTTGCGGGCGGGACTGGCCGAAGTGCTTGCGGCCAACGCGTTTTGGCGGGACCGTCTCCACGATGTGCACGGATGGGACGATTTCGAGCGCCTGCCACTGACCACTAAAGCCGAGCTGCTCGCCGACCAGGCGGCCCATCTGCCATTCGGGACGAACCTGACCTACCCGGCCGACCGCTTCGTGCGCTTGCATCAGACCTCGGGATCGAGTGGAGACCAGCCGCTACGGTGGCTCGACACCGCGGAGTCGTGGGAGTGGTGGCTTCGGATCTGGGCGGACCACGTATATCGCGCAGCCGGAGTGAAGGCCGGCGACCGCGTGTTCTTTGCGTTCTCTTTCGGGCCATTCATCGGTTTCTGGTCGGCGTTTGGGGGAGCACAGCGCTTGGGTGCGCTGTGCATCTCCGGCGGTGCAATGACGAGCGAGCAGAGGTTGCGGAGCATGCTCGACGTGGGCGCGACGGTGCTGCTGTCAACACCTACCTATGCCTTGCGATTGGCCGACGTGGCGAACGAGCTCGGCCTCGACCTGTTCGGGTCCAGCGTGCGCGCGACGATTCACGCGGGCGAGCCGGGGGCGAGCATCCCCGCCACTCGCGCCGCGATAGAAGAGGCGTACGGTGCCACGTGCTTCGACCACACTGGCATGACGGAGCTAGGCCCGACGGGCTTCAGCTGCTCGCAGAGGGATGGGATCCATCTGATCGAGTCCGAGTTCATCTTCGAGGTACTCGATGCGGACGGACATGCGTCCGACGCAGGCGAGCTTGTGGCCACCAACCTGGGTCGGTGGGGCATGCCGCTCATCCGCTACCGAACCGGCGACAGGGTCAGGGTTTCGCGAGAGCAGTGCTCGTGCGGGAGCCCCTTCGCGAAGCTGATCGGCGGTATCCAGGGACGCGTAGACGACATGTTCACGGTGCGTGGTGTGAATCTCTTTCCCTCGCAGGTGGAGGACATCGTGCGCCGCTATCCGGAGGTCGTCGAGTTTGTGATCGAGCGGCGGCGGGAGCGGCAGATGGACGAGGTGTTGCTGTTGATCGAGACGGTTGGTGATGGTTTCTCGACGGAGCGGATGGAGGCTGATCTGCGGCAGGCCCTGGGCGTTCGACTCGGCTGTCGAGTGGTCAAGCGCGGGACGCTGCCACGTTCCGAGCTCAAGTCGAAGCGGATCCGGCAAGTCGGGTCATGAGGCTGGTCGAGGTCCCAGCTGAACCTGCGGCAATAAGCCTTGACCTCGATCGCAACGTGCGTACTTTCTTCGGCTGGGTAACCACAGCGGAAGAGGTGGCGACAGCCCTCACCCTGGAGCCGTAGCGCCGCTCGTTCGCGCCCACGACCTTCGTCAACATGCACAGGAGCTCATCGCGTTCCTTCTCGTCGAGCGGTCCTACGAGCAGTTTTGTCATCGCCCGCGTGCGTGGGATGAGCTGCTGCACGGCCTGCAGGCCTTTTGGCGTCAAGGTGATGGTCTTGCGGCGGCCGTCCCGTGTGTCGCGCACGCTCCGAATGAAGCCCCGTGTGCTCAGACGCGAGACCACGTCGGCCATGGTCGAGCGGTCGAGCGAAATTCGCTGGCCCAGCGTGCGCTGGTCGAGGTTCGGCTCGCTGTACAAGGCATTCAATGCGGCGAACTGTGGCGAGGTGATCGTGTGCGAGACCTCTTCATTCCACAGCAGGTTCATCACCTGCACAGCGCGACGCAGCAGGTGGCCTGGATGCTGCATCAGGTCTTCTGGTGGATGCGTGTCAGGCGGTTTTTTCTTCACTCTTCGTCACTACAACCCGATAACCGACCGGCAAAAGGCGCAGCCCAAGCCGCTCTTCGATGGTCCCCCATATTCCTCGCGGCAGGGCGAGCGCAAAAAGCGCCGCGGTCGCGCCAAGCCCGACAAGGTACCACGGGCCACCTTGGGTGAATGTCGTCTGGATCCCGAACAGCAGGATGG
>DAITQH010000150.1:0-4607 GCA_036833175.1 Candidatus Dormiibacterota bacterium
ACGTGCGCGTGTCCGTGGTCTGCGCTGGCGATGAAGGCCACGCGCCGCCCGGATTTCGCGGCCGCCTCTGCGATCGCCCTCCCGGCCGCGATGTGATCCTCGGCTGACAGGTCTCGCGCCGGCGTCACGATCACCACCGGAACAGGAGGGTCCTGCCGCCCGCCCATGAACCAGAGCGGTATGAGCACGCCCCAATCCATCGGAGCGACCGCGGATTCGGGGTCGTTGGAGCCGAAGCTGACGCCTGTCGACGGCACGCCGGCCGTCGCGAGCGCCTCCAGCACCAGCCACGCCAGGCCGGTTGCCGAAGGCACGTCTAGCGCAACCGAGGGTGGCGCGCCTGTCAGGTGGCCCGCCACACGGCCTGCGATCACGACGCCGAGCGCGTTGGCGATATGGACGTTGTGCGGAGTCGCCACGATGACGGCTTCGGGCCGCGCCTCAGCGAAGAGCCGGCCGAGCTCCTCCATGCCGGCTCGGGTCAGAACGGCCAGCGAGCGCTCGTCGGGCGAGCAAGCCTCGGCAATCGCGAGCCCGCCATGCGGAGCGATGGCGGCGAACACCAATCCCACCAGCCGATACTAGCCACCTATGGATCCCCTCTCGCCGCTTCGGTTGACGGAGTACAGCCACGGGGCCGGTTGAGCCTGCAAGCTCAGCCCGGTGGAGCTAGGGCAGGTGCTGGGGGCTTTGCCCCCGATCGTCGACCCCAACGTGCTGGTCGCGACGGCCGGCCGCGATGACGCGGCGGTCTATCGAATCGCGCCCGATCGCGCCCTGGTCGCGACGGTCGACTTCTTCACGCCCATCGTCGACGACCCCGCGGAGTTCGGGGCAATCGCCGCGGCCAACGCCCTGAGTGACGTGTATGCGATGGGGGCACGGCCGCTTTTCGCGCTCGGCATCACCGCCTTTCCCCGGGAGAAGCTGAGCACGGGCCTACTCGAGAAGATCGTCGCGGGCGGCGCGGCAAAGATGACCGAGGCAGGAATCGCCGTCGTCGGCGGGCATTCGGTGGACGACCCGGAGCCGAAATTCGGATATACGGTCATCGGCGAGGTGCACCCGGACCGCGTGATTACGAATGACGGAGCAAAGCCGGGCGATCTCCTCTACCTGACCAAGCCCCTCGGCTCAGGCCTGGTCGCGACAGCGATCAAGCGCGGCCTCTGTCCTCGCCCGCTCGAGCGAGAGGCGGTGGCCGTGATGTCGCACCTCAACCGGGCCGCGGCCGAGGCGATGGTGGCCGCGGGCGCGACCGCCGCCACGGACGTGACGGGGTATGGCCTCATCGGCCACCTCGCCAACATCAAAGGTGGCGCGGACGTCCAGCTGAGCGGAGTCCCGTTCATGGCCGGCGTGAGAGAGCTGGCCGCCAACGACCTCTTTCCAAGCGGCAGCCGCCGCAACCACGCCGCCTATCGTGACCAGGTCGATTGGGGCGGCATAGCCGAGATCGACCAGATGATGCTGTGCGACGCGCAGACGAGCGGTGGCCTGCTGGTAGCAGTCCCACCCGCCAACGCGCAGGCCTTCGAGGAGGCGCTCGCTTCCGCGCCCTACCGTCCGGCGCTCATCGGCAGCGTCACCGGTCGCGGCTCCATCCGGGTCAGGGCCTGATTCGATGCCGGGACTGCGAGTCAGTGGCGGGCAGGCGAAAGGGCGGCGGCTCAAGGCGCCAAAAGGTATCCGGCCCACGCAGGGCATGGTCAAGGAGGCGATCTTCAACCTGGTCGGACCCGGAATCGAGGGAGCGCACGTGCTCGACCTGTTCGCGGGCTCGGGAGCGCTGGGGATCGAGGCGCTGTCTCGTGGGGCGGCGCTCGTCACGTTCGTGGACCACCAGCCCCGTGGTCTTGCTATCCTGCGCCAGAACTTGGATGTACTCGGCCTCAGGGAGCGCGCGCACGTGGTCCGAGCAGACGTGGTGCGCTGGCTCGAAGCGTCGCCCGACGAGATCAAGCGAGCCGGCCTCGTGATCCTCGACCCTCCTTACGACGACCTGGTGCTCGATCGCGCGCTGAAGGTGCTCGACCGCAGTCTCGACGACGCGGTCGTCGTCGCGGAGCATTCGCGCCGGCACCAGCTGCCGCACCTCACTCGGCTCACAGTCGACCGCGAACGGCGCTATGGCGACACCCTGGTGACGGTGATGGTTGCGCCCAGCGCTGAGAGCGCAACGGCATGAGCGCGGTTCGACCGAAAACCAAGACGGCCGTATATCCCGGGAGCTTCGACCCGCTGACCAATGGACACCTCGACGTGGTCGACCGTGCCCTTGGGATCTTCGACCGGCTCATTGTTGCGGTGGCCGGCAACCCGGAGAAGCGCCAGCCGCTCTTCACCGTGGAAGAGCGCATGCACCTGATCAGCGCGTCGCTGAAGGGCCGCGAGCGCGTCGAGGTGGCGAGCTTCACGGGGCTGACGGTCGAGTTCGCGCGATCAAAAGGCGCCACGACCCTCGTCAAGGGCTTGCGCGCCTACTCAGACTTCGATGCGGAGCTTCAGCAGGCGCTCATGAATCGCAAGCTAGCGCCCGACATCCACACCGTGTTCCTGATGTCGAGCTTCACGCACATATTCGTGTCGTCAAGTATCTTGAAGGACATCGCCAGCTACGGCGGGAACGTTTCGGACCTCGTTCCGCCCCCGGTTGCGAGAGCGCTCAAGGAGAAGTACAGATAAAGGTCGACGAGCTGCTTGACCGTCTCGACTACCTGATCCAGAACGCGCGCCATGTCCCGCTCTCGACCCAGGTGATGGTCAACGAGGACGAGATGATGGAGCTGATCGACCAGGTGCGGTTCAACATGCCTGACGAGATCAAGCAGGCGAACTGGACGGTGTCGGAGCAGCAGCGCATCATCAGCGAAGCGCATGCGGAGGCCGCGCGCATCATGTCGCGGGCCAACGAGCGGGCCGAAGAGACCTCTTCGGAGCACGAGATCCTGCGCAGGGCCGAGCGTCATTCGGCCCAGGTGATCAAGGACGCTCAGTCGAAGTCGGACCAGATCATCCGCGAGGCGGAGAGCTACGCGATGGAGCAGCTCAAGCAGCTGGAGGCCCATCTCGGACGCACGCTGGCGACTGTTCGCCGCGGAGTCGAGGCCCTGCAGACCAACCAGCCGCCTTCGGAGGAAGGCGCAGACCAGGCGACCGGCTCCTGAAGCCGCACGCCCGCTTCCCGTAAACTTCACGAGCTCATGGCTCTACCAAAGGTCAAGCTATCCAAATCTAAGAAGGGACGCCGCCGCTCCCACCTCGCGCTGGCGCTCGTGATGCTGCAGCCTTGCCCGAACTGCAAGAAGCCGAGACGCCCGCACTCGATCTGCACCTATTGCGGCTTCTACAAGGGCCGCGAGGTCATCAAAACCGCATAAGTATGAGAAGGAACCGGACTGTTCCTTCTGCGCGCAAGCGCGACCAGGATGGGACTTATCGATTGCATCGACCGGTCGGCTTCGCCGACGGGTCTGCTCATCTTCCCGGGATGGGATTTCCGGAAAGTTTCTCCCTAGTAGCGATGGCGATCGTTCGGCACGTTGGGTAGACGGCCTGGCGTAGCCAGGCCTACGTGCCACGATTGGGCTGAATAAGGATGGCGAAAGTCGCTTTCATCTACCCCGGCCAGGGCTCACAGCAAGCTGGCATGGGGACCGAGCTCCTGACAGACCCGGAGGTCAGCGATCTCTGCGACAGGTGCTCTCAATCCGCCGACGTCGACCTGCGCCGCCTGCTCACCACCTCGGACGAGGACGAGCTGCGGCTCACCCAGAACGCTCAGCCCGCCCTCTGCTTCATGGGCATCGGCCTGACCGTGATGCTTCGCCGGCATGGCATCCAGCCTGTCGCCGCGGCCGGGCACTCGGTGGGGGAGTACACCGCGCTGGCCGCCTCTGGCGCCGTCAGCGCCCACCAGGTGATCAAGGCCGTGGCCGAGCGCGGCAAGGCCATGGCCGAGGCCGCTCCCGCGGGCACTAGCTCGATGGCGGCGGTGCTGGGGCTCGACTCGCAGGCGGTGGAGGCCGCGCTCGCGGGCATGAACGATGCGTGGCCCGCGAACTACAACACTCCGACACAGACCGTCATCGCGGGCACGACTGCAGGCCTCGAGGCAGCCACCAAACGCCTGCAGGCCGCTGGCGCCAAGCGCGTGATCCCGCTGAACGTCAGCGCCGCTTTCCACACACCTCTCATGGCGCCTGCGGCGGAGCGGCTTCGCGCTGCGCTGGATCGCATCGAGTGGCGCGCTCCGCGCATCCCGGTCATGGCCAACCTCACCGGCCGCCCCCACCAGGGTGGCGACCGCATCCCGCATGTGATGGAGCAGCAGCTGCGGTCGCCAGTCCGCTGGGCCGCGTGCGTCGGGACGCTGGTAGACATGGAATGCCACACGTTCGTAGAGGTCGGACCAAAGCGAGCCCTGACGGGAATGATGAAGGAGCTGGCCCCGACAGCAAACGCAGTAGCCGTGGGAACACCGGACGCCGTAATGCAGCTGCAAATCGCCTAACCGCCTTGCGGCCATTCGGGCACAAATGGTCCGATCCCGACTACCTATGCGCCATTCGGGCACAAATGGTCGTGGTTGACGACCAGGCCCAGTC
>DAITQH010000151.1:0-4329 GCA_036833175.1 Candidatus Dormiibacterota bacterium
CCACCAGGGTGGAGATGCTCGAAGCCCAGGCCGCGGCGATCGGGATCGACCTCCATGCTGTACCCACCACCTGGCCGGAGATGGAGGCAACTCTGCGTCGTGAGCTCAACTCCCTCAAGGCCGCGGGGTTCACTGGTGTCGTTTTCGGCGACATCCACCTCGCCGACGTGAGGGCCTGGTACGAGGACCGCGTCCGGGCCGCGGGGCTTGAACACGTGGAGCCCATCTGGGGCGAGCCGCCGCAGGCGCTGCTGGACGAGTTCATTTCGTCGGGCGGTCGGGCGGTGCTCACCTGTGTCGAGCTGGCGAAGCTGGACGAGTCCTGGCTTGGCCGCATCACAGACGAGCTCTTTGCCTCCGAGATGGCAAGGACCGGCGTCGACCCCTGCGGCGAGAACGGCGAGTACCACTCATTCGCCTTCGACGGTCCGGTCTTCAAAAGGCCGGTGACGTGGAGGGCGGGCCAGCGCCGCCTGGACGCGGGCTTCGCCCAGCTCGATTTGACCGGCGGCGCCTAGCGCCTCAATGCCACTCGGTTGATTCGAGGCCCGCCTCGAGCCAGTCGATGAGCGATCCGACTTTCACCCAGTCCTCCGCCTTTCGCGCGGCGATCAGCTCCCTCAGAGCATGCGGATCCCACGCCAACAGCGCTTCCGCGCCTGAGCTCGCGTAGCGGACAAGAGCGTGATGAGCGACCTCCTCGTAGGTCAGACCGGTGTTGCGAGCAAGATTCTCCAGGGTCGGCCGCGGATCGGCCAGCATGGACAGGGCCACCGAGTCGCGGAAGTTTTGATTCGTGTCCTGCCCGCTCAACTGCGCCCTCCCTGCGGTCGGAGCTCACGAGGCTTCTCCAGCCCTCGGCGGGCGGGAGCTCGGCCATGTGGCTGCTTCGGCTCTGGCAGCGTTGGGATGCTTGGAATGGGCCGCGCCACAGAGACCCGCGACGTCAGTCGCAGCTCCTTTCCATAGTGCTCGAACGAGATGGGCTTGCCGGAGACGAGCGTGTAGTTCGCGCGCTGGCGACCGACCGTGACCTTGATCAAGCGGTCGAGGAAGGTGACGCGGAAGCTCAAGCCCTGGATTCCAGGAGGCAGGCGCGGAGCGAAACCGAGCGTGTTCCCGTGATGGCGCATGCCTCCGAGGCCGGCGACCACCGCCAGCCAGGCTCCGGCCAGCGAGCCCATGTGCACCCCGTCGCGCACGTTGTGCTCGAGGTCGTGGAGATCCATCAGCGCAGCCTCGCCCAGGTAGTCGTGGGCGAGCTGGAGGTGGCCTACCTCGGCGGCGATGATCGATTGCGTGCAGGAGGAAAGCGATGAGTCGCGTACGGTCAGCGCCTCGTAGTAGGCGAAGTTCCGAGCCTTCTGGGCCGGGGTGAAAGCGTCGCCCCTGAGGTGCATCGCGAGCACCAGGTCCGCCTGCTTGATGACCTGCTTGCGATACAGGTCGAAGTAAGGGAAGTGAAGGAACAGCGGGTACTGGTCGGGTTTGGTCCGCCTGAAGTCCCACCGTTCGTGCTTGGTGAAGTCGCTCGCCTGCCGGTGGACCTTGAGCTCCTCGTCGTACGGGATGAACATGCGGTCGGCGGCCCGGCGCCAGGCCTTTACCTCGGCCGGGCTCACCTTGAACCGTTTGGCCACGCCGGGGTGACGTCCTACGGCTTCTGCCGCGGCCACCAGGTTCCGCTGCGCCATCAGGTTGGTGTAGAGGTTGTTGTCAGCCAGGGCGCTGTACTCATCGGGGCCCGTGACTCCATCGATCCGAAACAGGCCGCCCCGTTCGTGGTGGCCTACCGAAATCCACAGGCGTGCCGTCTCCACGAGCAGCTCCAGCCCGACCGTCTCCTCGAACTCCATGTCGTTGGTGGCGCTGACGTACCTCAGCACGCCATCGGCGATGTCGGCGTTGATGTGGAAGGCCGCAGTTGAGGCAGGCCAGTAGCCCGAACATTCTTCGCCGTGAATCGTCCGCCACGGGAATGCGGCCCCTTTGAAACCGAGGTCTATCGCGCGCTTGCGGGCCATGTCCAGGATCTGGGATCGCCACCTCAGGATGTCGGCCGCCGCGCCCGGCACGGTGTAGGTCAGCATCGGAAGAACGAATGTCTCCGTGTCCCAGAACGTGTGCCCGTCATATCCAGGGCCGGTCAAGCCCTTGGCCGGAATCGCGCGCTGCTCCGCCCTCGCCGCGGACTGGAGCACATGAAACATGGCAAAGCGAATTGCCTGCTGGACGTCCGGGTCGCCCTTCAGCTCGACGTCGGCGCGAGCCCAGAACTCCGCCAGGTACTTCTTCTGCGCGTCAGCCAGGCCCTTCCAACCATGATCGAGAGCAGTCGCGAGCGCACCTTCTATCTGTGAGCGCAGGGCGGGCGTGGACCTCTGACTCGACCATCCGTAGGCGACGAACTTGACCAGGCTCAAACGCTGTCCGCGAGCGAGGTGCGCCGTCACGGTGACCCGCGCAGCGTCGTCTGCGCTCTGGGAGGTGACCTGGCTGCCGCGGGGACCGCTGACCACGTGGTCCATGCCGGCGGCGACCGTCAGCGCGCTCTTCTTGGTCGAGTGGATGAGGATGGCGCGCAGGCCTTCATGCCCGGCGAACTCCGGAGAAAGTGGCGATGCCGACGCGGCGGCGGCGCGCGGATCCCTGCCAGAGAGGTCGCCCACAGGCTCGTTGGCGACCAGCTCTGACTGGACTACGAAGTCTGCCGGTCCGTTGACCGGTTCCACCTCGTAAAGGATTGCGGCGAGGGCGCGGTGTACGAGCGAGACCAGGCGCGTCGAGCGGATCTTGATCAACCGATGTGCAGGGGACTCCCATTCCACGGTCCGCCGCAGCACGCCGGCTTTCAGGTCGAGCACGCGCTCGTGCGAGTGCAGCTTTCCGTAGCGGATGTCAAACGGTTCGTCGTCGACGAGCAGGCGGATGATCTTGCCGTCCGTGACGTTCACAATCGTTTGGCCGGCCTCCGGATAGCCATAAGCCGTCTCGGCGTAGGGCAAGGGGATCTCCTCGTAGAAAGCGTTGAGGTAGGAACCCAACAGCACGTGAGGCTCGCCCTCATCCAGGTTTGCCCGCCAACCGATGTGGCCGTTCGAGAGAGCGAAGATCGACTCGGTCTGGCCCATGAGATCCAGGTCCAGGTCGAGCTCGCGCACGGCCCACGGCTCGCAGGCGAAGCCCTTGTTGTGGATCAATGCGTCTCGATCAGCTCCGCCAGGTCTTTGACGACCACGTCGGCTCCCTGTTGGCGGAGGGCTTCGGCCTGGCCGGCGCGGTCCACTCCGACGACGAAGCCGAACGCTCCGGCCCGGCCGGCCTCGACCCCGGCCAGCGCATCCTCGAAGACAGCCGCCCGGGACGGAGCTGCGCCGAGCATCCGGGCCGCCTCGAGGTAGGTGTCCGGCGCGGGCTTGCCCGGCAACCGCTTGGCCAGAGCCACGACGCCGTCGACCTGGGCGTCAAACATGCCGTCGAGGTGAGCGGCCCGCAGGACCTCGCCGCAGTTTTTGCTCGAGGACACCACGGCCAGCTTCAACCCGGCATCGCGCGCGGCGTGCAGGTAGCGGACGGATCCCTCGTAAGGCTTGACACCCTGTGTCCTCAACAGGTGCAGGAAAAGCTGGTCCTTCCGATTGCCGAGGCCGTGGATCGTCTCGGCTTCGGGTGGATCGCCGACCGAGCCTTCCGGCAGCCTGATGTGCCGGGCGGCGAGGAAAGAGCGAACGCCATCCTCCCTGGGTTTGCCGTCGACATACTGGTCGTAGTCGGCCACCGCGTCAAAGGGCTGGAACGAACCTCCGGTCGCGCGGGCCCTCTGCTCCAGGAATGCATCGAACATCGTTTTCCATGCCCTGGCGTGGATCGTGGCGGTCGGAGTCAGGACCCCGTCGAGGTCGAAGAGGCAGGCCGCGATGGCCGGCGGCAGCCCAAGCGAGCCTCGAACCACCCGGTGATGGTAGGGCTCGCGGCTACGTATAGGCCGGCCTGATCGCCACCGGCCAGACCTGGTCGGTGAAAATCACGTACCGCTGGGTGGCAAAGGCGCCTGCCCAGAGAGGCCAGCACGTGGTCAGAGTTAGATGAAAGCCATTCGCGTTCGGGAGCAGCACCGTCCGGTCATCGGGATTCACGATCTCGCTCCCCGTGACCCGGTACCGATACAGCCCGTAGCGGGTTTCAACGTCGACCTCGTCTCCTTTGGTCAGCTGTGGAAAGTTGATCCAGTAGACGTTGTGCGCCGCGACCCCGACCGTCCCGGGATCGCCGGGCCACATCGTCGTGGGGTAGTGCCCGGGGCTCGCGTAAAGGACACCTGCACTGACG
>DAITQH010000152.1:0-4263 GCA_036833175.1 Candidatus Dormiibacterota bacterium
GAAAGTCCTGGGTTGTTCGGGTCTAGGTCAGCTCTCCCGGTAGGTACTCCATCACCGCTAGCGCCGGCGTGCGGCTCAGCAGGGCGGCTCCCTCCAGCAGATATGTGAAATATCCCGCGGCGCCCGCGACCGCTGGGGGCGGGATCATGCGCTTCGGCGGTCTCGCTTCGCGCACCGGAGCCGTTGGGGGCAGGCCCGCCAGGCTGCGCGCCTTGCGCACCGCAGCGTCGAAGCCGCCCAGCTCGTCAACGAGCTTTCTCTCAAACGCCTGGCGACCCGTCCAGACGCGACCCGCGGCGATGGGGTGGACCTCCTCGGGAGTCATGTTCCGCGCCGCGCCCACGACGTCGAGGAACAGCTTGTAGATGCGGTCGATCTGGCCTCTCACGATCTCCCGCTCCTCATCGGTATAGGGCTTGTCGTCGCTCTCGATGTTCGCGTGCTGCCCGAACGCGACGGTCTCGCGATTGAACATGAGCTTTGACCACAGGCCGCCCGTGACGATCTTCCCGGTGAGCACTCCGATCGATCCGGTCAGAGCGCCAGGGCGGGCGACGATCCACCTGGCCGGCGTGGAGACCCAGTAGCCGCCCGAGCCTGCGACCGGGCCCATCGCGACGACAAGCGGCTTGCGCGCGGCGATCACGCTGAGCGCCTGCCTCATCGCCTCCGACGCGGTAGCCGAACCGCCACGCGAGTTGACGTAGAGGACGACCGCCGCCGCGCGCTTGTCGTCCGCGATCACCCGCGCGGCCTGCACCACCGAAAGGTCGCCGGCGCGATCGTCGCCCACCAGCGGGACCTCGATGGGCGGTTTGACCGGCAGCTTGCCCGAACGGCCGTCCACGATCGTGCCCTCGATGCGCAGCACCGCCACGTACTTGCCGCGACCAAGGGTCGGCGCGACTGAGCGCATCTTGGCTTGCGCCCGCTCCCAGGTGCCGATCGTGACCGGGCTAGCGCCCTGGCCAAGCCTTTCGGCCAGCGCCTCTTCCGGGATGACGGCGTCGACCACTCGGTTCTCGCTCGCCGCGTCGTCGGCATACGGCGAGGCATCGACCAGTGCTTGCGCTCCCTTCTCGTCCAGCACGCGGCCCTTGCCTATGGCGCTCAACAGCTCCTTGTGTTGCGAGTCGAGGAGCCAGGTCACCTGCTCGCGCACCTCGGGCGACATAGTCGACTTCGTCAAGGTGTCGGCGGCCGACTTATAGGGCGAGATCTGTACGAAGTCCGCCCCGATGCCGAACCTGGCCAGGCCGTCGCGGAGGAACATGCCGGTGCTGGCGAAGCCCAGCGGTTGCACCGTCCCCGCAGGCATGAGCAGGATCTCGTCGCACGCGCAGGCCAGGTAGTACGTGCCGGTCGTGTAGAACGGCGCCCAGGCGACCACCCGCCTGCCGGACTGCCGGAGCTTGCCGACCAGCTCCCGCAGGTCTTGCAGCGTCGCCATCGACATGCCCACGGGGCGGAGGTGCAGCACCACTCCCTTGATCCTTGGATCGTTGGCGATCAGGTCGAACCGCTCCCCAAGCTCCTTGATGCTCAGGCGCGGTCGCGAGGTGAACCGCTGCCAGAGAGGTCGGGGCGGGTCCGGCAGCGCCGGCAGGTCGTTCTCGAGCACGAAGATGACGTGGTCAGGCGGTTTGCCCAGCGAGCGGCGCGCGCTGGAGATCAGCCACCACAGGTACCGAAAGGGAAAAAGGATCATGGCCCCCGAGTAGGTTACGGGGTCGCCGTGCTCAGACTACTTTCGACACTTCCAGGTGCTCGTCCACCGCCTGCCCGAGCCGGGTCGCGCCGTACTCCTGCCCGACGTGCTGGTGATACGGCACGCCGCTGAACAGGTGATGGCTGCGGGTCGGAATGTCGGCGCCGGGCGCCCATTCCTTGCGCTGCAGCGCCATATAACCCTGCTCCTTGTCGCGCTTCAGGTCGTTGAGGAGCATCGACATGCCATGGCCGGCTGCGTGCTGGAGCGCCAGCGTGATGAAGATAAACCCGACGCCCAGCTCGCCGAGGTCGTCCCAGGTGATCGGGTCCTTCTCGTTGTACCACTTGAATGACGAGGAGTAGTTGAAGGCGAACCTCGCCTTGGGAAACCGCTTGCGGATCTCGCTGCAGAACTTCTCGGTCGGCGCGCGCTCGGCGGTGGGGAACTCGCACCACAGCAGGTCGGGGACTCCGCTGTCGAGGTAGCGCAACCCCCGCTCGATCGCGAGCTGGATTCCACGTTTCGACTCAGGAGCCTCGGTGGCCGACACCCCATCGGTGCGCGCGATGATGACAAAGTCCGGGTGCCCAAGGTCGTCCGCCGTGGCGCGCATCATCTTGAGCTTGCCGACGAATTCGTCCGCCGAGATCAACGCTTTTCCGGCGATGTGGCCGCAGCGCTTGGGCATGACCTGGTCCTCGAGGTGTGCGGCCGCGACGCCGGCTCGCACGTACAGATCGGTGGTGCGCTGGACGTTGAACAGGTTTCCGTAGCCGACGTCCATGTCCACTACGACTGGCGGGATTTCCAGGTGAACAGGTGGCACCTCTTTGTCGGGGTCGCCCATCGCCATCGTGAGCTGGAACTTGCGCAGCGCGCTCACGGTGCGGCGTGCGCCGTCGGCGATCTCGACCGAGGAGTAGATGTCCATGTCGGTCGTGCCGAGGTGGCCGATGGCGAACGAGTAGCCGCTGAAGTAGACGGCGTCGAAGCCGTGGTACATGACGAGCTCGGCCCCCATCGGGTCGTAGACGCCAGGACCGAAGAGGTAGGGCTTGCTCGCCAGCAGTCGGCGCAACCGTTGGCTGGGATCCTCGTTGCGCGACGCCGGGACTTTCAACCCCTGCGGGAGCAGGGGTGTGGATACAAGGTCCATCGGACCCTCCTTCTGTGCGGGCTCAGATTCCTAACGCCGAAGTCCGAAGGGTCTACTCGTTCTCGTGGTCGCAGTTGCAAGGTTCGGGGCATTCGCACTCGTGCGACGAAGGCTCCGTCTCTAGGTCCCGCGATTGTTCGGGGCTGTCCATGAGCCAGACGCTATCAACGCGGCGTGTATAAGTCCAATCAATTGATTTGATAAAACCTATCGGGAAATCCGATGTGGGGAATGGGTCAGTCGCGCGTTTCTATTAGTTCCAGAAACGCCGCCACGATGCCCTCGGGTTCGCCCGAATCCCTGCGCCGGAAGACCACGATCGAGTTGTGCATGGGCGGCGCATCCGTCATCGCAACGACCGCCAGCGTTCCGCCCGCCGCCTCGCGCGCCACGGCGGTGCCGGGCAGAAGCGCGACCCCGAGGCCCCTTTCCACCATCTTCTTGGCAGCCTCGATCGAGTCCAGCTCCATCAGGCCTCGGAGCTTCACGCCTGCCGACAGAAACGCGCCCTGCGTGATCTCGTAGTAGCTCGACGTGCGGTCGAACATGATCAGCTTCTCAGCCGCGACCTCGGCCATCGCCACGGCCTTGCGCTTCGTGAAAGGGTGGTCGGGCGCGCAGACGAGGACGAGGTCTTCGGTGTGGAAGGGGCGCAGCTCCAGGTCCGGGTGGCGAATCGTCCGCCCCAGGCCCAGCTGTACCTCGTCGCGCACGACCAGCTCGACCACGTCCTCGGAGTGGCCGGTCCGGACCGAGACCTCGACCCTGGGGTGCTTTGCGACGAATCGTTCGAGCAGCTCAGGCAGGACGTAGGTGCTCACCGCCGGTGCGGCCGCGATCATGAGGTGGCCGGCGGACGCCGTCATAACCTGCTCGAGCGCGTCGCGCCCGTCGACCAGGGCTCGCAGCGCCCGCTCGGCAAAGGGGATCCAGGCCCGCCCGGCGTCGGTGAGGCGCATGCCGTGGGGGGTGCGAAGGAACAGCGCGGTGCCGAGCTCCCGCTCCAGGCCGTGTAGGCGCGCAGTCAGGGTCGGCTGGGTGATGAAGAGGGCTTCCGCGGCCCGGCTGACGCTGCCCCGTCGGGCGACCTCGAGAAAGCCCTCGACCTGCACCAGCTGAATTCCACTGGGCTTGCCGTTACGTGATTCGTCTATGGCCACGGCCGTAGCCACAAATTCTATCTATGGCCGCTCGAAATGGACGGGGTGCATGCTCCAACCCCCACCCGGCCGGGGCTGCGCCCGCGCCGGCGTTCCCCACATTGGGGAGGTGAAATTTCTACCGCGGCCTTCGCAAGATCACCGTTGCGGCCCAGATCGACAGGGCCCATACCGGGCCCATCGTGATGACGAACGGGCGGATGGTGTCGCTCGCCGAGTTGGAGTTGCGGTCGAAG
>DAITQH010000153.1:0-4130 GCA_036833175.1 Candidatus Dormiibacterota bacterium
CGACCTCGATCCCGATGCTCGAGATCGACAACAACGACGTCCGCTGCACGCACGGTGCGACGGTCGGGCCTGTCGACCCGCAGAGCATGTTCTACCTCCAGTCGCGCGGCATCCCGGCCACGACGGCCAAGCGGATGATCGTGCAGGGATTCTTCGGCGACGTGCTGGACCGGATCCCCTTCGAGCACGCGCGCAAGCTCATCGAGGCCGACCTGGAGGCCCGCCTTGGCTAGGTTTCGCGTCGCTTCGGTCGCAGAGCTGCCTGACGAAAGCATCAAGCGAGTCGACGCCGGAAGCACCCCGGTCTGCCTCGCCCATACGGAGGACGGCAAGTTCTACGCCCTCAACGACATCTGCACGCACGAGGAGTTCAACCTCAGCGACGGCGAGCTCTGGGGCATGGACGTCGAATGCCCGCAGCACGGCTCGCGCTTCAACCTCGTCACCGGCAAGGTCACGGGCCTTCCCGCCGTGATCCCCGCCAAGGCCTACGCCGTGACCGTGGATGGAGACGAGGTCTACGTCGAGGTCCCGGATTGATGGCCGCGCGCGCGCATGGCGCCCCTAATCGTTCACTCGACGTCGCGACGATTCGCAAGGACTTCCCGATCTTCCAAACGGGGATCGCCTATCTGGACTCGGCGAACACCTCGCAGCGGCCGCGCCAGGTGACCGGCGCGATGATGGAGTACTTCGAGAAGTTCAACTCGAACATCCACCGCGCGGCGTACCACATCGCTGAAGAGGCGACGGTGCGCTACGAGGCCACGCGCGAGAAGGTCCGCGACTTCATCAATGCCGCCTCGACCAAGGAGATCCTCTACACGCGCGGCACGACCGAGGCGATCAACCTGGTCGCGTACTCGTGGGGCCGCAAGCACATCAAGCAGGGTGACCTGATCGTCCTCACGATCATCGAGCACCACTCCAACATCGTCCCGTGGCAGATCCTCGCCGCCGAGAAGGGTGCGACGATCGAGTACGTCGACATCGACGAGCGCGGCGAGTTGCGCCTCGACCAGTTCAACAAGCTCCTCGAGCGCTCGCCGAAGCTCGTCGCCTTCGGCCAGGTGAGCAACGCCCTTGGCACCATCAACCCGGTTGCCGAGATGGTCGCCGCAGCCAAGGCCGCCGGGGCGACGGTTCTTGTCGACGGAGCGCAGGGCGCCCCGCACCAGGGTGTCGACGTCCGCGCGCTGGGCTGCGACTTTTACGCGTTCAGCGGGCACAAGATGCTCGGGCCGACCGGCGCGGGCATCCTGTATGGACGCCGCGAGGTGCTCGAAGCAATGGACCCCTTCATGTCCGGCGGCGACATGATCAAGGCGGTTCGCATCGAGGGCACGACCTACCACGAGCTGCCGTGGAAGTTCGAAGCGGGCACCCAGGCGATCGCCGAGGTGATCGGGCTGGGCGCGGCGGTCGACTACCTGAGCGCGCTTGGCATGGATGCGGTGCGCGCGCACGAGCGCGAGATCACCGAATACGCCTACGAAGCGCTCAGCGACGTCGAGGGGCTGACGCTGTACGGGCCGCCCCCTTCCCGGCGCGCCGGCGTCATCTCGTTCTCGATCGAGGGGATCCACCCGCACGACCTGGCGACGATCGCCGACCGCGACCAGGTCTGCCTGCGGGCCGGCCACCACTGCGCGATGCCTCTTATGACACGGCTGGGAGTCGCCGCCACTGCCCGCGCCTCCTTCTATGTGTACACACAGAAGGATGAAGTCGACCGGTTGGTCGGTTCCATCAAAGAGGCCCAGAGGATTTTCAAGTGAGCACCGGAACCGCCGCCGACGACCAGTTTTATCGCGAGTACATCCTCGACCATTACAAGAACCCGCGGAACTTCGGCCGTCTGGAAAACCCCGACATCAGCCATGAGGAAGACAACCCTCTCTGCGGAGACGTGATCGGGATGGATTTCCGGGTCAAGGATGGGGTGATCGAGGACATCAAGTTCCACGGCCGCGGATGCGCCATCTCGCAGGCTTCGGCATCGCTCTTGACCGAGAGGCTGAAGGGCCTTCCGCTCGAAGATGCGAAGAAGATTGGGAAAGCGGATGTGCTGGGCGAGCTGGGGATCGACATCTCCCCCGCCCGCATCAAGTGCGCGCTGCTGTCTTTGAAGGTGTTGAAGGTGGGTGCTTACGGGCTGGCCGGAAGCGATGAGGACGAGGAGTAGGACATGGAGATGAAGAACCAGGAAGTGTCATTTCGCGACCTGAAGATCGATGAAGTCCGGAAGCTGATGGACGACGGCTACGACGTGGTGGACGTCCGCGAGGACTGGGAGTGGAACAAAGGCCACGTACCCGGCGCGCGGCACATCGTGCTCAACACGTTCCTGGCCAACCCGAGCGCGCAGAAGATCCGTGACAAGACGATCTTCGTGTGCCAATCCGGCGAGCGTTCGTCCGTCGCGTCTGAGATGGCGGTGGCGCTCGGAGTCAAAGACGTAGTGAACTTCCGCGGCGGGATCAAGGACTGGCGAGACGCCGGCCTGTCAGTGGAGACACCATGAGCCCGTTCACACCTACCAGTGAGGTCGCTCCAGACGCGACGGTCAAGCCCGAGGACGTGATCGAAGTCCTACGCCAGTGCTTCGACCCCGAGATCCCGGTCAACATCGTCGACCTCGGACTGATCTACGACATCGCGATCAAGCCGGCGCGGGTGGACATCAAGATGACGCTCACGGCGCTGGGCTGCCCGATGGCCGCCGAGGTGATGACCGACGTCCGCGACCACCTGCTCACGCTGCCCGGCATCTCCGACGCGGGAGTCGACATCGTCTACGAACCGGTGTGGTCCCCAGAGCGTATGTCAGAAGAAGCGCGCTGGGAACTGGGCATGGTGTGAGGTATGAGGGAAAACCCGGATGGTTTCCCTCATCGCCCGTGCGGCTTCGCCGCAGGGGCTGCTCCCATTCCGGCATATCGATGGGACTTGTCCAAGTAGTTACTCCCAATCACGCATGGTGGCTCTCATGCGCGATGCGGACGGCCGGAGTGAATCCGGCCTAAGCGCCACGCGTTTAGGGTGACGGCCGGGTTTAGCCTGGACCCAACCGCGGCCTGCGGTTTGTTATTCGCGCCCTCGCTGACGCGAGTTCAGGCGATTGGTTGCGCCTCCAGGCTTGCAGGCAGGCCTCACACGTGCAGGTGGGCCCGAACTCATCGGCGGGATCGGCGAGCGATCCGCCGATCAGCTGAAACAACGTTGCAACGATCTTTGCAGGACGTAGAGATGACATTTAGAGCCTCCGTCGTGTGTGTTCCTACAAAGGCTAACGCACGACTGTTGGATTTCCTGCTATCGCCAACCATTCGTAGCCGACCCCGAGTCCGACGCGACGCCCAGCAACGCTTTCAGCAACCGCTGGACGTCACGTTTCCGCTCGAGTCGATTGTGGCCGTGGCACCGTTGCACGATCCGGAATGAAAGCCGAGCCGGCCGTTGATACATTCGTAGTGGTACGGCCCTGTGACGAAGCCCGAGCCTCCGCCTGTCACAGTGCCCTGGCCGGGGCACACGATCATCCGCTCTGTGACCTCGAAGCCGGCGACCAGCACCACCACCACCGCGATCGCGGCAGCGACAGCCGACACTGAGGACCGGGTGAACATCGGTCCGCGCAGGGTGCGCACCGTTGCGCCTGTCGCCATCGCGCCGGCGATCACCAGGGGCAGGCCGATCGAGAAGATGGCGATGACGCCGAGCACGAGCAGCCCGCCTGATGCCGCGGCGCGGAGCGAAGTCCGCACGGCGGGCTTCCATCGGTGCATCAACGACGCCGCCAGCATCGCGGCCAGCACGAAGACATAGCCCGCCGCGAAAGGCAGCGTGAACACGTCGAGGACGAGCCCCTGCTGTCCGCTGGCCTGCCCGCGCGTAAGCGACAGGTAGACCGCGTCGCTCGCGAGCGCGACAATCAGCGCAAACCAGGTCATGAAACGCGCCGTTCGCGTGTCGACGGGCAGCGCTTCCACCATCTGCGACCAACTGTAGACCGTGGTCGTGAACCAGCCCTCCGTACACTTACACGTCGTGCCGGAATTCAGCCCTGGGCTGGAGGGAGTGGTCGCCGCCGAGACGGCCGTCAGCGAGGTCGATGGGGCCAATGGCCG
>DAITQH010000154.1:0-874 GCA_036833175.1 Candidatus Dormiibacterota bacterium
TCACGTGCGTCCCCGGAGGTCACGGGACTGTGTTGAGAGTTACGTTACGTGACCGCTATTTCTTAGCGATCTATATGTCCTTATGGCTCGGAGTAGGGGTGTTCATCAATCTCAACGCCGTCTACCAGGCTGTGATCGGAAACCTCCAGATCACGACGCTGTTGTTGACCCTTCTTATTCCAGCCGCCTTCTGGGCTGACCTCGCCATAGGACGATTCAGAGCTCGCAGTGACGCGCTTGAGCTGCTCGAGTTCATTCAAGAGGCCAGTGACGCAGAAGAACTGGCGCCTGAGCTACGGCCGATCGGTGCTTAGTCCGAGACTACGATTTCCGTCGGCATGGATTACACCGTCGACGTTGCGATCATCGGAGCAGGTCAGGCCGGTCTCGCCACCAGCTGGTTCCTCAAGCAGGCAAATATCGACCACGTCGTGATCGACGCCGGCCGCGTCGCCGAGACCTGGCGATCGCGGCGATGGGATTCCTTTCGTCTGATCACCCCGAACTGGGCTGTTGGGCTCCCTGGGATCACTTACACCGGTGCCGAGCCGGATGGCTATATGTCCCGCGCCGAGCTGATCGGCTTCTTCGAGTCTTGGGTTGCCTCCTTCAAGCCGCCCTTGCGGGGCGATACTCTCGTTTCTCAACTCGCAGCCGACCCCGCCGGCGGCTTTCTCGTGACAGTGGATGATGGACAGGTCCACGCGCGCACGGTGGTGGTGGCTTCGGGGGGTTACCAGAAGCCGCATCGGCCGGCCGGAGCCGAATCCCTTCCGTCGGCGCTTCACCAGGTGCTGTCCGAGGACTACCGGAACCCCGACGCACTGCCGGCCGGAAATGTCCTGATCGTGGGCAGCGGCCAGACCGGCTGCCA
>DAITQH010000154.1:884-4082 GCA_036833175.1 Candidatus Dormiibacterota bacterium
CCAGCTGGCCGAAGAGCTGCATGAGGCAGGCCGAAAGGTCTTTCTCGCATGCGGTCGCTGCCCCTGGGTGCCACGCCGGGTTGGCGGTCGGGACATTGTCTGGTGGTTCAGGGAGTCCGGCTTTTTTGATCGCACCCCGGACCAGCTCGTATCGCCTGCAGCGCGTCTTGTCGGCAACCCGCAGACGACTGGCCACGACGGCGGCCACGACCTCAACTACCGCACCCTTCATGCCACTGGGATCGAGCTGCTCGGTCGATTCCTTGGCGCGGACGGCTCAAGACTCCACTTTGCCGATGATCTCGCCGCCAGCGTCGACTTCGGCGACGCACGCTGGGCCGACATCAGGGGCTGGATCGACCAGCTCTGCGCGACGACCGATATTCCAAAGCCCGCCTATGACATTCCGGCGCCGATGAGGATCAAGACGCGCACCGAGATCGACCTGGTACGGGAGGGCATTGGCACCGTGATCTGGACCAGCGGCTACCGGCCTGAGTACGGCTGGGTGAAGTTCCCCGTTTTTGACGAAATGGGGTTCCCGATTCAGGTGGACGGACACACGTCGGTGCCTGGGCTCTACTTTATGGGTGTGCACTGGATGAGGAAGAACAAGTCGGCCATCCTCTACGGCGTCGGAGAGGATGCGGAGGTCGTCGCTCGACACATCGTGGAGAACCGGTCGTGAGGATCGCTGTTGCGATGTCCGGTGGTGTCGACTCTTCCGTCGCGGCCGCGCTCTTGCAAGCGCAGGGGCATGAGGTCGTTGGCATCACCTTGCAGCAGTGGCCTCGCGGCGACGCTGAGGAAAACAAGCGCAACGCCGGGTGCTGTTCGCTCAACGCGGTCGAGGACGCGCGGCGTGTCGCCGCCCTGCTCGACATTCCCTATTACTGCTGGAACCTCGAGAAGGAGTTCGGCGAGCGGGTCATCGAGCCGTTTCACCGCGACTACCTCGAGGGCCGGACGCCGAACCCATGTGTTCGCTGCAACGCCTTCGTCCGCTTCGACCTCATGCTCGGCCGCGTGCTCGCGCTCGGCTTCGACAAGCTGGCGACGGGTCACTATGCGCGGATCGTCGAGGGGGCCGGCGGCCCGGAGCTGCACACCGCCCTGGACCCGGCCAAGGACCAGTCCTACATGCTCTATCACCTCGATCGCGAGCGCCTCTCCCGGATCATGTTTCCGCTTGGGGGCATGATCAAGAGCGAGGTGCGGGAGCATGCGCGAGAGTTCGGCCTGCCGGTTGCAGACAAGGCAGAGAGCATGGAGATCTGCTTCGTGCCGCGCGGCGAGACGGCTCGCTATCTGAGCGAGAGGCTTCCCATCCACGCCGGCGCGGTGGTTGACTCCACCGGCCGCGAGCTCGGGACGCACCGGGGTACGGCGGTCTACACGGTAGGACAGCGCAGCGGATTTGGAGATCTGCGCGAGGCGGGTCCCTGGTATGTGCTGAAGATCGACGCGACGGCCAACCGGCTTGTCGTCGGGCGGCGCGAGGACCTGGAAACGCGCGACGTCGACCTGCGTGAAGTGAGCTTCATCGACGGCTCGGCCGAAGAACCCATCCAATGCGAGGCGCGACTTCGCTACCACGCGGCGCCCATCGCCGCCGTCTACCAGGCAGGCCGCCTCTCGCTGCAGGAGCCTTTCCTCGGCGCGGCGCCTGGGCAGGCAGCCGTCCTCTATTCGGGGACCCGGGTGCTGGGCGGAGGGATCATCGCCGCAGCCGGGACCTAACCTGGTTGATCGAAACCGAGCGCTTGACGGTGCGGCTTCCGCAAGCCGCGGACGTCCCCGAGATCATCAGCTACTACGGCGACAACCGCGAGTACCTACAGCCGTTCTCGCCGACCTTCGCTCCCGATTTCCTCGACGAGGCGATGTGGCTCGAGCAGGTTCGCATACGCATCCGTGAGCACGCCGCGGGCGAATCCTTTCGCGCGTTTCTGTTTGCGCGGTCGGCGCCTGACCGGATCGTCGGCAACCTCAACCTGACCCAGGTGCACCGTGGCGCCCTTCAGTCGTGCGTGATGGGCTACAACCTTGCGCGTGACGAGCAAGGCAAGGGCTACATGACCGAGGCGGTGAAGGGGGCCGTCGCATTCGCCTTCGAGAGGTGGCGGCTGCACAGGGTCAACGCCAACCACATGCCGCGGAATGCGCGCAGCGCGGCCGTGCTCCGGCGTTGTGGTTTCGAGGTCGAGGGCCTTGCGCCCGCGTACCTGTTGATCAACGGCAAATGGGAGGACCACGTGCTGACCGCGATCGTCAACCCCGCCCTCAACGTCCTCGGTCCCTGACGTGCCATCGGCAGCCGATCTAGCGATCGGCGTTCTGCGCTGGCTCGAATACGCGGGCCTCATTTACGTCATCGGGGTCTTCGTGATCAGAAGGCTGGCGGCGAACGCGCCGCGAATCGAGTGGGCGCGGCCGCCCATGGAGCGCGCGCTGGCAGCCGCGCTGGTCGGTGGGCTTGGAGTCGCCATCGCCCAGGCTTTCGTCGCCGGCCACTCGCTATCCGGCGCGATCACGTTCCTCTTCGGAGATCTGGCCGGCTGGGTGCGAATCGCACGGGTGGCCGCCGAGGGTGTGGCGCTCGCGCTCTGTTTGCTGGGACGGCGGATGGTGGCGCCCGCGGCGATATTCGCCGCGGCGTCGCTTGCCTTCGCCAGCCACGCCGCAGCACAAGGACAGCCGGTGGGCCCAATATTCGCCGACGCTCTGCATGTTCTTTCCGCGGGCGTGTGGGCGGGAGGGATCATGGCGCTGGCGACCGTGCGCCCGCCCGGAGGGTGGAATGGGGAGGAGCGCAAGGCGTTGCTCTTGCGCTTTGGGCGCGTGGCACTGATCGCATTTGCGATCACCGCCATGACCGGGGTCCTGGCGGCGGCGGCTGCGCTCAGCTCGCCGTCCGACCTCTGGACAATGCAGTACGGATTGGTCTTGAGCGTGAAGTCGGCCGGCGTCCTGGTGATGGTGATTCTGTCGACTCTCGCGTGGCGTCGAGGATTTGGACTCGTCCGTTTCGAAGCCGGCGTCGCGATCCTCGTGCTGGCGGCCACTGCGGTGCTGGCGGCCACTCCGATCCCCCCGGCAACGAGCGATGGCGTGACACTCGTGGGCGCCGCCAACATTCGCCCTTAGCGGAATAGAATCGCGGGGTGCCGGCGGTCCGCGAGGTCATGAGCACCATGC
>DAITQH010000155.1:0-4025 GCA_036833175.1 Candidatus Dormiibacterota bacterium
ACTCCTCCTCCAGTACCACATCGTTCCCTCTGCCCACGACAGGGGTCCAGACGGTTGATTCTGGCCAGCCACGTTTGCGAGCTATGGCATTGAGCTCGTCGGTTGCTTTCAGGTAGTCATTGAAGTGGCCGTAAAGAACCTGCGCATACGATCTGTGGCGATACATCGGCTCCCCTCCCCGGCGGTGGTCCGCCCGTGCACGGAATCGGGACCGTATTTTCGCGGCGGTCATCCCGCCCGCGTGGCCCCGACGAAGAACGGCATGATCGTACGCCGGCCTATCGGTCGCGACTTCGAAAAGTATCTACGACACCCCGCCCCCCTCGCGCTTCTCGCGATGGCGGGCCGGGAGGGGTCCATTCTGATCTTGTGGCGGCTGCGCCCCCGTCGCGCTTCGCGCGACCCCCCCTCGGCACGCCTCGCGGGCCGGGCCGCGCTGTGCGCGGCCTGAGCGGATTGCTCTTGTTTGATTTCAGTCATCGACGGCGAGCAAAGTTCGAAAAGTGTCCACGACTCCCGCCAATCTGGGCCAGCCGCAACCGCAGCCGGGGCTTCAGCCTTGGGTCAGCGTCACCGTCCTGACCCCGTCGGAGTTGCGCGTCGGCCACTGCGGCGAGTAGTCCCAGGTCTCGACGTAGACGCATACGCTCGACAGGCCAGGGTTGATCCCGGCCTGCAGCGCGAGACGGAAGTAGTAGGTTCGCGCCACACCGTCGCAGGTCGGGTAGGGGAAGTCGTTGAACTGCTGGGGCGAGTAGCCGGTGGCGACACCGTTACCATGCGCGGCCTCGAGGTCCACAGTGACGTATGGGGAGTAACCGCCCGGGCCCAGGGTGCAGTTGATGGTGATCGGGATGGTCGCCTGGCCAAAGCCGGGTCCCTGGGCGTAGCGGTACTGGAGCGTCCCGCTTGACCCTATCTCGACCTGATAGCTGTTTTGGGTGAAGGGGGTGGTGACCGCAGCCGGCACGTCCACCTGGCCCTGCACGAGCTTCACCGTGGCCGAGCCGGAGGCGGTAACCGTCTGGTTGTACTGCCCGTACTCGACGGCGTTGCTCGAGGCAGCGACGGCGCCCGGCGCGAAGGGGACTTGGTCAGCGAAGACGTGGAGGGTGTACGTGTGCTCGGTGGAATCGCAGACGAGGGGTCCGGTCGACTCCGAGCCGGTGGCGCCGGACTTGGCTTGGGTAAGGTGCACGTAAACGCCGGAGTCGCTTGCGTTCAGGTCGTCACAGGTAACACCCACGACAAACTCGACTTCGACCGTTGACGTCGCAAGGGTCATCGTGGAAGGAATCGAGATTGACATGCCGGATGCGCTGACGGTAACTGGCAGGGACAGCAGGGCGAGCGCGACGACCATCAGGGCCGATGTCAATCGCACCAACATTGAGACCCTCACAAAATACCACATCATTACGCGCGATCGCGTTGATGAATTCGGAGGTCGGGCTGTCAGGGACCGCTTCGTGCCAGAACCTTGCGCCAGCTATCGGGGCGCATTGGCCCTCCGCGGGCGGCCCGCCATTCGACTGCTATTCAGCCGAACCTGGTCACGCTCAGGACGTCGGAGTAGTCGTCAGTCCAGAGCGGAATGTTGGGATCGGACCGCGGGGGTTTCCAGCCCGAAACTGCCGCCAGGCCGGCCAACCTCCCAGGCGGCGGGGCCAGCACCACCCAGTCGGACGGAAACTTGCCGGCGGCCTGCTCCGCTTCGCTGACCGTGATGTCCACCTTCTCGAGCGCATTGAGGCCAAGGTTCGACGCCTGCGCGGCGAGGATCGGGCTCAAGTTCAGGTACTTGTTAGAGACATTGAAGAGAAGGATGCCGCCCGGAGCGAGGCGGTCAAGGTAGAGCTGGATCGCCTCCCTGGTCAGGAGGTGGGTAGGCACCGCGTCGGAGCCGAACGCATCCACCACTAAAAGGTCGTACCGCGCGTTGTGCGCGGACTGGAGCGAGAGGCGCCCGTCGCCGGTCACGAAATCCGTGCCGCCGGCTGGGCAATCGCGCAGGTACGTGAACAGATCTGGGTTGCGAGCGATCGCGACGACGGCCGGATCGAGCTCGTAATAGGTCCATCGCTGACCGGGTTCCGAGTAGCAGCTCAAGGCGCCCGAGCCGAGGCCGATCACGGCGACGTGCCACGCGGCTGACCGGTCTGCCAGCGACCGGAACACATCGCCCGCGGGGCCGGAAGGTGAGTAGTACGCGCCCGGCTGGTCACGGAAGGCGGGATCGTTCATCTGAACGCCGTGAATGGTCACGCCATCGATCAGAAGGTGTCGCGTTGCGGCGGGGTCGGAGACGACGGAATGGATGCCGTAGAAGTCGCGGGACTGAAACAGCACCGTTCCTCGACTTCCGATCGGCAGGAGGCTCAACAGCACGATCACGGCCGCCGCCAGGCCGAAACGAAGCTGACGGCGGGAGAAGGCGATTCCGGCCACTGCCGGTGCGGCGAAGACGACCAGAATCCGGATCAGGTCGGCGGCGGTCCCGTTTGCCGACAGCGGAAGGCGTTCAGCCGCAGCGAAGAGACCCGCCGCGATCCCCACGGCCACGATCAGAACCAGGCCGACCAAGAGAAGCGCGGCTGCCGCGAAGTCTCTCGAGATGGCGCGCCGATCCAGCGCGAGGAGGAGACCCGGACGCGCGAAGCAGGCGGCCACGATCGCGAGTGGATATTCGAAATAGTCGTTGAAGATGAGGGGAGCGGCCACAGCCGTGAATACGCCGCCCAGCGCTCCTCCGACGCTAAGCCACACGTAGAAGTCGGTCAGGTGTCCTGGTGGTGGCCGGTCGGCGGCAAGAAGGCCATGGCAAAGGAGGGCGCCCACCAAGAACGCGCCCAGGTGGAGGATGGCGAGGAACCAGAAAGGACCGCTACCGCCGAGGACGATGAAACCGAGCAGGGGAAGTGCGATGAAGGGAAAGGCACGCTGCAGAAGGCGGCTCGGAAACGGCCGCCTTCCGAAGACCAGCGCGAACGACAGCAGGTAGATGGCAAGAGGAGCGACCCAGAGCAGTGGCAGCGGCCGGATCATGGTCGTGAAGTAGGAGGTCACGCCAAGCATCCAGGTCGAGGGGATGGCTGCGAGCATGACCCAGCGCACACGCCGCAGCCGGCTGATTGGTGCTGCAGGCACTGAGTCCCCCTGCTCCGCGGTGGCTTTATGGCGGGCGCCTGCGGCCCAAAGGCGGCGACCGCAGAGGGCTGCGAGGCCGACGAGGGCGAGGTAGCCGATCGTCCACAGTTGGCGCTGCGCTGTCAGCCCAAGTCGGAACTCAATGATTGCCGGGTAGGCGAGGAGGGCGACCAGGCTGCCGAGGTTGCTCGCCTGATAGAGAAAGTATGGGTCTCCCGAAAGGCGGTGCCCGGACATCGAGAGCCAGCGTTGAAGCAACGGCGACGTGGTCGAGACCACGAAAAAGGGAAGCCCTACGGAGAGGCCGAGGACGACGAGGATCCAGGGAACCAGGCCGGTTCCTACCGGCGGCGGCCCGGCCATGCGCAGCTGGACGGGCAGTGCGAGCAGCACGGCCAGCATGAGGCCCAGATGGGCGACCACCTGCGTCCGCGGAGGCCAGCGGCGCGAGAGTCCGTGTGTATACGCGTAGCCCGCCGTCAGCAGGAGTTGGAAGAAGAGCACCGAGGTGGTCCAGACGCCGGCGGTCCCCCCGGACGGCGGCAGAAGCATCTTGGCCATCATCGGCTCGACGACGAAGAGGACCGACGCGCCGAGAAAGGCCGCGGCGCTAAAGAGTACGATCGTGCCCAACTCGAGCCGCGACCCTGCTGCCACGACTGTCTCCGGAGCTTTAGCAAACGAAACCGGCGAGCCGTGGCCGCCCCGCCTCGCCGCCCTTTCCCGCGCCGTCACCCGGCCACCCTAATCGATTGCGGGTCGAATTTTGAAGGCTTACACGGGATCCGGCCGGAGGCCGTTAGACTTGCCCCCGCTGGCGGCCGGAGCCCTCAGCCGCTCTGCTCCGCCAGCTCGACGATGATCCCCTCTGGGCCGCG
>DAITQH010000156.1:0-3930 GCA_036833175.1 Candidatus Dormiibacterota bacterium
GCCCGTTGTTGGGATCCTGGATCAAGGAAATGAACCGTTCGCCAGTGAGCTCGGCTCGTTGGGTGGCCTGCCCATCGTTCTCCAGGTCGAACAGACGAGTTATGACTTGCTCTTCGCTTCTTTCTTCCATGCCATCTCATTCTGGATCAATTGGAAGATGCGACATGGACGCCGTGTGCCGGTACTCTGATATCGAATGGCCACCAGGACAGCCGTTCCTCCACGATTCGAACAGTTCTTCGCCCTTCGCCGCACTTACTTCCTGAACAACCTCGCTTTCTCACCCGACAGCCGCCACATCAGCTACGTCCACGACGGCTCGGGACTCTTCAACCTCTGGAGCTCGCCTGTCCTGGGCGGCGTCGCCCGCCAGCTGACGAGCGGTGATGAGGACGCGGTCCGTCACCACCGCTGGACGCCGAGCGGCATCGTGCTCGAGCTCGACCACCTGGGCGCCGAGCAGTGGCAGCTCAACCTCTTGCCGCCGGATGGCTTCGGCTGGCCTCGCCCCGTCACCGACCGCCACGACGTCCAGTACGAGGTGGGCCCAGTTGCCGACGATGGCCGACGCATGCTCTTCGATGGCAACCAGGAGAGGCCGACCGACGTGGCGATTTATCTCCTCGACATTCCGAGTGGCCGCTACAAGCTTGTTCTCGATCTCGAGGCACGCCAGTTCTACCCTGCCGCATGGCACCCCGACGGCCGGCGCGCCGCCATCGCGGAGGTGCTGGGCACCACCGATCAGAGCGCGTTCGTGTTCGATGTCGAGAGCGGTGAGCTGCGCAACCTGACGCCACACGAAGGCGATGAGTTCAACGCTCCCGTCGGTTTCAGCGCCGACGGCTCATGTCTTTACAACCTGACCGACCGCGGCACCGAGCAAAACTGCCTGGAGACCATCGACCTCACCACCGGCAAGCGTGCTGCGCTCATTCAGTCCGACTGGGGCATCGAGCAAGCGGACCTGTCTGCTGACCGCCGCCGAATCGCGTACACGATCGACGAGGACGGCTACTCGCGCTTTCACGCGTATGACATCCAGGCTGGGCGAGAGCTTCGCTTCCCCGAAATGCCGCAGGGCGTGTGCTCGCAGTTTGCGATCTCGCCGGACGGGCGGCTCGTGGCCGGCCTGGTGGCCACCGGGACGCGGGTGTTCGACGTGTATGTGGCCGACCTCGATTCAGGCAGTGTCACGCGCGTCACCGACAACTTTCTGGGCGGCATCCCAGAGCCGGAGCTCGTCGAGCCCGAGCTTGTGCACTTTCCGACCTTTGATGGCAAGCAGATCCCGGCGTGGCTCTATCGCCCCCAAGAAGCAGGTGGAAAGATGCCGGTGGTCCTATCAATACACGGCGGACCTGAGGCCCAGGAGCGAACGCACGTCACCCGAAGCTCGTCCTTTTATCAGTACCTGCTCTCGCGGGGCATCGCCGTGCTTGCTCCAAACATTCGCGGCAGCACAGGCTATGGGAAGACCTATCAGAAGCTGATCCACCGCGACTGGGGAGGCGACGAGCTCAAGGACATCGATTACGCAGCGCGATGGCTGCGCGGGCAGAGCTGGGTGGACGGTGAACGGATCGCCGTGTACGGCGCGAGCTTTGGCGGCTTCGCAACGTTGTCGGCCATGACGCGCCTACCCGATTACTGGCGCTGCGGCATCGACCTCGTCGGGCCTTCGAACCTCGTCACCTTTGTCAAGGCAGTGCCCCCGCATTGGCGAGCCCTGATGAAGGAATTGCTCGGCGATCCCGAAGACGATTTCGATTTCTTGATGGCGCGCTCGCCGATCACGTACGTCGAGAAGATGAAAGCGCCCCTGCTGGTGCTGCAGGGCGCGAACGACCCTCGCTGCGTCAAGCCGGAATCAGACCAGATGGTGGAAAAGCTTCGATCGGTCGGCGTCGACGTCGAGTACCACGTGTTCGACGACGAAGGCCACGATTTCAGCAAGCGCGCCAACCAGCTCAAGGCCTACAGGCTGATCGCCGCCTTCCTGTTCAAGCAGTTCGGCATGGAAGCCGATTAACCACCCGCGACTACTGTGACCCTCACCTGGTAGGTGTAGCGGCCATCGGGTTGCTGGTCTTGAACGTGACACCGGCCCACTGGAGAGGAGGGCCACGACGCCAGGTCGACCGTCAGGTCGCCGCCGACTGTGACATACGCCTCGCTCCCGTCGTTTGTTACGTCACGGCCTACCAGAAGAAATGTCCCAGCAGCGCTCCGAGCAGGGCCGACAGAGCAACGGCGAAGTACGGATAGCGGCCCGACCACGTCTGCAGGCGCTGGTCGATGGGCTCCCAGCGGCCCGCTTCGAGGACCGCGTCAACCGCGGCGATCCCGAACAGCATGGCCAGCACCACCAGCGCGACGATCGTGATGCCGCCCGGGACGACCATCTAACGCTTGACCCCTCGACGCGGCGACCACAGCCAGTGGCCGAGGATGAAGCTCACGGCCAGGACGCCGGCGATGGTCGCCTGCTTCTCCACCGCGTAGGAGCACCGGATGTAGAAGCTGATGGGCGCGTGCTCGCTGGTGTCGCCGAGCGCGATCGTCTCGTACCCGAGCAGCACGGCGCCGAGCAGCAAGAAGATCACGAGCCCGGCTTGAACCCAGATGGCGGGGTGGCGCAGGCGCCGCCGCGGGCCGATCATCGCGAGCCCCCGAATCGCGCCCTGAGTCGGGCCGCAACGCCACCCGCCAGGAAGGCGACGACCGCCCAGATCACGATGCCCGGAATCGGGAAGAAGGGGTTGGGATCACGCTTGCCCGTGCAGCTGGCCAGCAGATCGGGGGCATAGGTGCCGGCTTTGAAGATCACCCATATGGCCAGCGCCAGCAAGCCTGCGGCGACGGCGCCGAAAGCGACCACCCGCCCATTGATCCGAAACCGCCGTCGGGGGGTCAGCCCCACAGGTAATGCCCAAACAAGAGGCCCGCGACGAGCCCAACCGGCACAAGCCAAGTCTCGAGCTGGGCCATCCACTTACCCCGCGGCAGGATCGCGATGCCAGGCATCCCCGCCGCCATCATCAAGAGCTCCCAGGCGGCAAGGAGAAACAGCACCGTGACCAGCCAGAAGGCCGAGGCCGCGATGACGACGTCCCAGCTGCCCCGGAACAGGGCGAACGCCGCCGCCCAGCCGATCCCGATCAGCGCGCCGGCGAACCGCCCGGCAGGCGCCGCACGCGCCCGGCGCATCCGCTGGGGGGTGGCGATCCGCCGGACCTGCTCAATCACCGGTCGGACCACGCGCAAAGCGAGGGTTCATTGTGCGAATTTTCGTACTTGAGCCATCAATTTTGATGGGTTATTCCCGGCGATTTTGGGGATGTCAGGCCGACGATCAAGGCGTATACCGTTGGGCATCAAACCTGCCAATGACGTCTACGTCGACGAGCCGTATGTGTCCATCCGCTGGGACAGCGTTCACCAGCATGTCCACTCGGAATGGAAGGGCTTTGCCAACAGCGAGGAGCTGCGAGCCGCGCTTCTAAAAGGACTCCAGGCGATCATCGACAACCACGCAATCGCCTACGTGAGCGACGCCCGGAAGCTGAAAGTGATAGTCCACGAGGACCAGAGGTGGATCCAGGAGAAGTGGATGCCGCTCGCCCTCCAGGCAGGGCTCAAACGGCTCGCGTTCGTCACCGCGGACACCGGGCTCGGCAGGTTGACGATCGAGGATGTTGTCGTATTGGTCCACCATCACGGGTTGGAGTCGCGCACCTTCTCCTCCGTTGCCGCCGCCAGGCATTGGGTCGCGGAGGTTGCAGTCGGCCGATGATGGCGGATGCCGCGCTGGCGGGCGATCGATCGCGTCGTGTCGACCTCTACTTCAGCCGCCGCGGCGTCGCCGACGTGATCTGGGACGCCAACTGGAACGTGGTTCACATCGAAGCGCAGGGCTGGGCTGACACA
>DAITQH010000157.1:0-3726 GCA_036833175.1 Candidatus Dormiibacterota bacterium
CCTGATCTCCGCCGGCTACTACCCGCTCGTCGCGCAAGGGCAGCCCTGGCTGCCGCTGCCCGGCACCGGCGAGTACGACGTCACCGGCACGGTGCCTTACGACGACATACCCCAGATCTACAACCCGCCGAGCAACATCGTGTGGAGCGCCAACCAGCGGCAGGTCGATCCGAGCTACCCGTACTACATCGGCACCGCCTCGAACTTCTTCGACCCGGGTTACCGGGCGAACGAGATCAAGCGTGTGCTCAGCCAGCCCGGCAAGTTGAGCGCGGCCGACATGATGGCGCTGCAGACCGACACGCGCGATTTCCTCGCGTCGGAGATGGTGCCGATCCTCATGCGGGCGCTGTCCAGTGATCAGCTCACGTCCTCCGAACAACAGGCGCGCGACTTGCTGGCGGGCTGGACCTTCCAGATGGAAACGGATTCAGCGGCAGCCTCGATCTGGTGGACGTTCTGGCAGTCCTACATGTCGCAAACGTTCGACCCCACCTGGAAGGCGAAGAACGTGACAGTGGAGAGACACGAGCTCGACGACGCTCTCGGCCAGTACCTCGAGGCCAGCACTCTCGCCACGACCCTTCCTTGCCCACCAGGTGCCAACTGTTTTCAGGCGAATCCTGGTTCCGAAGCACAGCTAAGCGCGCTGCGCTCTGCATTCCACGACGCCTTTTCCACCTTGAGCAAGCAGCTCGGTGGCGAGCCAGGTTCGTGGACGTGGGGCAAGCTCCACACCCGCGAGCTCGAGAACCTCGCGCAGGTGTCGGGCCTCAGCTACGGTCCGCGGCCCGACCGCGGCGACGGCAATACACCGCTCGCGGCGGGCGGCGATCCCTCCACTCACGGTCCGAGCTGGAGGATGGTCGTTGACTGGGGCGCGAAGACCTTCAGCGCGATCTATCCGGGCGGCCAGAGTGAGAACCCCGCCTCGACCTGGTACGAGAACAAGGTCGACACGTGGTGGAGCGGCCTGTACGCGCCGATGCTCTCCGCCGACGAGGCCTCTTTCGCACCCGGAGTGGCGACGTGGGCGATGCAGCCATGAAAGGCTGGATCTGGTTCTTGATCACCCTCATCGGCGTCGCGATCTCGCTGGCGGGCCTGCTATTCGGCGCCTGGTGGCTGACGTTCGTGGCAGGTCTCGTGATCGGCGCGCTCATCGGGCGCGGCCGGGTCGCAATTCCGGCAGGCTCCTTGGCCGGCCTGGCTGCGTGGGGAGTCGGCCTGGCGATCTTGCAGGTGTATTACGGCCTCGCGCCGTCGGCGCGCAGCCTGGCGGCGATCATGGGCTTCACCGGACAACCGGCGATTCCCCTCGTCCTTACTTGTATGGTCGGCCTGCTGCTGGGCTTGACCGGCGCGTGGCTGGCGTCAGCTCTTCGAGGTCTGCTCGTCCCCGCGACTCGCTAGGTACCCGGCGAGCTGAGCTGCCCCCAGTGGAGACCCCCGTCAAACGTCACCGTTATCTCTCCGCGCACTGTGCCGTAGCCAACGTTCAAGTTTGCGAACACGAAGTCGGCAGGGATTGGCGCCGCCTGCGAATAATCTGACGCATATCGGTGCCAGCTCGCACCGGCGTCTGTGGTTTCAACTGACTGGCCCGGGCCGATCAGCTTGAGCCAGCGAGAAGCTGTCACGAAGACGACGTTGCCATCCAGTCCGGGCGCGGTGGCGGCGTGAGTCCAAATCGCACCACCGTCGTTCGATCGGTACACGTACTGAGTGGGTGATCCGTCTTGTTGCCAGACTGGGACAAGAAGCGTCGATCCAAAGGCTCGGACAGCTCCTGCTCGCATGGCAATGCAGCCCACGCAAACCGTCTTGAATCCGGGCGGAGTGGGCAAGGGCTGTGATGCTGCCCACGTCCGGCCGCCGTCAGCTGTCCGGTAGATGACGGTTGGAATGTTGGGGTTCCAGACATCGATGAACCCTCGACTGGAATCGACGAACGAAAGGCCGTTCGAGCCCTTGCCATCTCCGATTCCAGTCGGCCCTAGGTCATGCCATGTTGCACCTGCATCGGTGGTGTGCCACAGGATCACCGTCTGCGTGTGGGAAGCGCCGCTGATGCTGAGCCAGCCTTCCTTGTCGCTCACGAATGAAATCTCAGGTTGTCCTGTAAACGGGCAAGGCGCAGGCGGTGCAGGACAAAACGCTTGTGAAGGAGGCAACGGTTTTTGCTGCCACGTCGCCCCACCATTTGTCGACCTGTACAGGTATTGATAGACCATCAGCGCCCATAGCACGCCTGAAGATGGCGCACTCAGCTGGGCGTTCGCCGGCAGGGCGATTGGCGTGGGCGGAGCGATGAGAACTCCAGGAGCTGGCGACGATGTCGGCGTCGGCGTGGGGGTCGCCTTGGCGCTCGGAGTGCTCCCACCAATGGGCGCCGGCACGTTGCGGGCCTGCCGCGCCATGAGCAGCACGCCCACCGTCGCGAACACAAGCACCACTGCGGCGACCGCGGCCAGTGCTGGCAGAAAGTTCGAAGCGGGCCTGCCTTCGGCCAGCGCCGACGACAGCCTCACTCGAAACTCCGGAGTGATCTCCTCGCTCCGCGACTCCAGCGCACGTCGCAGCTCACGCAGCTCCTCTTCTTGCGGTGTCATCGGCCAATCTCCAAAACCATTCCGGGCCGCAATGCATTGAGGGCTCGATGAATGCGTTGGCGCGCGGCGCCGGTGGAACAACCGAGCACGCGGGCAACCTCCTCGATGGGCAAATCGAGGTGGTAGTAAAGGGTCAGGGTCAGCAGGTGGTGCTTCGGCAACCGGTCGAGGGCCGTGTTCAGATCGATGCTGTCGGCCCAGCCTCCCTCGGCAGCAGCGACATGCTCACGCGGTTCGACCTCGTCGGAACGGATCACCTGCCACCACCGCGACCGGCGCACGGTTCGGCACTCGTTGGCGACGATCGCCAGGAACCAGGGCTTGAGGTCCGCCCCGTATCGGAAGCGATCCAGCTTGCGCCAGCTCTTCAACGCCGCCTCCTGGACGGCGTCCTCCGCAGCATTCCTGTCTTTGAGCATGGTCATGGCAAGTCGGAAGCCTTGATCGAGCACGGGCGCGAGCAGCTCTCCAAACGCAAAGGCATCACCGGCCCTTGCGCGCCGGAGCCGATCCTCCGCCAGCGGGTCCCCGATCAAGATGTCCGTACCGGTTCTACGCAGGAATCGGCCGTTCTGTTACACGGCCTGACCGGCTATCTCTCGGTAAAGGGCATCCGTCTCTTCCGACGGCCCGACCCCCAGCTCGGACTCGAGCAACCTCTTGCACTCCAGGTATGAGCGGATCGCCTCGCCGCGATCGCCGTTGCGCACCTGCATTCGCATGAGGCGCCGGTAGCCCGATTCGCGGTACGGCTCCATCCGCACCGCCTCGCGCGCGTGCGTCATCGCCAGCTCCACCTCGCCATTCGCAGCGAGCGCTTCCACCCTGGTGTCGAGAGCTCTGACCAGAGCGGCCGCCAATGCCACGCGCCTCCCCTCCGCCCACGGCCCATCGTCCCCGGCCAGGAACGGCCTGCGGAGAATCGTCGTCGCAATCAAGGACGGCCCATAGGCTGCCTGCGGATTGCCGGCCGCGACAAATCCCTCGGCCGCGTCGACTCCCGCGAGCGCCGCCTCGAGGTCGACCCACGTATCGGCCGGGGCTGAGAACTGGTAGCAACCGAACGCGTTGCCGATGATGTGCGAGCGCACCAGGCCCAGCGTCGCCAGGCGCG
>DAITQH010000158.1:0-3711 GCA_036833175.1 Candidatus Dormiibacterota bacterium
CGCCGGCCAGCATCAGCCAGAAGCTCAGCTGGCGCGAGACCTTGATCGCCTCACCGCGAACCGACCCGAAGAAGCTCGGCCTCTTCACGAGTCGCCCCCGGTGAGGCTCAGGAAGATGTCCTCTAGATCGCGCTGGCGCTCAGCGACCGAGTCGGGGTTGTACCCGTTCTGGACGAGAAACGCTATGAGGTTCCGGCCGCGGCCCTCCGGCGCATGCGTGATGACGAGCCCCTCCTCGACTCTTGCCTCCTGGCCCCATGGCTGCAGCTTCAGCGCAGCCACGAGAGCGTCCGGCGCGTCGACCTTGATGGCGAACTCACCTGGCGAATCGATGAGCTCGTGCACCGGCGCAACGCGGATGAACTTGCCGTGGTTGATGATCGCCACCCGGTTGCATATCTGCTGGACCTCGCTCAGCACGTGGCTCGAGATGAACACCGTCTTGCCCTCCGCGGCGAGGCCGCGCAGCAGGTCGCGCATCTCGACGATGCCGGCGGGGTCGAGCCCGTTCGCGGGCTCATCGAGGATGAGGAGGTCGGGATCGTTCAGCAACGCGATCGCGAGGCCGAGGCGCTGCTTCATGCCCATCGAATAGGTCTTGACCTTGTCCTTGTCCCGCCCCGTCAGAGAGACGATCTCGAGCACCTCGTCGATGCGCTTCTCCTTCACGCCACCGAGCAGATCCGCGAACGCACGTAGGTTGTTGCGGCCTGACATGTAGCCATACAGCGCTGGCGATTCGACAAGGGCGCCCACTCGTGGCAGCACCTTCGAGCGGTTGCGCCGCACCTCGAGCCCGAGAATCTCGATCGACCCGTTGGTCGGCGCGACGAGACCAAGGGCCATGCGAATCGTCGTGGTCTTGCCAGCTCCGTTTGGCCCTAGGAAACCGAACAGCTCGCCGCGGTCGACCTGCAGGTCAAGGTGATCGACTGCCAAACGCTTCCCGTACGCCTTGGAGAGGGCGAGAGCCCGGAGTGCGGGTTGGGCGCTGGTCATCCCTGACTAAGCACCGCGCTCCGGGCTTTTGTGACGGCGGGTTAAGGGTTCACTCCCGCGAGGGTGATGCTGCCGTTGTGGGTGCCGCGCTGGTCGACCCACGTGACCGACACCTTCTCGCCCGGCCTGTGCGTGCGAATCACGGTCCCGAGCGAAGCGCTCGAGGTGACGCTGTCGCCGCCGAGCTTGGTGATCACCGAGTCAGGTCCGATCCCCGCCGACTCGGCCGGCGTGCCCGGCACGACGCTGACGACAAGGGCGCCTGACGAGACGCTGAGCCCAAGCCGCGTCGCGAGGGATGGGGTGAGGTCGCGGACGCTGACGCCCATATATCCGACCTGCCCGTAGATGATGTCGGAGCTGGTCTCACCAGAGCGGATCGTGTTGACGATGCTGAGGGCGGTTTCCGCCGGGACCGCGTAGTTGACGGTGGAGGTCTGAGACTGGAAGCCCTGCACGTCACCCGCGGTGATCATGCCGACAACCTGGCCCGCAGAGTTCACGAGCGCGCCGCCCGAGTCGCCTGGGCTGATCGAAGCGTCGCTCTGGATCATCCCGGTCAGCTGCTCGGACTTGCCGCCGCCCTCACTGGCGGTGATTGACTGGTTGAGCGCCGTGATAGTGCCGCTGGAGACGGCGGGTGCGCCGCCGAGGCCGAGCGCGTTGCCAAGCGCCACCACCGAGTCGCCAACCTTGAGGCTAGACGATGAGGCGAGAGTTACTGTCGGCAGGCCGGAGACGCCTTCGATCTGGATGAGCGCGACGTCAGCCGAGGGGTCGACACCGACCACGTGGGCCGTGTACGTGCCCGACCGGCCCGCGATGCTGACCTTGATGCTCGTCGACTGGTCGACCACGTGGTTGTTGGTGAGCACCTGGCCGTCGGAGGTGAGGATCATGCCGGTGCCGGCCGCCTGCGAGGAGCCGACCACCGTGTTGATGTCCACGATGGCGGGGTCGACCAGGGCGGCGATCCTGTTCGCGTCGAGGCCGCCGGCAACCGGAGCTGTAGTGGGGCTGGCGATGGCGATCGGCGACTGGACGACAGTCGGGGTCCTGAGTGCCTTCGCGAGGCCCCAACCGACGCCGATACCGCTGCCGCCCGCGGCGATCATCGCCACGAGGAAGGAGACGATGATCCAGCGCCACAGGTGCGGCTCGCCGCGCTGCGGGGGGGCTGGGGGCGGGGGCGGTGGAACCCAGTAGGTGCTGTCGGTCGCGGGAACGCTTTCCGCGCTCATTGCCGGGTGGTACGGGTCCGCCGGGGTCATCTGCGACATTGGATCTCCCTCCGCATCGTGCGCCATTTGGTCTGTCTAGAGACGATGGGCCGCGAACCTTTGAGGTGGCTGGACAGATTCTTACGGTTTCCTGAGAAACGCCTCAGCCGGCTAGAACGGCTTGAAGACCATCAGGAATATGAGAATCACGAGGCCCACGCTGCCAATGACCGCCATGACGACGGGCCTGGCGTGCTTGAGCTCGCTCTCCAGCTCGCCCTCGGGCTTGCTCTTACCGACCACGTCTCGAGCCTTGTGATAGGGCACGCTCTGAGCCGACATTGCCACCGTCACGGCGACCAACACGACGATGGCTGCCCAGATCCAGCCCAAGTGCCACCAGGAGCCAAGAAAGCCCATCCAGACCCCGGTTATCAGGAGGAGCCCAAGCCCGGGAAACGAGCCGAAGTTCCCGCGAATCGAGAGTTGGAGCAGGCTCGCCCGCACCGCATCTGAGAGGGGCCGGCGCAGCACGAGAGAACTCCCGGCCGAGACTCCGTGGCCGAGAAGAAAAACAGCCAGCCCAACCAGGTGAAGGTACTTCAGCCAGAGGTAGAGGCTTGCCACGTTTCTAGGCCTAGCATTGTGCAATGAACAAGGTCGAGATCGCCTTCAGTCGGGGCTTGCGTATGGACCTCAAGTCGAAAGACATCGTGCTGGTCGTCTCCACCCAGAAGGGCAAGATGGGCGAACTCCGAATTAGCAAGGGTTCGGTCGACTGGTGGCCGGTCCGAAACCGAGCGACACCAACAACGTTGAAATGGGAGCGCTTTGCGGAAGTGATGGAAAACCCTGACCTCCCGCGCCGCCGAAAGGCCCGGCGCCCGGTTAAAGCAAGAAAGGCTTCGTAGGGAGCTACGCCCCCTCCGGCGCTGCGCGCCACCTCCCCGCAAAGCGGGGAGGATATTGGCCCAAAAACATCCTCCCCGCTTCGCGGGGAGGTGGCGGGCCGTGCCCGCCGGAGGGGACCTCTAAGTTGGAGCGCCTTCGATCAACTGAAACACGGAATTGGTCGGGATCACTCGCGTCAACTTTATGCCTGCCTTGCGCATCAGTTCTCGATACTCAGCCTCCGTTCGCTCCTTGCTGCCAAACATGACGAGCATCTGGATGTCGGTCATGAAGACCGCGCGCGCGTCAGCCGATTCTTCGGCCCTGACGGGCAGGACTCGTTCGACCAGGATGAGTCGCGAACCGTCTCCCATTGCCTTGCGGCAGGTGGCGAGGATCTCAATTGCCTTCTCGTCACTCCAGTCGTGGACGATCTGCTTGAGCATGTAGACGTCATGGCCAGGCGGGATCGATTCGAAGAAATTCCCACTAACCAGCTCGCAGCGATCGTGGACGCCTTGACCCTTCAGGTAGGCCTCGCTCTCGGCCAATCCGGCAGGAAGGTCGAAGACAGTCGCGCGCAGGTGCGGGTTCGCTTTCA
>DAITQH010000159.1:0-3657 GCA_036833175.1 Candidatus Dormiibacterota bacterium
GTGCTCCTGAGCGATGTGTCGTCGGTGTTCAAGGAGGCGGTCCCGCCGGTCCGCGCGGCTCTACCGATCGGCGAGCTCCTGCTGGTCCTGGCGATCCTGCTGTTTCCGATCGACGTGGCCTTGAGGCGATTGGTTCTCAGCGGCGAGGACCTGCCGGCGTGGCGCGCGGCCCTGGGGCGAGCGCCGGCGCAGGCGCTCCCCGTCGAGGCGACAGTGACCCGATTGCGAGAGCGTGTCTCCGACGTGCGCGCGACGCGGACCCCAAAACCTCCGCCTCCGCCTCCCTGAACCTACCGACAACCTCAGTCGTCAAGGCCGAGGATCCGACCATTTGTGCCCTCTTGGCCCTATTCCTCGCCACCGGGATACAACCATTCGTACCCGAATGATCTGAACGTAGGGGCCGGCGCTCCCGCGATCAAACCCATGGGAGTTCAGGGCTCCCCTTCCCATGGGTGCCCATGGCGATCTTTTGAAGACAAACCGGAAAGATGAGGCTCCGAAGTTGTTGCTATTGCCCCTTTTTGCAGACCGTTACGGCATAGGCCGGCCTTGAAAGAGTTCCTGCCTTACGTGCAGAACGCGGGCGCCATCGCCTTCGTGGTGCTCGGCCTGGTCACCGCGGTTACCTGGGCACGGCGCCGTGACCACGCGCTGGGCTTCCTCGCGCTGGCCATAGTTCTGCTCTCGCTGGTCTCGCTGCTCGGCCGCATCCCAGCCGGCTATGCGCCTCCTCTTCTCCCACAGATCAGCCTGCTCGTCTTTATGGGCTCCGGCTATGCGCTGCTTCGCTTCCGCGGCTCGTTGATCCCGCTGCCTGCCAGGTGGCACGCCATCGCAGTCGTCGCAATGCTGGGGGCAAGCATTGGCTTCCTCGGAGCGCAAGCTCTGGTCGCGGCGCATGCGGCGCCTGTGAGCCTCGCCACTGTCGCTGTATTTGCGCTTGTTCTCGTGTGGTCGGCAACGATCGTCGAGCCGATCGTCCGCTTCTGGCTGGTTGCCCGTGACCTTCCCCCGGTCCAGGCATGGCGCTTGCGATCCTTGAGCTTTGGCTTCGGCGGCCTGGTGGCCATCCTCGTCTTCGCCATCGCCGGCAGCACCTTCACCACCCAGCCGATGGTTCAAGTTGTAATCCAGATCGCCGTGCTGTTGATCGTTCCACTGCTCTATGTCAGCTTTTCGCCACCAGCCTGGCTCCGCCGCCAGTGGCGGTCTTCAGAAGAGGAAGGCCTGCGTATCTTCATGCAGGACACGCTGTCCCAGGGCGAAGATCCATCCACGCTGGCCGACCGTGCGCTCGAGTGGGCGATGAGGCTGGTCGGCGGAGCGGCGGCGGTGGCTTTTGACGGCGAGGGCCACAAGTGGGCGTCACGAGCTTTGAGTCCCAGGCAGCTGAGCGACATCGAACGGCACCTCCCCCAGCTGGGTCAAGGAGTGAGCCGCCAGGTCATCGACGACGTGGAACGCACACTGTTCGTGATCACGATCGCCGGCGCTGGGCCGGATGGACATCTTGTGGTGCTGGCAGGCCCCTTCACGCCGAATTTCGGCGGCGACGAGCTGAACCGCGTTCAGCAGTTCATGTCCGCGGTCACAGCCGGGGTAGACAGAGCGCGCCTGCTCGAGAAAGTCAGTGCGGCCAACGCCGAGCTGATCGATGCGAACCATCACAAGACTGTCTTCCTCGCCAACATGAGCCACGAGCTGCGGACGCCTCTCAACGCGATCCTCGGTTTCTCAGAGCTGCTGATCGACTCCACCAACGGTCAGTTTCCCGATGCGACGAAGATCCGATTCCTCGACCAGATCCATTCGAGCGGCAAACATCTGCTTGGGCTCATCAACGACATCCTCGACCTCTCGAAGATCGAGGCCGGCCAGATGGAGCTCCACTTGCAGACGGTGTCGGTTGCCGACGTCCTCAGCCAGGTCGCGAGCAACGTCGAGCCCCTTATTGCAAAAAAGCACATAACGCTGGAGACCGAGGCTGCGGGCTCCGGTCAGATCACGGCGGACGAGGGAAAGCTCAAGCAGATGATCCTGAACCTCGTCTCCAATGCCATCAAATTCACGCCCGATGGGGGCGCGATCAGCCTCAAGGCGGCCCAGGCAGGCAACCGACTACAGATCGTCGTCGCCGACAACGGTATCGGCATCGCGGAAGATGACATCAAGCGAATCTTTCACGAGTTTCAGCAGGTGGATTCGGGTGCCAACCGCAAGCAGCAGGGCACCGGGCTCGGGCTGACGTTGACCCGAAGCTTCGCCGTCCTCCACGGAGGCGACGTTGCACTCGAGAGCGAATTCGGAAAAGGGAGCCGGTTCACCATCGATCTGCCGGTTGCCGGACCCGATCCCCATGGCGCACCGATGGCTGACAAACTTGGCGCCCCAGAGTCTGAGGTCGATTTCTCGCGACCGCTGATTCTCGTCGTCGAGGACGACCCCGCTTCGGCCGAGCTGCTCGCCCGGCAGGTCGAGCGCGCCGGCTTCCGTACCAAGAACGCCCGCAATGGCACCGAAGCCATGGCCATGGCCAAAGCGCACAGGCCCGTCGCCATCACCCTGGACATCATGCTTCCCGACATCGATGGCTGGGAGGTCCTCACGCGCCTCAAGCGCGACGATATGACCAGCGATATACCCGTCATCGTGGTGAGCGTCGTGGACGACCCTGCGCTGGGGACCGCGCTGGGCGCGCTTGACTACTTCGTCAAGCCGGTCGAGGCCATAGCGCTCGTCAACCGGCTCAGCAACTTCAACTTCACACGCAGGTCAAAGGGCCGCCAGACTCACATTCTCGTCGTCGACGACGAGGCGGCGAATCGCGAATGGCTGAAGCATGTACTGGAACCGGCGGGCTTTCGGGTCACGGTCGCAACCGGCGGCCGGGAGGCAATCAAGCTCGCGAGGTCGGGCAAGCCCGATTTGATCATGCTCGACCTGCTGATGCCGGAGCTCAACGGGTTCGACGTGGTCGAGGCATTGAGCGGCGGCAAAGCAACCAAGACGATTCCCATCATGGTTCTCACCGCTAAGAATCTGACGGAGGCCGACATCGCCCAGCTGAACGGCCGCGTGTCGACGATCCTCAAGCGCGGATCGACGGGCTCGATGGACCTGCTCGGCCAGCTGCAGCTTGTCTTGAACAAACGGGCGGCGGTGGCATGAGGGCGACCCCACTGATCCTTGTCGTTGACGACAACGAAGCCGGCCGGCTGCTCGTCACCACCGTGCTCCAGCTCGAAGGATTCGAGGTCGACAGCGCGGGCTCGTCCGCAGAGGTCCTCGAACGGTTGCGCGAACGGACGCCGAACCTGATCCTCATGGACGTGCAGCTGCCTGGGCAGGACGGCCTCGCATTTACCCGCCAGCTCAAGGCCGACCCCGCGACAGCCGCGATCCCCATCGTTGCGCTGACCGCCTATGCGATGGCGGGGGACCGCGAACACGCTCTCGCCGCGGGCTGCATCGGATACATCACCAAGCCGATCGACACCAGAAACTTCGGCAGCCAGGTCTGGCGCCTCCTGTCTGGGGAGCCGAGCGAACCGGCCGTAGCCGGCGGCTGAGCTTCGAATAGAGCGCTCGGGCGGGGCGGGGTCGTAACCTCCCATTTCGAATGCTGATCCGACTGCTGCGCACCTACCTGCGGCC
>DAITQH010000160.1:0-3600 GCA_036833175.1 Candidatus Dormiibacterota bacterium
GCTTTCCGGACTCCGGGGTCCCTAATGCTGTCTAGTTGGGCAACGCGCACATCGCCCGCAGCCCTTCGGGAGCCAGCCAATACTACGTGGGCTTCTTCGGCGGAACAACCTGGATATGGAGCTCATCGAGCTGCCCCGCATCGACCTCTGAGGGCGCTCCGAGCATCAGGTCCGACATCGACTGGGTCTTAGGAAACGCGATGACGTCGCGAATGTTGTCTGTGCCGCCCAGCATCATCACGATCCGGTCGATGCCCGGTGCGATGCCCCCGTGCGGAGGGACGCCGTAGGTGAACGCCTCGAGCAACGTCCCGAAGCGCGCGCGAATCATCTCAAGCGGCATGCCCAGGAGCTGGAACACGCGCTCCTGCATAGCAGGGTCGTAGATGCGAAGACTTCCGCCGCCCAGCTCGTAACCGTTGCAGACGATGTCATAGGCGTGGGCCCGGACGTCATAGGCCCGCTGTTCGACGAAGGACATGTCCTCTTCGAACGGTCGCGTGAACGGATGATGCGCGTAGGTCAGCTTCCCCTCGTCGTCCTCTTCGAACAGATAGGTCGGGTTGATCCACAGGAACTTCCACTCGCTCTCTCGGATGAGCTTCCTGCGGCGTGCGACCTCCTGGCGGATCAGCCCCATCACGGTTTCGGCCTTGCGTTTCCGGTCCGCCACCAGCAGAACGATGTCGTCATCGCCAGCGCCGGTCGCCTTGCGGATTCCTGCGATCTCGTCCTCGCCAAGGAACTTGTCGATCGAGCTTCCAGGCAGCCACGCAATCCCCTTTCCACCAGCGCCCTTGGCGACCGTGACCAGGTCGTCGAGGTCGCGACGAGCCATGTCTCGACCGCCCGGGACCCGCAAGCCGCGCACGACGCCTCCCGCGTCGAGCGCGCCTCGGAAGATCTGCGCGTTCGTGCCGGCAAGCACCTGGCCAAGATCTGTGATCTCGAGGTCGTGGCGAAGGTCGGGCTTGTCGGTGCCGTAGCGCAGCAGCGACTCCTTGATGTCCAGGCGCGGGAATGGAGTCGGCAGATCGACTCCGAGCACATCGCGCCAGAGCTTGCTGAACAGCGCCTCGATCAATCCGAAGACGTCCTCCTCGTCGCAGAAGGACATCTCGAGGTCCAGCTGCGTGAACTCGGGCTGCCGATCCGCGCGCAGGTTCTCGTCCCGAAAGCAGCGAGCGATCTGGTAGTAGCGCTGCACTCCGGACACCATCAACAGCTGCTTCAACATCTGGGGCGCCTGAGGCAGCGCATAAAAGTCGCCCGGGTGCAATCGCGACGGGACGAGGAAGTCGCGAGCCCCTGATGGCGAGCTGCGCGTGAGGATCGGCGTCTCGACCTCGATGAACTCCCGGCTGTCCATGAAGTCCCGGATGATCTTGTTGACGCGGCTTCTGAGCTCGAGCATGTGCGTCATCCGCGGCCGGCGCAAATCCAGGTATCGATATTCCAGTCGAGTCTTCTCGTCGGGCTCCTCGGGGTCCTCAATCGGAAACGGCGTCGTTTCGGATGTGTTGACGACCTCGAGCTCGGATGCGGTGACCTCCACCTCTCCCGTCGGCATGCGCGCGTTCTCCGAGCCCGCCGGTCGCTGGCCGACCGTGCCCTTGACGCGCACCACGTATTCCGACCTGAGACCTGACGCGGCAGCGTGCGCCTCCGGCGCCCTGGTGGGGTTGAAGACGACCTGCACGGAGCCCCAGCGATCGCGAAGGTCGATGAAGATCAAGCCGCCGTGGTCGCGGCGGCGCGCCACCCATCCGTACAGGTCCACCTCGCGACCCACGTCCGACGCACGAAGAGATCCGCAGTGCGGCGCCGAATAGCCGCTCATGCGAGGCGCGCAGGAAGGTCCGCCCACGCGACCTCCACCTGCTCCCCGCTACCCATCTCTTTGAGCTGTGCGACGCGGCGGCCGGCGTCCTGAGGTGAAAGCAAGACGGCCCACCTCGCGCCAAGCTTGTTGGCCCATTTCATCTTCGCGCGCAAGCTCCTCGATTCATAGTCGACCGCCACCGAGCGGACCGCACGGCAGGTGCGCGCCACCTCCGCGGCTTCTACCGACAGCTCTCCATCCGGCAGGACAACGACATCTACGGCCGGTTTTGCGAGGACCTCCGAGCCGCTCGCCGCCATCAGGTCAACGACCCTGTCGATGCCGCCGGCAAATCCTACGCCCGGAGTCGACGGCCACCCCTCGGCTTCGGCGAGTCCGTCGTAGCGACCTCCCGAAGCCAGCGCGTCCTGCTGCCCGGATGCGCCGCCCGGATAGAACTCGAAGACGGTGCGCGTGTAGTAATCGAGTCCACGGACCAGGTAAGGATTCACCTGATACTCGAGGCCTGCCGAGTCCAGGAGACGCCGCACGGCCATCCAGTGTTGCGAGCATTCATCGCAGAGGTGATCCGTGATCCTCGGCGCCTTGGCCTTGAAGGGTTGCTCCTGGGCGACCTTGGAGTCGAGCAAGCGCAACGGGTTTCGCTCGAGGCGCAACTGAGAGTCGCCGGTCAACTCTGATTTCAGCGGTCTGTAGTACTCCTTCAACCGCTCGAGATAAGCGGGGCGGCACTTCGCATCGCCGATCGAGTTCAGCTCGAGACGCAAAGCTTTCAAACCGACCTGCCTGAGCCAGCTATTCGCCAGCTCGACCACCTCGGCGTCGAATCCAGGACTTGCGCCACCGATGACCTCGACGTTGAACTGCGAGAACTGGCGATACCTGCCCTTTTGCGGCTTGTCATGGCGGAACATCGGACCGATCAAGTAAAGGCGCGAGGGCTGCGGACCCTGGTTCAGCCCGCCTTCGAAGTAGGCGCGCACGACGCCGGCGGTGGCTTCGGGCCGGAGGGCGAGGTTTTGAGAACCTCGCTTTTCCAGGCGGTAGAGCTCCTTCGCGACAGCGTCGGTTTCTTCGCCAGCGCGCTGGATCAGCTCCAGCTGCTCGATGATCGGCGTCGCGAACTCCTGGTAGCCGTACCTCTCCGCCGCCGTCGCAGCGCCATGCTCCGCCTGCCTCCATAGCGGCATGGCTTCCGGCAGAATGTCGCGAACTCCGCGGGCGGCTTTGATCGGCTGAGAGCGAGACATAAGAGTGACGATTGTAAGAACCTCCCGTTACTATCAGTCGCCGGTGACCACTCCCCTCGTTCAGATCGTCTCGCTCGTGCTCGCCGCATTGGCGCTGGTGATGGGCGCCTACCTGCTCATCATCGGGAAGAGGCCATGGCGCGGCGGCGAGGACACCAAGGTGGCGCCGCGCGTGAGGCTATTGGGTCTCAGCTACATCCTGGTTTTCGGCGCGGCGATGATCCAGATCATCAGCCAGCCACAGGGCGTCGAGGCCGAGGCGCTTGGGGGGTTGATGGTGCTGGGCGGGGTGATCGTGATCGTGGTCGTCTTGCTCGAGGCTCGCGCCTCGCGATTGGCAGGGCATGAGGATCGGCTGGACAATCGGCTGAAGGGCTAGCTTCCTCTGAGCTAGAGCCCCGCTTGTTCTCTTGTCGTCCGGTAGCCGGCGGCTGCTTTGAACGCTTCTACCAGGTCGTCCAGGTGTACCGGCTTACTCATGTAGTCGTCGAACCCGGCCTTCATGCA
>DAITQH010000161.1:0-3411 GCA_036833175.1 Candidatus Dormiibacterota bacterium
CTTCCAGACTGGATGCGGTGGTCAACATAAAAAAGAAGGGCGGGTGGCGGGGCGGGCGCATCGAGACGCCCGCCCTGCTCGATCCTTGCGGGTTACGGCTTGGTGTCGATCTTACGGTCCAGCACGAGCTGGCCGTTCTTCCACGTCGACAGGTCGAACGTGCCGGTGCTGGTGTCGCCCTTGGCGTCGAAGTCGATGGCGCCAGAAACGCCCATGTAGTGGATCTGGGTGCCGGCTCTGAGCGCCTTCATGGCGTCTCCGAGCTTCGTGTAGGTGAACGCCTGGCCGGTGGGTCCCGAGATCTTTCGTATCTGCGCGTTGATGGCCGCTGGGTCGTTGGATCCGGCAGCGATCGCGGCCAGGCCGCAGAGGATGCCGGAGTCGAAGTTGTTGTCGTCTAGCGCGAAGCGACCGGGTCCCGGTGCGCTCGTGTAAAGCTTGTCGAAGTCGGCCGCCTGCGGGGTGCCGAGGGGAGAGCCGGCGTTGGTCGCGTGCGCGCCGTTCAGCGCGGCAGCGGGGATCGCCGAAGGAATCGGCGACACGGCCAACGCGTCTGACACGAACAGCTTGTTGGGGTCGAAGTTTCCGGTCCGCAGCAGGGCCGCGGCCACCTTACCGAACGTGTCGGGGAAGTCTGCGAAGACATACGCGTCCGGGTTGTTGGCCAGGATCTTCGCGGCCTCCGAGTTGTAGCTGGGTTGAGTGGGGTCGTAGCCGACAGGTCCCTGGATCTTTCCTCCCAGCTTGGTCCACGCGTCCTTGAACGTGTTCGCGAGGCCTTCGCCGTATGGCGAGTTCTGGAAGCCGATAGAGACCGTCTTGCCCTGCGCCGAGCCCAACTGCGCTTGTACGGCAGTGACCAGTGCGAGGGCCTGGAGGTTGTCGGGCGGCGCGGTGCGGAAGATGGTGCCGCCGTCGTCGGTGAGGCGCAGTTTGGCGGCGGTCGCCGAGGGCAACATCGTGATCTTTCGCGCCTTGGTGACCCCGTTGAGGATGGCAAGCGATTCGGGCGTCGTCGCCGGCCCGGTGAGGCAGGTCGCACCCTCGTCGATGACCTTACGGGCCGCCGAAAGGGCAGCCTGGGGATCGGTCTGCGAGTCGGCCGAAACCAGTTTGAAGGTCACGCTGAGGCCTGCGGCCTTAGACGCCTTGTTCAACTGATCGACCGCGAGCGTCACGGCCTTGTCGGCCGGGGCGCCGAGTGCACCGAGGTCGCCCGTGAACGGCTCCACATCACCGATGGTCATGGTGAAGTTGAGCGAGCCGCCGGAAGAGGTGGTTCCCCCTCCGCATGCGGCCACGAGCATGGCAGCCGGCAGTATCGCCGTAGCCAACGTTTTGAAGCCATTCAGCCTGATTCCAAGCATCTACTTCCCTCCTTGAATGAACGCCGTGGGCACTTTGTCGAGGACTGCATCGGGGACCACGACCACCTTCCCGAAAGCACGACGCGCCTCCAGCTCTTCCACCGCGTCTCGGACACGGGACAGCGGGAGGACGGCGTGAATGACCGGTCTCAAGCGCCCGCTGTCGACCAACCGCACGAGCTCGACCAGGTCTTCTCGCGACCACCCATCCGAACCTCGAATGTCGATCTCTCGCACCCACAGGTAGCGGAGATCGGTCACCGCCTCGTGGCCGCTGGTGGCGCCACAGCACACTAGCCTCCCGCCTTTACGCACGGACCGTAGGGATTGACCCCACGTGTCCTTGCCTGAGTAGTCGACGACCACGTCCGCGCCGACTTTTCCGGTCAGCGCCCATACCTGCTTGCCAAACTGCCCATCCGGCGCGACGACCGTCTCGTCGGCGCCGATCTCGCGCAGCCTTGCGGCCTTCGCCTCGCTGCTCGTGCATGCGATCACGCGGGCGCCCGCAGCCTTGCCGAGTTGGACGCATCCGACTCCGACGCCGCCGCTGGCTCCGACCACGACCAGCGTCTCACCCGTGGTCAGCTTGGCTCGAGTGAGGATCATCCGGCGCGCCGTGCCGTAAGCGACAGGCAGACTGGCGAATTCGACCATCCGGCTTTCGTCCGGGATCGGAAAGAGATTGGTGACCGGCACGGTGACGTACTCCGCCAACCCGCCGCGCCGAGTCTCGCCCAGCATGCCATCGCCTTCGATGACGGGATCCACCAGCACTGGAGCTCCGATCTTGACCCCGGCGGCGTTCGGCCCGAGGGCTTCCACCCAGCCCGCGATGTCGCCGCCGCCGATGTGCGGCAGGGGGACCGGCAGGCCAGGCATGCCACGCCGAACAAAGATGTCGAGGTGATTGAGAGCGCAAGCGCCCACACGAACGAGCGCCTCGCCGGCGCGGGGCTCAGGCTGCTCGATGGTTTCGACCACGAGATGGTCGGGGCCGCCATGCTCGCGGATGACCGCGGCCTGCATCAGCGCCCGACTGCCAGTCACCTGCATCGGCGTTAAGCCTACTACTGATATGATCAGCGCGCGCAAGGCGATCTACCGCGCAGCGTCTACCTTTATTCATTCTCGCGGGACCCGACTCCTGTCGACATCAAGCCATGTGGCGAGGTTGAGAACCTGAAGCAAGCTGCGATTCGGACCGAAACGGACCGGCGTTTGGATCGCACATTGGCCGAGTCGGTATTTGAGCAGCTCAAGCGCGAAATCGTCGAGAACCGCTTAGAGTCGGACACCCTGCTGACGGAGCTGGCAATAGCCGCTGACTTTTCCGTGAGCCGAGCTCCCGCGCGAGAGGCGTTGAAGCGGCTGGCCGCATTGGGATTCGTTCGCCCACTCCGGCGCGTGGGCTATCTCGTGACCAACGTGAGCGTCGCGGACCTCGATGAGATCTTCGCGGTGCGGCTCGCCCTCGAGCCGCTCGCGACGGAGCTCGCGGTGGGCAGGCTGACTGAAACCGACGGGGCGATTCTCGAGAAGCTCGCGGAGGGCGTGCTGCGCATCGACGCAGCCGTCGAGGATCGCGGCCGGCTAATCACCAAACTCAATGCCGACTTCCATCGAGAGATCGCGCGAATCGGTGGCAACAGGCGGCTCGAGCAGGCGATCGCGCGACTGGTCGACGAGCTGGAGCGAGTCATGCACATGCTGGCGTACAGCACCAGCGTGGGATCGCTGCTGAGGGAACACTCGGAGCTGCTGGCGATGATTCGGTCGGGCGACGCTCGGCAAGCGCGCGACTTGATGCGGAAGCAGCTCGAACACGACTACAGCGTCATGCGCACCCTCGTGATTCGGACACCGACGGCATTGTCGCTGGTGCGGCCCACCCGTAAGGTGATGCCGAAGACGAACGCCACGCGATGAGAACCCGAACTAGCTCATGACAAACTGCGTCTACGGCGGATCGCTGTAAACCGTGCGGGACATCGGGCACAAGGCCCGACGCTTGCGAAGATCTGAGTTCACAAGTTGGCTCCGG
>DAITQH010000162.1:0-3000 GCA_036833175.1 Candidatus Dormiibacterota bacterium
GCTACGAGCCATACGCCATCGCGCTGAGCCACGAGCTGCTGATGGACCTCCCGCCGTGGATGCCCCTCAACGAGCGCCAGGACAACTGGGAAACCACCGCGTGGGAAGGCGCCGCGCCTGGGGAGTCCCTCCACTAGGCGTCCGCTTGATTACAAGATCTTGGACAGGAACTGCTTGGTCCGGCTGTGCTGCGGCGCGCTGAAGAAGTTTTCTGGCTTGCCTTCCTCCACCACTACGCCTTCGTCCATCAGGACGGCCCGGTCCGCCACCTCGCGGGCAAACCCCACCTCGTGGGTGACGCAGACCATCGTCATGCCGCTCCGCGCCAGCGTCTTCATCGTGTCGAGGACCTCGCCGACGAGTTCTGGGTCGAGGGCCGAGGTCGGCTCGTCGAACAGCATGACCTTGGGGTCCATCGCCAGGGCGCGGGCGATCGCAACGCGTTGCTGCTGGCCGCCGGAGAGCGTGGCGGGATAGACATCGGCTTTCTCCGGAAGACCTACCTGCTCGAGCAGAGCCAGCGCGCGCTGCCGCGCGACGTCTCTCGCAATTCTCTTCACCTGGATTGGCGCCTCCATGACGTTCTCGATCGCGGTCATGTGCGGGAAGAGGTTGAAGCGCTGGAAGACCATCCCGATCTCCTGACGCTGGCGCGCCACCTTCCGATCGCTCTCCTCGACCAGCCGGCCGCCTGACGCCTGGCGGTAGCCGATGAAGTGGCCGTTGATCTCGATCCGGCCGCGGTCGATCTTCTCCAGGTGGTTCAGGCACCGCAGGAACGTGGACTTGCCTGAGCCCGAAGGTCCCATGATCACGACGACCTCGCCGCCGCCGACCGTCAGGTTGATTCCCTTCAGCACCTCCAGCGAGTGGAAGCTCTTGTGCACGTCCTCGGCAGTGATGACCAACGCGCTCATGTCCTGCCCGCGCCGCCGATCATGAGGCGCCGCAAGAAGTTCGACCGTCCCGCGACTGCTACGTCTTGCCGCTCGCCGAAGCGCTTCTCGATCGTGCTTTGGATGCGGGTCAGGAAGGAGGTGATGATCAGGTACCAGATCGCCGCCACGCCCAGGGCCTCGAACACCCGGAAGTTCGCCGAGTAGAAGGCCTGTGCCGTGTAAAGCAGCTCCGCGACGCCGCCCATGATCACGAGCAAGGAAGTGTTCTTGCTCATGTTGATGTACTCGTTGAAGGTTGGCGGCACGATGATGCGCATGGCTTGCGGAATCACGATCCGCCTCATGACCTGCCACCGCGTCATGCCCAGCGCCTTGGCTGCGTCAACCTGACCCGGGTCCACCGCCTGGAGTCCGGCACGGATGATTTCGGTCATATACGCGGCTTCATTCAGCGCCAGCGCAAGGCAGCCTGCGACCACTGCGTTGCGCGTGATCGGGTACAGGAACGGAGGATTGTTGAATAGCTCCGCGGTCCCGTCGTAGATGAACAGGATCTGGAGGATTAACGGCGTGCCGCGAAACACCCAGAGATAAAGGTCGACCGGGAGCTTGAACAAGGGATTGCGCGACATGCGGCCGAGCGCGAGCGGGAATCCCAGGATGATGCCAGCGGTCTGCGAGACGAGCGTGATCTCGACGACGAGAATCGCCGGCCAGATGAACGCTGTGCTGAACAGGATCTGGAAGAAGAAATGCGAGTCGAAGTCGGCGTAGATCCCGACCAGAGGCGTCATCGCGGCGTGCCCATTATGGAGATGCCGCCCGGGAGACCGCCGGGCGGCATGAGTTTGCGCAGAGGTGACGCGTGACTAGGTCGTCGCTTTGGTGATGTCCCCGTCAGCCAGGTTCCATTTCTTGAGCAGGCTGGCGTACGTGCCGTCGGACTTGAGCTGAGCGAAAGCTGCTTTGACCGGGTCCTCGATCGCGGTGTCAGCCTTGCGGATGGCGATCCCCTCAGGAGCGACCTCGATGATGCCTCCGGAGACCTTCAGCCCGGTGGTCTGCTGGACTTCGTAGGCGGCCACCGGCGAGTCGGTGAAGTGGACGTCGACATTGCCTTTCTTCAGCTCGGCCAGGGCCTCGGTGTCCTTCTGGAAGGTCACGACCTGCACGTGGTTGGAGACACATGCGCCCCCGGCCGCGTTGAGACCGTTTGCCTCGTCAAGCTCCGCCGTGCCGGACTCCGCCGCGACCTTCTTGCCGCACAGGTCCGCGAGCTTGGTTGGCAGAACCGTCGAGTTCGAGGTGACGACGAACGATTCGCCGGCGACGAAGTAAGGGATGAAATCGACCGTTGCGCTCCGTGCATCGGTGATAGTCATGGCCGAGATCATGATGTCGAACTTCTTCGAGTTCAGCGCCGGGATGATTCCGTCAAACGGCGTGTTCACAACCGCGTATTTCAGGCCCATCGCATCGGCGAGCGCCTTGCCGAGATCGATGTCGAAGCCCGTGGCGGTCGTCGATCCCACGGGGAAAAACTCCTGCGGCGGGTAGGAGACGTCAGACCCGAGGGTCAGCGTGCCGGCGGCGAAGAGCTCGCTGTCGGGCGGCGGGCTGACCTTGGCCGTCCCCGACGGGCCGGAGCCGGACGATCCGCATGCGGCGAGCACGAAGGCGATCCCGATCGCCAAAGACGCTGTTCGAATCTTCATCACAATCCTCTCCCTAGGCAGCTTTTGGCCAGCTTTCGGCTGAATTGTAATTCGGCCTGGCCTCCCCACACCGTGGGGCAATCAGTAAGTCCCATCCTGGTCGCCGCTTGCGCGCAGGTGGCCGCTGCCCGAAGGGCACCGGCCGGAGGGGCGGTGCAAAATTCCCCAGGTCGTAGGCTAAACGACGTGCCCTGGCTGACAATCACCGACCCCTTCCCGCCCGGCTTCTACCTCGGCCCCCTCCAGATACGGTGGTATGGCGTCGCCTACGCGGGCGCCTTCCTGGTGGGAACGTGGGTGGCGACCCGCCACCTCGAGCGCAAAGGCGTCTCGTCCGAGGTCAGCAGCAGCATCGCCTTCTGGACGATCGTCTTCGGCCTGATCGG
>DAITQH010000163.1:0-2836 GCA_036833175.1 Candidatus Dormiibacterota bacterium
CGGCGCTGCCGCCTCCACCCGAAAAACCGGGTGGTCGGGCGCGATCCGCCGCAGGTCCGCCTCGGGTGAGTCGGCCGAAACGCCCCTGAAGAACCTGCCGACCTCAAACTTCCAGCGCTTCAGGTAGGCCCTCAGGATCGGGACCCTCTCAGCTTCGCCGACCTCGGAAGCCTTGAACTGCTCCGCCCTTTTGCCCACTAAGAGCTCACCGCTTCCGGCCACACGTAAGTTGCGCACCCACTGAGTTTGCCCTCGCGGAGCGACGATGTATCTCTGGCCCTCGAAGGTGAGGACGTTCACCGGAGCGGTCCTCCACTCCCCTGACGTGCGACCGCGGACACGCAGAACTCGCGAACCCCAGACGCTGATCCCTGCGCGCGTGAGTGCCGCGATGACTGGGTTTTGGAGCTTGAGGTCGAACCAGCCGGGCCGGCGGTAGTAGGCCATGTCGCCTCCACGATACGCAGGGTGGCGGCCAATCTGACCGAGTCGAGAATGGTCGGAGCGCATGTGGCATTGTTTGCGCGTGGCGCGCGAGTCGGCGGAGTCTTTGGGCAAGATCGAGCGTTCCAGGCTGCGCGCGCCATGAGATTCCTCGACCTCACGCAGGACTTCTCCTTGCACACGCCGGCCTTCGCCGGCTACGCGGGCCCCGCCATCCGCTGGATCAAGCGCTTGGCCTTCGACAAAGCCGGTGGGCAGGAGATCACCATGACCCTGCACGTAAGCACCCACCTCGATGCGCCGGCACATTTCCTATCCGGAGGCAAGTTCATCGGGGACCTGGGGCTCGACTTCCTCATCGGCCCCGCGTGCGTCGTTGACCTCGAGCGGATGGGGGTCGGGGATTACGAGCTTTACGGGCCCGAGCATTTCGAGCGCTGGGAAAAGGACACGGGGCTGCGCATCGAGCGCGGCGACATCCTCGTCATCCACACGGGCTACCACCGTTACTACCCCGAGAACTGGACCGACCGCTCGCACGTGGACGAAACGAAATATTTCATTCGCCATCCGGGCCCGACGCGCGCTTTCGCCGAATGGGTTTTGCAGCGCGGCGTGCGCTGGATCGCCGTGGACGCCGGTAGCGCGGACCACCCCATGAACACCGTGATTCGCCGTGTCAGGGCCGATGAGGTGGAGGACGCGGAGAAGAAGCTCGGCAAGAGCCTGGACGAGGTCTTCCCCAAAGCCGACTACCAGATCATGCATACGCTGCTGTTTCCCCACGACGTCATCCACATCGAGAACCTGGGCGGACAGATCGACGAGGTGCTCGACCGGAAGATCCTGTTCGGCTGCTTCCCCTGGCGCTTTCAGGGCGGAGAGGCCGCGCTCTGCAGGGCAGTCGCGATGCTCGAAGAGTGAAGCCGCCGAGGTTCGAGTACCACGCACCCGCCACCGTCGAGGAAGCGTGCGCCCTGCTCGGATCACTCGAGGACGCGAAGGTTCTTGCCGGCGGCCAGTCGCTCGTGCCGCTGCTCAACTTTCGACTGGCGCGCCCTCAGCACCTCATCGACATCAATCGCATAGAAGGCCTGGATCGGGTCTACGAGCGCGATGGCGGAGTCGCTGTGCAGGCGCTCGCACGCCAAGCGGCGGTGGAGGACTCGCAGCTCGTGGCGCGCGTCTGTCCGCTGCTCAGCGACGCGATTCGGCTCGTTGCCCATCGCGTGATTCGCCACCGGGGCACTGTGTGCGGCAGCCTCGCCCATGCCGACCCGGCGTCGGAGCTTCCAGCGGTGTTGCTCGCGCTAGGCGGCCAGGTGGTGGCCCGCTCGTCACGAGGCCAGAGGGTTATCGCCGCGGATCGTCTCTTCACCGGCGTCATGGAGACAGCTCTCGCCCCAGATGAGCTTCTCGTTGAAGCGTGGTTCCCGGCCCTGGCCGGCCCATTCGCCATCGTCGAAGAGTCCCGCCGCCACGGTGACTTCGCATTGGCCGGCGTGGTCCGCGCCGGGCAGCGGCTGGCCCTGTTCGGGGTCGCGCCGACGCCGGTGCTCGCAGACCCCGCAGATCCGACGCGTGGATTGAGCCCGTCCGGCGACCTCGAAGCCACCATGGAGTTCCGTCTCCACCTGGTACGGGTTCTGGCCGAGAAGGCTCTGGCCGCGTGAAGGTCAACGGCCTCGACCACCCGGCGCCGAATGATCCTCGCCGTCTGCTCTCCGACCACCTCCGCCACGACCTCGGGCTCACCGGCACTCACGTCGGTTGCGAGCACGGCGTGTGCGGCTGTTGCACTGTGCTCCTTGACGGCGTGGCGGTGCGGTCGTGCCTGATGCTTGCCGTCCAGGCCGAGGGCCACGACGTGACGACGATCGAAGGCCTGGCACGCGATGGCGAACCGCTGCATCCCGTGCAGCAGGCGTTCCACGAATGCCATGGCCTGCAGTGCGGTTTCTGCACGCCGGGCTTTGTGATGTCAGTGGCCGGACTGCTGCGAAAGCATCCTGATCCGACAAGCGAGCAGCTCGAGGAGAGCATCACCGGCAATCTCTGCCGGTGCACAGGCTATGCATCGATCCGGCGCGCCGCGCACCGCGCCGCGGAGCTGTCAAAGCTTTGACGACGCGCTGGTTTGGCGCGCGCGTGCAGCGGGTCGAAGACGACAGGCTGTTGCGCGGCCATGGCCGGTTCACCGACGACATCGACGAGGGCGCGCTGGAGTCGGTGCTCGTGCGGTCACCATACGCACACGCACGAATCCTTTCCATCGATGTGACCGCGGCTCGCGCCGTGCCGGGGGTCGCCACCGTCTACACGGCCGCCGACCTTCCTTTCGGCGGCACCGACCTGCCGATTCTCATTCCGCATCCCAACCTCACGCACGGCC
>DAITQH010000164.1:0-2772 GCA_036833175.1 Candidatus Dormiibacterota bacterium
TTTCGGCGCCCTCTGGTGGGTCCTTGCCCCGTCTGGGGCGGCGATGCACTAACCGTTCGACTCCGCTGAAGCCGCCTGCGGAAGACGGTTAACTTCTGCAGGTGGCTGACGCGATTCCGGGTTCGCGCCGCCGGAAGGTGATTCGCGATGCGCTGGGCATCGCGATCGCCTCCGGCGCTTACGCACTGTCGTTCGGGGCGATCGCGACCACGTCGGGTTGTCCCTGCCACAGACCGTGTGCTTGTCACTGCTGATGTTCACGGGCGCCTCGCAGTTCGCCCTCGTCGGCATCGTCGGATCGGGCGGCAGCGTTTGGGCCGGCGTCACCACCGCAGCTCTGCTTGGTTCGCGAAACGCGCTCTACGGTGTGCGCCTCTCGACTCTGCTCAGGGTCAGCGGCCTCCGCCGGTTGGCGGCCGCGCAGTTCGTCATCGATGAGAGCACGGCGATGGCGATCGCGCGCGACACGGAAAGGGAAGGCCGGCTTGCTTTCTGGGCGACGGGGCTGCTGCTGTTCTTGTTCTGGAATCTCGGCACCTTTATCGGGGCGCTCGCGACGAATGCAATCCCCGATCCCAAAGTCTTTGGTCTCGATGCAGCGCCTCCGGCCGCGTACCTCGCCCTGCTGGCTCCACGCCTTCGGGCACGCGAGCCCCTGGCCGTTGCGATGGCGGCAGGGATCGTGGCGCTGTTCTGCCTGCCCTTCGTGCCGGCGGGGATCCCTCTCCTCATCGTCGCCGCGCTCGTGGCCTTGTATGGGCTCGTTGGAAAGTCCAGATGATCTGGGCAGGTGTCTTGGTCGCTTCGGCCGCTTGCTATGCCTTGAAGCTGGCCGGGCTCTCGCTGCCCGCCCGATGGCTGCAGGACGTCCGCATCCAGCGCACAGTTCCACTGCTGCCCGTCGCCCTGCTCGCCGCCCTCGTCGCGACCCAGACTTTTTCGTCGGGGCAGCACCTGGTCCTTGACGTGCGTGCGGCGGCCATCGGGGTCGCGGTGGTTGCGGTCCTCCTGCGCGCTCCCTTTCTCGTGGTCATCGTGGCGGCCGCCGCGACTGCAGCACTGCTGAGGCTTATCTAGGTAGTCAGGACCGGGCGGCCACCAGCTCCTCGAGGCGGTCCACCATATCGGCGAGGGCTGCGAAAGCCGACGTGACAGGTTCGGGCGATGCCATGTCGACGCCCGCCAGCTTGAGCCCTTCGAGCGGGTACATCGAGCCGCCGCTCTTCAAGAAGGCCAGGTAGTTGCGCACAGCACCCGCATCGCCTGCGGCGACCTTCTCGGCCAAGTGGTTGGCGCCTGCAATCCCGGTCGCGTACTGGAATACGTAAAAGTTGCTGTAGAGGTGGGTGTGAAACTGGCCCCACGTCGAACCGATGCGATCGCGATTGCGCTCACTCACCTCCACCTCGGAGCCATAGACCTCTGTGATGAGATCGGCCATCAGGCGGTTGAGTGAGTCGGCGGTCAGTGCCATCCCCTTCTCTACCTGCTCGTGAATCTCCAGCTCGAAGCGCGCCAGTGTCGGCATGATGAAGAAATAGCGATAGAAGTTGGCCATCGCCTCGTCGATCACAGCGATCTGAAACTCGGGATCCTTGTGCGTGGCAAGCAGGTAGCGCCGTGTCAGCGCCTGGTGCATGTTGGAAGCCACCTCGGCCTGAAACAGTCCGTAGCTGGAGTAGACGAAAGGCTGCGTCTTGCGTGTGTAGTACGAATGCATCGAGTGCCCAAGCTCGTGAGCGAGCGTGCTCATCGCATAGATGTCGTCGTTGTAGCTCATGAAAATGAATGGATAGGTCCCCGGCGTACCCGTTGAGAAGGCTCCCATGCGCTTCCCCTTGTTGGGGTAGATGTCGACCCACCGCTCCTCGAGCGAACCCTTGCGCAGCACATTCACGTACTCGTCACCGAGCGACTTGACGCCTTCGGAGATCCAGTCCACAGCCTCCTCGTACGGAACCTTCCGCTTGAACGACCCGAGACGCGCCTGCACGTCGTATGGCTCGAGAGCAGTAAGGCCAAGGGCCTGGCGCCGCACTCGCCAGTAGCGGTGCCACGTCCCCAGGTTGTCGCGGAAAGCTCGGATGACGTGGTGAAAAACCGCGGCAGGGATGTGGTTGGGCTCCAGCGCAGCCTCGAGAGAGGACGCGTACGCACGCGCGCGTGAGTAGAAGACATCGCGCTTGACCCCGGCCGCGAGGTTCGCCGCCATGGCGTGCTGCATTGCGATGTGCGCATCGGCATAGCTTTCAAAAGCCGTGCGGCGCAATTCACGATCCGGGTTTGTCAGCAGCGCTCCGATCGTCCCCTGGGCGACCTCCTCCTCGCCTTCCGCGCCCCGGGCGGGCGCGAATCTCAGGTCGGTGTTCGCGAGCACCGAATGCACGGAGAGCGCGGTCGCGAGCGGATCGGACGCCTGAGACAGGAGCTCCTCAACCTCGGGGCTGCGAACGTGGCTCTGCAACTTTTCCAGGCGGTCGACGAGATGTCCGAGGTGGCCGAGCCGGGGGGAGTTGGTCACCCATTTGCGGAGCTTCGGAAAGCCGATCGAGATCATCTCCGGGACCGCGAAGGCCATGGCGGCGCCCAGCTGGGCGTACGTCGTGCGCGCGCGGTCCGCTCGGCCTGCCGCCGCCTGATCCGTAGCGTCGACCGAGTACGACATCGTCGTGTACACGATCACCTTGCCCATTAACAGCTGGGCGCTGTCCGCCGCATCGAACCAGTCGGCGAGCATGTCGGGAGACTCGCCCAGGTGTCCCTTGAACTCGG